>NZ_JBEOWQ010000051.1:0-32124 GCF_040296145.1 Micromonospora sp. NPDC002296
CGCCCGGCCGGCTGGGCGGACGCGGTCGAGGCCGCCCGGGCGGTGCTCGCCGCCGCCGACATCCCCGCCGACCGGATCGAGGTGCGGGCCGCCGAGCACGCGCCCTGGCACCCGGGCCGCTGCGCCGAGCTGCTGGTCGACGGGGCCGTCGTCGGCCACGCCGGTGAGCTGCACCCGGCCGTGGTGGCCGCGCTGGAGCTGCCCCGGCGCACCAGCGCCATGGAGCTGAACCTGGACGCGCTGCCGCCCGCCCCGGTCGCCCCGGCCCCGACGATCTCCGGCTTCCCACCGGCGCTGATCGACGTGGCGCTGATGGTGGACGAGCGGGTGCCCGCCGCCGAGGTGCAGCGGGCCCTCGTCGAGGGTGCCGGCGGGCTGCTGGAGGACGTCCGGCTGTTCGACGTGTACGCCTCCGAGCAGCTCGGCGCGGGGCGCCGGTCGCTGGCGTACAAGCTGACCTTCCGCGCCCCCGACCGGACGCTGACGGTCGAGGAGGCGGTGGCGGCCCGCGACGCGGCCGTCGCCCGCGCGGCGGAGCGCTTCGGCGCGACGCTGCGCGGCGCCTGAGGCGTGCCGGGGGGCCTCCTCCCCAGGGATAGAGGCCCCCCGCCCGTCGGGCGGTGAACGGCAGGGTGGCGACCGTCACTCCCACATGTCCATGCATTGGCCCGTATGACCTTGCAGTCGCCCGCCGGGACCGGGTAGCCTCCTCTGCATAGACATGCGGAGGTGGGAATGGGTATCCGAGTTGCGGTAGCGGGGGCGAGCGGTTACGCCGGGGGCGAGCTGCTGCGCCTGGTCGCCGGCCACCCCGAGCTCGACCTGGTCGCCGCCACCGCGCACCGTCAGGCCGGCGCGCCGGTCACCGCCGTACACCCGCAGCTCGTCGGGCTGGACCTGGTGTTCGCGGCGACCGACCCGGCGACCCTGGCCGACGCGGACCTGGTCTTCCTGGCCCTGCCGCACGGCGAGTCGGCGGCCCTGGCCGCCGCCCTGCCGGAGACGGTGCGGGTGGTCGACCTGGGTGCGGACCACCGGCTGCGCGACGCCGCCGCCTGGACGCGGTACTACGGCGGCGAGCACGCCGGGACCTGGACCTACGGCCTGCCCGAACTGCCCGGCCAGCGCGCCGCGATCGCCGCCGCGACCCGGGTCGCCAACACCGGCTGCTACGCGGTGGCCACCACGCTCGCGCTCGCCCCGCTCGTCGCGGCCGGCGCGGTCGACCCCGCCGACGTGGTGGTGGTCGCCGCCTCCGGCACCTCCGGCGCGGGCCGGGCCGCCAAGACCAACCTGCTCGGCAGCGAGGTGATGGGCGACCTGTCGCCGTACAAGGTCGGGGCCCACCAGCACGTGCCGGAGATCAAGCAGGCCACCGGCGCGACCAGCCTCTCCCTCACCCCGCTCCTCGCGCCGATGCCGCGCGGCATCCTCGCCACGGTCACCGCCGTGCCGACCGGCTCCGGCATCGACCCTCGCGCGGTCCTGGCGGAGGCGTACGCGGACGCGCCGTTCGTGCACGTGCTGCCCGAGGGGGCCTGGCCGCACACCGCCGCCACCCTCGGCTCGAACTCCTGCCACCTCCAGGCGGGCGTCGACGTCGACTCCGGTCGGGTGATCGTGCTCAGCGCGATCGACAACCTCGGCAAGGGCGCTGCCGGCCAGGCCGTGCAGTGCGCCAACCTGATGCTCGGCCTGCCGGAGACCACGGGCCTGTCCGTCTGGGGGGTCGCACCGTGAGCGCGAGGAGTGCAGCGAAGCGGAGCCCCGCAGTCGTGAACGAAAGGCGGGCACAGTGACCGTCACCACACCGAAGGGGTTCCGGGCCGCCGGGGTCGCCGCCGGACTCAAGGGCAGCGGCGCCAGCGACATCGCCCTCGTCGTCAACGACGGCCCGGACGCCGGGGTCGCCGGTGTCTTCACCGCCAACCGGGTCAAGGCCGCGCCGGTGCTGTGGACCCAGCAGGTGGTCCGTGGCGGCGTGGCCCGCGCCGTGGTGCTGAACTCCGGTGGCGCGAACGCCTGCACCGGCCCGGCCGGCTTCCAGGACACCCACGCCACCGCCGAGCACACCGCCGCCGCGCTGACCTCGGCCAGCCCCCGACTGCGGCTCGGCGCCGCCGACGTCGCGGTCTGCTCCACCGGCCTGATCGGTGAGCGGCTGCCGATGCTGAAGCTGCTGCCCGGCGTGCGGGCGGCGATCCGGGGCCTGTCCCGCGACGGCGGCACCGCCGCGGCCGAGGCGATCATGACCACCGACACCCGGCCGAAGACCACCGTGGCCGCAGGCAGCGGCTGGACCGTCGGCGGCATGGCCAAGGGCGCGGGCATGCTCGCCCCGGCCATGGCGACGATGCTCTGCGTGCTGACCACCGACGCGGTGGCCGGGCCGGCGGCGCTCGACGCCGCGCTGCGCGCCGCCTGCCGGGTCACCTTCGACCGGATCGACTCCGACGGCTGCATGTCCACCAACGACACCGTGCTGCTGCTGTCCAGCGGTTCGTCCGGCATCGAGCCGACCCAGGCGGAGCTGACCGCCGCCGTCACCGCCGCCTGTCACGACCTGGCCCAGCAGCTCATCGCCGACGCCGAGGGCGCCACCAAGCAGATCACCATCGACGTGGTCGGTGCCGCGAGCGAGGACGACGCGGTCGAGGTGGGCCGGTCGGTGGCCCGCAACAACCTGGTCAAGACGGCGCTGTTCGGCAACGACCCGAACTGGGGTCGGATCCTCGCCGCCGTCGGCACCACCGCCGCCGCGTTCGAGCCGGACGCCGTCGACGTCGCCGTGAACGGGATCTGGGTGTGCCGCTCCGGCGCCGCCGCCGAGGACCGCTCCAAGGTCGACCTCACCGGGCGGGGCGCGACGATCCGGATCGACCTGCACGCCGGCGACGCGGAGGCCACCGTGTGGACCAACGACCTGTCGCACGCGTACGTGCACGAGAACTCGGCGTACTCGACGTGAGCGCGAGGAACGCAGCGCAGCGGAGTCCCGCAGTCGCGATCGGAAGGTGGGCACGGTGAGTCTCACCGCGGATCTCACCCGGGCCCAGGCGAAGGCCGAGACCCTGATCGAGGCGCTGCCCTGGCTGGCTCGCCTCGCCGGCACCACCGTCGTGGTCAAGTACGGCGGCAACGCGATGGTCGACCCCGACCTCCAGCGGGCCTTCGCCGCCGACATGGTGTTCCTGCGCTACGCCGGCCTCAAGCCGGTCGTCGTGCACGGCGGCGGGCCGCAGATCTCCGCCATGCTCGGCCGGCTCGGCATCGACAGCGAGTTCAGGGGCGGCCTGCGGGTCACCACCCCCGAGGCGATGGACGTCGTGCGGATGGTGCTGGTCGGCCAGGTCGGCCGGGAGCTGGTCGGGCTGATCAACGCGTACGGCCCGTACGCCGTCGGCCTCTCCGGCGAGGACGCCGGCCTGTTCACCGCCGTGCGCCGCCCGGCGTACGTCGACGGGGAGCCGGTGGACGTCGGCCAGGTCGGCGACGTCGAGTCGGTCGACCCGTCGGCGGTGACCGACCTGATCGCGGCCGGCCGCATCCCGGTGATCTCCACCGTCGCGCCGGACGCCGACGGGGTGCTGCACAACCTCAACGCCGACACCGCCGCCGCCGCGCTCGCGATCGCGCTCCAGGCCCGCAAGCTGGTCGTCCTCACCGACGTCCCCGGCCTCTACGCGAACTGGCCCGACACCGACAGCCTGGTCAGCGAGATCACCACGGACGACCTGGCGGAGCTGCTGCCGTCCCTGGAATCGGGGATGGTCCCGAAGATGGAGGCCTGCCTGCGGGCGGTGCGCCACGGCGTGCCCGCGGCACACGTCGTCGACGGCCGGGTCGCCCACTCCACGCTGCTTGAGGTCTTCACCTCGGAAGGGTTCGGAACGATGGTCGTGAGCGCGAGGAGTGAGCCTGCGAGCCCCGCAGTCGCGAACAGGAAAGGCTCGGTTCCGTCATGAGCACGCTGGTGGACCGCTGGCGGCAGTCGTTGATGGACAACTACGGCACCCCGCCGCTCGCGCTGGTTTCCGGTTCCGGAGCGGTCGTGGTCGACGACGCCGGCCGGGAGTACGTCGACCTGCTCGGCGGCATCGCGGTGAACGCCCTCGGCCACGCCCACCCGGCCGTGGTGGCCGCCGTGTCCCGGCAGGTCGCCACCCTCGGGCACGTGTCGAACCTGTTCGTCGCCGAGCCGCCGGTGGCCCTGGCCGAGTTGCTGTTGGCCCTCGCGGGCCGGCGCGGCCGGGTCTTCTTCGCCAATTCCGGCGCCGAGGCCAACGAGGCCGCGTTCAAGCTGTCCCGGCTCACCGGGCGTACCCACGTCGTGGCGACCGTCGGTGGCTTCCACGGCCGGACCATGGGCGCGCTCGCGCTCACCGGCCAGCCCGCCAAGGCCGACCCGTTCCGCCCGCTGCCCGGCGACGTCACCCACGTCCCGTACGGCGACGCGGCGGCCCTCGGCGAGGCGGTGACCGACGCGACCGCCATGGTCATCCTGGAGCCGATCCAGGGCGAGAACGGCGTCGTCGTCCCGCCCCCCGGCTACCTCGCCGAGGCCCGGCGGATCACCGCCCGGCACGGCGCCCTGCTGGTCCTCGACGAGGTGCAGACCGGTGTCGGCCGCACCGGGCACTGGTTCGCCCACCAGGCCGAGGGCGTCGAACCCGACATCGTCACCCTGGCCAAGGGCCTCGGCGGCGGCCTGCCCATCGGCGCCTGCCTGGCCTTCGGCCCGGCCGCCGACCTGCTCAGGGCCGGCTCCCACGGCACCACCTTCGGCGGCAACCCGGTGAGCTGCGCCGCCGCCCTCGCGGTGGTGTCGACCATCGCCAGCGAGGGGCTGCTCGATCACGTCAAGCGGGTCGGCGAGCGGCTGCGCCGGGGCGTCGAGGCGCTCGGCCACCCCCTCGTGGCCGAGGTGCGCGGCGCGGGCCTGCTGCTCGGGATCGTGCTCACCGCCGACGTGTCCGGCCCGTTGGCGACGGCCCTGCGGGAGGCCGGGTTCCTGGTCAACCCGGTGCAGCCGGGCGTGGTCCGGCTCGCCCCGCCGCTGGTCCTCACCACCGACCAGGTCGACGCCTTCCTGGCCGCACTGCCCGCCGCCCTCGACGACGCCACCACCCCGGAGGCCACCGCATGACCCGGCACCTGCTGCGCGACGACGACCTCTCGCCGGCCGAGCAGTCGGCCGTGCTGGACCTGGCCGCCCGGATGAAGGCGGAGCGGTACACCCACAAGCCGCTGGCCGGCCCGCGGTCGGTGGCGGTGCTGTTCGACAAGCAGAGCCTGCGCACCCGGATCTCGTTCGACGCCGGCATCGCCGAGCTGGGCGGCCACCCGCTCGTGGTGGACACCCAGGTCACCCACTTCGGCCGGGGCGAGACCCTCGCCGACGCCGGCCGGGTGCTGTCCCGGTACGTGGCCGCGATCGTGCTGCGCACCCACGGCGACGACCGGATCGCCGAGGTCGCCGCCGGGGCGAGCGTGCCGGTGATCAACGCCCTCACCGACGGCTTCCACCCCTGCCAGCTCCTGGCCGACCTGCTCACCGTCCGCGAGCGGTTCGGCGACACCCGGGGCCGCACCCTGGCGTACGTCGGGGACGCGGCGAACAACATGGCGCACTCGTACCTGCTGGCCGGGGCGACCGCCGGGATGCACGTGCGGGTCGCCGGGCCGGACGGGTTCGACCCCGACCCCGAGGTGGTCACCCGGGCGGCGGAGATCGCCGCCGGCACCGGCGGGTCGGTGCGGGTGCTGCGCGACCCGGTGGAGGCGGTCCGGGACGCCGACGTGCTGGCCACCGACACCTGGACCTCGATGGGGCAGGAGTCCGACGGGCTGGACCGGACCACCCCGTTCCTGCCGTACCAGCTCAACAAGGAGCTGATCGGGCACGCCGCGCCGGGCGCGATCGTGCTGCACTGCCTGCCCGCGCACCGGGGCGAGGAGATCACCGACGAGGTGCTCGACGGCCCGCAGAGCGCGGTGTTCGACCAGGCGGAGAACCGGCTGCACGCGCAGAAGGCGCTGCTGGCGTACCTGCTGGAGAGCCCGGAATGACCGCCCCGCTGACCCGCGCCGCCCGGCACGCCCGCATCGTCGAGCTGATCCGCGACAAGGCGGTCCGCTCGCAGACGGAGCTGGCCGACCTGCTCGCCGGCGACGGCGTGGGAGTCACCCAGGCCACCCTGTCGCGGGACCTCAAGGAGTTGGGCGCGGTCACCGCCCGGGGCGGCGACGGGCGCCCCGTGTACGTCATCCCCGAGGACGGCCACCGGCCGCTGCGCGACGCCGAGGCCGCCCCGGCCCGGCTGATCCGGCTGCTGCGGGAGCTGCTCAACGAGGTCGACTCCAGCGGCAACATCGCCGTGCTGCGCACCCCGCCGGGCGCAGCCCAATACCTGGCCAGCGCGTTGGACCGAGCGGGCCTGCCCGAGGTCGTCGGCACCATCGCCGGCGACGACACCATCCTCGTCGTGGCCCGCGAGGCCGTCGGCGGTGCCGCGTTGGGCGAGAAGCTCGCCGCGTGGTCCCGCCGGGAAGAGAACGTTGAAGGGAGCAACACACCATGACCGAGCGGGTCGTCCTTGCGTACTCCGGGGGGTTGGACACCTCCGTCGCGATTCCGTACCTGGCCGAGCAGACCGGCGCCGAGATCATCGCGGTGGCGGTGGACGTCGGGCAGGGCGGCGAGGACCTCGACGCCATCCGGCAGCGCGCCCTGGACTGCGGGGCCGTCGAGTCCGAGGTGGTGGACGCGCGCGACGAGTTCGCCGCCGAGTACTGCCTGCCGGCGATGCGGGCCAACGCCCTCTACATGGACCGGTATCCGCTGGTCTCCGCGCTGTCCCGGCCGCTGATCGTCAAGCACCTGGTTGCCGCGGCCCGCAAGCACGGCGGCACCATCGTGTCGCACGGCTGCACCGGCAAGGGCAACGACCAGGTCCGCTTCGAGGTCGGCCTGGCCGCGCTCGCCTCCGACCTGAAGATCATCGCCCCGGCCCGGGACTTCGCCTGGACCCGGGACAAGGCGATCGCCTTCGCCGAGGAGAAGGGGCTGCCGATCGACGTGTCGGCCAAGTCGCCGTACTCGATCGACCAGAACCTGTGGGGCCGGGCCGTGGAGACCGGCTTCCTGGAGGACATCTGGAACGCCCCCATCGAGGACCTGTACTCGTACACGTCCGACCCGGCGCAGGAGCGCGACGCCGACGAGGTGGTCATCACCTTCGACGCCGGCGTGCCGGTCGCGATCGACGGCGAGACCGTCACCCCGTACCAGGCGATCCTGGAGATGAACCGGCGCGCTGGGGCGCAGGGCGTCGGCCGGCTCGACATGGTCGAGGACCGCCTGGTCGGCATCAAGAGCCGCGAGGTGTACGAGGCCCCCGGCGCGATCGCGCTGATCGCCGCCCATCAGGAGCTGGAGGCGGTCACCGTCGAGCGGGACCTGGCCCGGTTCAAGAAGGGCGTCGACCAGCGCTGGGGCGAGCTGGTCTACGACGGCCTCTGGTTCTCGCCGCTGAAGAAGGCCCTGGACGCCTTCATCGACGACGCCCAGCAGCAGGTCTCCGGCGAGGTGCGGCTCACCCTGCACGGCGGTCGGGCCACCGTCACCGGCCGGCGCTCCGAGGCCAGCCTGTACGACTTCGGCATGGCCACCTACGACACCGGCGACACGTTCGACCAGTCCCTGGCCAAGGGCTTCGTGCAGTTGTGGGGCCTGCCCAGCAAGATGGCCGCCGCGCGGGACGCCCGGTTGGCCGGCTCCTGACCGTGGCAACCACAATGGGTGGCGTGGACGACAAGAGCCTCACCGAGAACAGCGCCGCGACCAACCGTACGAGCCTGTGGGGCGGCCGGTTCGCCGGCGGCCCCTCCGAGGCCCTGGCCCGGCTGTCGGTCAGCGTGCAGTTCGACTGGCGCCTCGCCCCGTACGACCTCGCCGGGTCCCGGGCGCACGCCCGGGTCCTGGCGGGCGCGGGCCTGCTCGACCCGGAGGAGCTGGGTCGCATCCTCGCCGCCCTGGACGACCTGGAGGCCGCCTGCGCCTCCGGGTCGTTCCGGCCCACTGTGGACGACGAGGACGTGCACACCGCCCTGGAACGCGGGCTGCTGGAGCGCCTCGGCAGCCTCGGCGGCAAGCTGCGCGCCGGCCGGTCCCGCAACGACCAGGTCGCCACCGACCTGCGGCTCTACCTGCGCGACCACGCCCGGGGCGTGGCCGCCCGGCTGGTCGAGCTGGCCGAGGCCCTCACCGAGCAGGCCGAGCGGCACGTCGACACGGCCGCGCCGGGGATGACCCACCTTCAGCACGCCCAGCCGGTCACCTTCGGCCACTGGCTGCTGGCCCACGTGCAGCCGCTGCTGCGCGACCTGGACCGGATGCGGGACTGGGACCACCGGGCCGCGGTCAGCCCGCTCGGGGCGGGCGCGCTCGCCGGCTCCGGCCTGCCGCTGGACCCGGTGGCCGTCTCGAAGGAGCTGGGCTTCCGCACGTCCTTCGCCAACTCGATGGACGCCGTGGCCGACCGGGACTTCGTCGCCGAGTTCCTCTTCATCACCGCGATGATCGGGGTGCACCTGTCCCGCCTCGGCGAGGAGGTGGTGCTGTGGACGTCGCACGAGTTCGGCTGGGTCGAGCTGGACGACGCCTTCGCCACCGGCTCGTCGATCATGCCGCAGAAGAAGAACGCGGACATCGCCGAGCTGGCCCGGGGCAAGTCCGGTCGGCTCGTCGGCGGCCTGGTCAGCGTGCTGACCATGCTCAAGGGCCTGCCGATGGCGTACGACCGGGACATGCAGGAGGACAAGGAGCCGGCCTTCGACGCGGTCGACACCCTGGAACTGCTGCTGCCGGCCCTCGCCGGGATGATCTCCACGATGACCGTCCGCGTCGACCGTTTGGTGGCCGCCGCCCCCGTCGGTTTCTCCCTGGCCACCGAGGTCGCCGACTGGCTGGTCCGCCGCAACGTGCCGTTCCGGGACGCGCACGAGATCACCGGCAGGCTGGTCGCGCTCTGCGCGGTCCGCGAATGCGCCCTCGACGAGGTCTCCGACGCCGATCTGGCGACGGTCAGCGAGCACCTCGACCCGTCGGTGCGCGACGTGCTCTCGGTCTCCTCGGCCCTGGCCGCGCGGATCACCCCCGGGTCCACCGGCCCCGGCCCGGTCGCCGACCAGCTCGCCGCCGCCGTCGACCAGCTCGCCGGCTGGCGGGAGTGGGCCGCCGAGCAGGTCGTGCCCCGCTGACGCTGCCGTCCTGATGCGGCGGTTGCTGCGGTAGACGCGGCGCGCGGGTAACTTCCGCGCGCCGCGTCGGTCGTCGTGCCGCACTCAGCCGGCCGCCGGGCGGTCCCAGCCTCAGCCCGCCGCCGGGCGGTCCCGCTTCGGCAGCTTCGCCACCACCGCCTCGTACGAGGCGTCCACCGCCTCGCGCAGCTCGTCGCCGTCGATCGCGCCGGCCAGCCGCAGGCTGTTCCACCCCGACCGGCCGAGGTAGGGGGAGGGGACCGCGTCGTCGGGGAACCGGTGCAGCCATTCGTCGGCCACGTCCCGCGTCGGGCCGCACTTGACGCCCACCCGCTCGCCCGATTCCGGGCCGAGGAAGGCGAAGATCCGGCGGCCCACTTTCACGACCTCGCTGTCGTCCCAGGGCTGGTCCAGCCACGCCCCCGGCTTCGCCAGGCAGTACGCCAGCAGCTCCGCGCGCTCCATCACCTTCCCCGCCCCTCGCCGTCGGCGTCGACGTCGCTTCCGCCGCCGCCCGGTCTGCCCCCGCTGCCGCGCCCTGTGTCGTCGTTTCGGGCGTCACCTCCGGCCCCGGCGTCGACCCGACCGGTGAGCCGCTCGTAGCGCTGCCGGGCGGCCTGGGGCGTGCCGAGGCCCAGCCCGTAGGCGATCGACTGCCAGGTCAGCCCCCGGTCACGGGCGAGCCGCAGCAGCCCGGCCTCCAGCGCGTCCAGTTCCGCCCGCACGTGCGGCACGAGGGTGAGCGCGGCCACCAGGTCGGCGGAGTCGATCGGCTCCTCGTCGGCGGCCAGCTCGGCCCCGCCGGCGGCCAGCGCGGTCACCAGGGCCACCGCCTCGTACGGGTCCGGCACGTACGGGTTGGTGTGGCGTCGGCGGCGCACGTCGTCGGACGCGTGCCGCTCGGCGATCCGGGTCAGCGCGGCGTAGGTGCGGTGCGCCCGGGCGCGGCCGGGGTCGGGGGCGGTGAACGGATCCAGCTCGGCTGCGGTCATGCCGCCGAGTCCAGCAGACGAACGAGCTGTTGTCAACGAAGTGTTCAAAGGTCTTGTGCTGATCGAGGTCCAGCCGACGCGAGAAGGGTGCCCCGACCTTCCGCTAATAGTTGATCATTGTTGCTGGGCGGGTCGTAAGCTCGCGAAATGGCTTTGCAGATCACGGTCACCGATAGTCCGGAGCGCGTGGACGCTGTCGCGCAGATTTGGGCCGAGGCCACGGCGGCGCGGGACGGTGATGAGGACGTCGCGCCGCTTGAGTTGGCTCGCCCGCTGATCCGGGCCGTGCTGGACAGTTCATCGCGGTCGATTCTGCTCGTGGCCGACGACGGTGGGCAGACGATCGGATTCGCAGCGATGGAGCCGTGGAGGGGCCGCGAGGATCAACCGATCGCGGAGGTTCGGTATGTCGGGGTCAGCCGGCTTGTCTGGGGTGAAGGTGTCGGACGACGGTTGATGGCGGCGGTCCCCGACGTGCTGGCGAAGGCAGGGTACGAGCAGGCGGTGCTGATGGTGTACCTCGACAACACGCGGGCCGTGCGGTTGTACGAAGGCCTCGGCTGGCGTGTCCAGGGAGCGCCGGCACCGCATCCGCGCAGCGGCAAGCTTGAGCAGCTGTACGTCCTCGACGTGGTGCGTTAGGGCGGGTGTCGAGCGGCCTCCCGGGAACCGCCGGAGATCGGCCAGGCGCGCAAGATCGTGCTCGATCCCGGAAGGTGTGGCCTCCTACCCACGACGAGGCCACACCTTCCCTGATCGAGCACGATCTTGCTCCTGTGCCAGCGCGCTCGTGTGTCGCGGCGAGACGGCGGACGCTGGCCCGCTGAACGCCGATCAATCACGACAGCGCGACTCGACCTCAGCCTTTTTGTCGGACAGGTAGACGAAGATGGGCGTGGTCGTTGGAACTCTCGGTGCGGAGGAGAAGGGGATATCTATGATCAGAGTTGGTGTGACCAGCGTCTTCGTCGACGATCAGGAGAAGGCGCTGCGCTTCTACACGGACGTGCTGGGCTTCGCGCTCGGGCACGACGTCCCGCTCGGTGGTGGCGCCCGGTGGCTCACCGTCGTCTCGGCGGCCGACCCCGACGGCGTCCACCTGCTGCTGGAGCCGAACGGCTCGCCGGTGGCGCAGGCGTACCAGCAGGGGCTGCGCAAGGCGGGGCTCCCGGTGATGATTTTCGCCGTGGACGACCTGGCGAAGGAGCACGAGCGGCTCACCGGCCTCGGCGTCACGTTCACCGCCCCGCCGGCCCCGATCGGGCCGGTCCTCTCGGCGGTCCTCGACGACACCTGCGGCAACCTCGTCATGCTCCAGCAGCCGCTCGGCTGAGCCTCCCCTAGCCGGAGACGCCGGAGCGCGCCGGCCACCGAGGCCGTGGACGCCGCAGCCGCCGGATGGTGGATGACGCGGCCGTGGACGACGCGGCCGTCCGGCCTGCCGGAGCAGCCTCGGATAGGCTCGGGCCATGGTGTCGCACCCCGATGCGGCGGTACGCGACGGCGGCCTCGCCGCGCTGGCCGAGCTGCTGGCCGGGCCGGTCGTGCCGGCAGCCCGGGGCCTGCTCGGCTGCCGGCTATCGACCGACGGGGTCACCGTCCGGATCACCGAGGTCGAGGCGTACGCCGGCACGGCCGGTGACCCGGCCTCGCACGCGCACCGGGGCCGGACCCCGCGCAACGCCGTGATGTTCGGCCCGGCCGGGCACGCCTACGTCTACTTCACCTACGGCATGCACTGGTGCGTGAACGTGGTGACCGGTCCGGAGGGTGAGGCGTCGGCGGTGCTGCTGCGGGCCGGCGAGGTGGTCGAGGGCGTCGAGGCGGCCCGCGCCCGGCGCACCGCCGTACGCCGGGACGTGGACCTGGCCCGCGGGCCGGCCCGGCTCTGCGCCGCCCTCGGCATCGACAAGGCGGCGTACGGGTGCCACCTGCTCGGCGACGGGCCCGTGCGGCTGCGCCCGGCCGTCGAGCCGGTGTCCGACGCGGCGATCGCGGCCGGCCCCCGGGTCGGGGTGACCGGCGCGCACGACGTGCCCTGGCGGTTCTGGATCACCGGCGACCCGACGGTGAGCGGGTACCGCCGGCACGTGCCCCGCTCCCGCCGCTGAGCCGGCGGCGGCCGTCCCGGTGCGTCTGCCGGGATTCTGTCGGGCCCCGTGGCCATAATCACGCCATCTGCCCCGGCTGACCGGAGGAAACGCCCATGACGACCCTGCTCGCGATCGGCACCGGCAAGGGGCTCTTCCTCGCCACCAGCACCGACGGCCGTCGAAGTTGGCAGATCGGTGGCCCGCACTTCCCGATGACCGGCGTCTACGCGGTGGCGGTGGACAAGCGGCGCGCCGTTCCCCGCCTGCTCGCCGGCACGTCCAGCTCGCACTTCGGGCCCAGCCTGGCGACCAGCGACGACCTGGGGTCGTCCTGGCAGGAGCCCGAGCACGCCCCGGTCGCCTTCCCGGCCGACACCGCGGCGAGTCTCGGTCGGGTCTGGCAGATCACCCCCGGCGGGCCGGCGGAGCCGGACGTGGTCTGGGCCGGCACCGAGCCGTCGGCGCTGTTTCGCTCCGCCGACGGCGGCCGCACCTTCGAGCTGGTCCGCGGGCTCTGGGACCATCCCCACCGCACGCAGTGGGGCGCGGGTTTCGGCGGGCAGGCGGTGCACAGCGTCCTGCCGCACCCGCGCGACCCGGCCCGGCTCGTGGTGGCCATGTCGACCGGCGGGGTCTACCGGTCCGACGACGCGGGGGTGAGCTGGGCCCCGGGCAACACCGGCATCCACGCCCGCTACCTGCCCGACGAGTGGCCCGAGTTCGGCCAGTGCGTCCACAAGGTCGCCCGGGACGCCGGCGACCCCGAGCGGCTCTACGCCCAGAACCACCATGGGGTCTACCGCTCCGACGACGCGGGGCGCACCTGGGCCTCGATCGCCGCCGGCCTGCCCAGCGACTTCGGCTTCCCGATGGTGGCCCATCCCACCCGCCCCGGCATGATCTGGTCGTTCCCCCTCGTCGCCGACTCGCAGCGCTTCCCGGTGGACCACCGCTGCCGGGTCTACCGTTCCGCCGACGCCGGCGGGACGTGGGAGCCGCTCTCCGCCGGCCTGCCCGACGGCCCGTTCTACCCGGCGGTGCTGCGCGACGCGATGTGCGCCGACGACGCCGACCCGGCCGGGGTCTACTTCGGCACCCGCTCCGGCGAGGTCTACGCCAGCCGCGACGAGGGCGACTCCTGGTCCCTGGTCGCCGCCCACCTGCCCGACGTGCTCTGCGTCCGGGCCGCGGAGGTCTGAGTGGTCACCGTCCTGGTGCCCGGCCCGCTGCGCGGCGAGGTCGGCGGCGCGGCGCGGCTCACCGTCCGGGCCCACGGCACGCTGCGGGACGTCCTCGACGAGCTGGCCGACGGCTGGCCCCGGCTGTCCCGCCGGATCCGCGACGAGCGCGGTGACCTGCGCCGGTACGTCAACGTCTACGTCGACGGGGAGGACTGCCGGCACGCCGGCGGCCTGGCCGCGCCGGTCCGCCCCGGTGCCGAGGTGCGGGTGCTTCCCTCGGTGGCCGGCGGCTGACTGCGGCCCGCCCGGCGGGGCCCGCCCGACGGAATAGTTGACTCGTCAAATAGGTTGTGCGCTGCGTCCGAGGGTCGCCAGACGGCCCCGGTAGTCAGCGAGGAGTGGACCATGCAGTTCGGGATCTTCAGCGTCGGAGACGTCACCGTCGACCCGACCAGCGGGCGGGAGCCGTCGGAGCACGAGCGGATCAAGGCGATGGTGACGATCGCCCGCAAGGTGGAGGAGGTCGGCCTCGACGTCTTCGCCACCGGCGAGCACCACAACCCGCCGTTCGTGCCGTCGTCGCCCACCACCATGCTGGGCTGGATCGCGGCCCGCACCGAGCGGCTGCTGCTCTCCACCGCGACCACGCTGATCACCACCAACGACCCGGTGAAGATCGCCGAGGACTACGCGATGCTCCAGCACCTCGCCGACGGCCGGGTCGACCTGATGCTCGGCCGGGGCAACACCGGCCCGGTCTACCCGTGGTTCGGCAAGGACATCCGCGCCGGCATCCCGTTGACCATCGAGAACTACGACCTGCTGCGCCGGCTGTGGCGCGAGGACGTCGTCGACTGGTCCGGCAAGTTCCGTACCCCGTTGCAGTCCTTCACCGCCACGCCGCGCCCGCTCGACGGGGTGCCGCCGTTCGTCTGGCACGGCTCGATCCGCAGCCCGGAGATCGCGGAGCAGGCCGCGTACTACGGCGACGGCTACTTCGCCAACCACATCTTCTGGCCCAAGGAGCACACCCAGCGGATGGTCGGGCTCTACCGGGAGCGCTTCGCCCACTACGGGCACGGCTCGCCCGACCAGGCGATCGTCGGCCTCGGCGGCCAGGTGTTCATGCGGCGCAACTCGCAGGACGCGGTGCGGGAGTTCCGTCCGTACTTCGACAACGCCCCCGTCTACGGTCACGGCCCGTCGCTGGAGGAGTTCACCGAGCAGACCCCGCTGACCGTGGGCAGCCCGCAGCAGGTGATCGACCGCACCCTGGGATTCCGCGACTACGTCGGCGACTACCAGCGGCAGCTCTTCCTGATCGACCACGCGGGCCTGCCGCTGAAGACCGTGCTGGAGCAGCTCGACCTCCTCGGCGAGGAGGTGGTGCCGGTGCTGCGTCGGGAGTTCGACGCGCTGCGCCCCGCGCACGTGCCCGAGGCGCCCACCCACGCTTCGCTCGTCGCCGCCCGGGCCACGGAGTCGGCCGCCACCGAGTCGGCCGCCGCCGGTGCGGGGACGGAGGCCGGCCGATGAGCCGTCGAACCCTGGCCGTGGTGTCCGCCGGGCTCTCCCGGCCCTCGTCCACCCGGCTGCTCGCCGACCAGCTCGCCGCAGCCACCCGCGACGGGCTGGCCCGGGCGGGCGTCGAGGTCGAGCTGCGCCCGGTCGATCTGCGCGACCACGCCCACGACGTGGTGAACAACCTGCTCACCGGCTTCCCGTCGCCGGAGTTGCGGCAGGCCCTCGATGCGGTCGCCGGGGCCGACGGCGTCGTCGCGGTCACGCCGATCTTCAACGGGTCGTACAACGGGCTGTTCAAGTCGTTCTTCGACGTGCTCGACTCCGGATCGCTGGTGGACCGGCCGGTGCTGATCGCCGCCACCGCCGGCACGGCCCGGCACTCCCTGGTCCTGGAGCACGCCCTCCGGCCGATGTTCGTGTACCTGCGGGCGGTGGTCGTGCCCACGGCGGTCTTCGCCGCGCCGGAGGACTGGTCCGGTGGGACCGCCGAGGGCGTCCTGCGTGCCCGCATCGTCCGCGCGGGCGGGGAGCTGGCCGACCAGGTACGGCGGCGGCCCACCGCCGCCCCGCCCGACCCGTTCGCGCTCACCACCAGCTTCGACGAGCTGCTCGCCGGCCGCGACCGGCCCTGACCGGCCCCGGCCCGTAACCCCACCCCGCCGGCCGCGTCGGTCCCCGGCCGACGTGACCGGGGCCGACGGGCCGGCACCGGTCAGGGCCGGGGCCGGGATGGCCGCCCGGCCACTCAGCCGACGTCGGTCGGGTACGGGTGGGCGACCAGCACCGGGCAGTGCGCGTGCTGCACCAGCGCCTGGCTGACCGATCCGAGCAGCAGCCCGGCGAAGCCCCCGCGTCCCCGGGAGCCGACCACCACCAGGGTCGCTTCCCCGCTGGCCTCGATCAGCGCCTGCTCGGGCTTGGCCGCCCGTAGCGGCCGCCGCTCGACGGTCAGGCCCGGGTGCGCCGCCTCCACCTCTGCGGCGGCCCCGGCGAGCAGGTCCGTCGAGTCGGCCCGGACCGCCGCCCCCGACTCCGCGAGCCCGTCGGGCACCGGGCGGGCGTCGTCGGCCGTCGCGACGTGCGCGAGCACCAGGCCGGTGCCCCGGTGGGCCGCCTCGGCGGCGGCGAGGGCGACGGCGAGCCGCCCCGGCTCCGACCCGTCCACCCCGGCGACCACCGGGCCGTCGATCGGGATCGGCTGCTCCTCGGGGCGGACGACCAGCACCGGGCAGTGCCCGTGCCCGGCCACCTGGGCGCTGACCGAGCCGACCAGCAGGCCGGCGAAGCCGCCCAGCCCTCGGCTGCCGACCACCACCAGTTCCGCCCGGCGGGACTCCTCGACCAGGCTCGCCGCGGGGCCGCCGGCCACCTGGCGCACTTCGACGTCCACGCCGGGCCAGCGCCCGCGCAGCTCGGACGCCATCCGGTCGAGCATCCGCCGGGACTCGTCGGTCGGCGCGGGCACCCCGAGGTCGTACGGGTTGATCGGCACGCCGTAGCCGAGCGGGTGCAGGTAGCCGTGCACCAGCAGCAGGGACCGGGACCGCCACGCGGCCTCCCGCGCCGCGTGCTCGGCGGCGACCAGGCTCGGCGGCGATCCGTCCACGCCTACCACGACAGGTCGGTTCATCAGGTCTCCCGGGGTCGATCAGAGGCCATTGTCGACGGTTCCGCCGCCGATCACCGGCATTTGCCCGGACACGCCGCCGGGTACGTTCGCCGGAAGGAGGCCGGAGGCCGCCCCGGCAGGTGCCGTACCCCGCTCGGTGCCGTCACCAGGACACCCGTCGTGCCGGCGCCGGGCCCGCCCGATGTCTCCATCCGGACGCCCGTCGTGCCCGCGTCGGGCGGGGGAGCGGCCGACGCGGGCACGACACGGGCAAGACGCGGGGTCAGCCGTGATCGGCGTCCGGGCGGTGCCGCACGATCGCCAGTGGGGAGCGGGCGTGGTGCAGCACGGCGTGGCTGACCGAGCCGAGGAGCAACCCGCCCCACGCCCCCCGACCGTGCCCGCCGACCACGGTCAGCTGGGCGGACTCGGACTCCTCGACCAGCACCGGGGCCGGCGCGCCCCGGACCAGGCGTTGCCGCACCGGCACCTGCGGGTACCGCTCCGACCCACCGGCGACCGCCTCGGCGAGCACCCGCTCCTCCTCCTCGACCAGCGCGTCGAGGTCGTACGCCACGGGCGAGATGTCGCCGGGGCCGACCGGCGCGGGGTAGAGCCAGGTGTGCACCGCCACCAGGCCGGTGCCCCGCAGCGCCGCCTCCTCGAAGGCGAAGCCGACGGCCTCGGTGGACAGCGCCGAGCCGTCGACGCCCACCACCACCGGTCCGTCGGCACGGGACTCGCCGCGCACCACGAGCACCGGGCAGCCGGCCCGCGCCGACACCTGGACCGCAGCCGAGCCGACCAGCAGCTCGGCGAAGCCGCCGAGGCCGCGGGAACCGAGCACCAGCAGCGCCGCGTCGCGGGACTCCCGCAGCAGCACCGGGATGGGGGAGCCGTCGACGAGTTCGCCGGTCACGTCCACCTCGGCGGAGATCTTCCTCGCCTCGGCGACCGCCTCGTCGACGACCTGCTCCGCGACGTCGCGGAGCCCTGCCTCGGACGAGCCGCCGGGCACCGGCCCGAGCGGGGTGGCGATCAGCGGCCAGGCGAAGGCGTGCACCACCCTCAGCGGGCGGTTGCGCGCCGTCGCCTCCCGGGTCGCCGCCCGGACCGCGTCCAGGGCCGAGGCGGAACCGTCCACACCCACCACGACCGGGGCACCGGACCTGCTGGTCATTGCATCCTCCTTCGTCCGGTTCCAGCCTGCTCCGGCGTGGGCTCGCCGGTCAGGGCCACCGGGCCCGTACCCCGGGCCGTTGGTCCCGAACCACTGACGCCACCGTCGCCGCCAACGGCACCGCGGGGAGCCGGGGCGGCGGGGCCGGGATCCTCGCTGGGCTCCGCCGAGGTGAGGTCCGGTCCGGTGTGCGCGCCGCCGAGGCGCGGGCGCAGCAGGCGCAGCGCCAGCCCCGGCAGTACGGCGACCGCCGCGCACGCCGCCAGCTCGGCCGCCCCGAGCGGGTCGGTGCCGAGCAGCGTCCGCAGCGGCCCGACCAGCACCCCGCCGACCTGGAGCAACGCCGAGCCGGCCACCGCGACCAACAGCGCCGGATTGCCAGCCCGCACGCCTGCCGGCCTGGGCGCCCGGACCGCCAGCGCCACCCCGAGCTGCGCCAGGCCCAGGACCACGAACACCACCGACTGCCAGGGGCGGTCCCACCGGGCGGCGGCCACCCCGGCGCCGAGCACCACGGCCGCGATCAGACCGCCGGTGACCAGGACGTCCCGGCCCAGGCCGGCGCCCAGCACCGACTCCTGCGGCGAGCGCGGCGCGCGGCGCAGCGTCCCCGGCTCGGCCGGCTCCGCCCCGAGCGCCACGCCCGGCACCCCGTGGGTGAGCAGGTTGATCCAGAGGATCTGCGCCGGAAGCAGCGGCACGGGCAGCCCGAACAGCGGGCCGAGCAGCATCACCGCGATCTCGGCGACCCCGCCGGAGAGGGCGTAGCGCAGGAACCGGCGGATGTTGTCGTAGATGCGCCGGCCCTCGCCGATCGCGGCGGCCACGGTGGACAGCTCGTCGTCGACCAGCACCAGGTCGGCGGCCTGCCGGGCCACCTCCGTGCCCCCGCCCATCGCCACCCCGATGTCGGCGCGGCGCAGCGCCGGGGCATCGTTGACCCCGTCGCCGGTCATCGCCACCACGTGCCCCCGGGACTGCAAGCCGGCGATGATGTCGAGCTTCTGCTCCGGCTGGGTGCGCGCGTACACCCGGGCCGCCGGGTGCGCGTCGGCCAGCTCGCCCTCGTCTCCCCGGACCAGCGGGTCACCGTCGCGCCAGAGCCCGAGCTGACCGCCGATCGCGGCGGCCGTCGCGGGATGGTCCCCGGTGACCAACAGCAACCGGACGCCGGCCGCGTCGAAGCTCGCCGCGAGGTCGGCGGCGCCGGCCCGCAGCGGATCGCCGACAGCGACCAACCCGGCGGGGCGCAGCCCGGTCGGCGCGGCCGGGTCGGGCAGGGTCTCCACCAGCGCCGTCGCGACCGCGAGCACCCGCAGCCCCGCGCCGGCCAGCTCGTGCGCCCGGGCGGTCAGCGCGGCGACCTCCGCGTCGTCCGCGTCGAGCAGCGGCGCGGTGAGGACGTTCTCCGGAGCCCCCTTGCACACCACCAGCCAGCGGCCGTCGCACGATCGGTGAACCGTGGTCATCCGGCGGTTCGCCTGGTCGAACGGGTGCTCGGCGACCCGTGGCCAGGCGGCCCGGGTGGTCGCCGGGTCCAGTCCGCACCGGGCGGCGAAGGCCACCAACGCCGCCTCCAGCGGGTCGCCCACCGCATCCCAGCCCGACCGCTCGTCCGTCGGTGGGGAGAGCGCGGCGTCGTTGCAGAGCAGCCCGGCCCGCGCCAGGCGGCGCAGCCCGTCCGGTACGGCCACCGCGGCGCCGTCGCGTCGCACCGTCCCGCGCGGCTCGTAGCCCGTGCCGGCGACGTCGTACGCGGACCCGTCGACGGTCACCGCCCGCTGCACCGCCATCCGGCCCTCGGTCAGGGTGCCCGTCTTGTCGGACGCGATCACGGTCACCGAGCCCAGCGTCTCCACGGCGTGCAGTCGCCGGGGGATGGCCCGCACCGTGGCCATCCGACGGGCCCCGAGCGCCAGGGCCAGGGTCACCACGGCCGGCAGCGACTCCGGCACCGCCGCGACGACGAGGCTGACGGCGGTGACCGCCATGTCCACCACCGGCCGCCCGCCGAGGACACCGATGCCGAACACGAGCCCGGACAGCGCCACCGCGACCAACCCGAGCATCCGGCCCAGGCCGGCGAGCCGACGCTGCAACGGGGTGGCTCCGGGTCGGGTGGCGGAGACCAGGGCGCTGATCCGGCCCAGCGCGCTCGCCGTCCCGGTACGGACCACCGTGCCCACCGCCCGGCCGACGGTCACCACCGTGCCGGCGGACACCTCGTCGCCGGCGTCCCGGCCGACCGGCACCGACTCGCCGGTCAGCGCCGACTCGTCCAGGCGCAACCGGCTCGCCTCGACCAGCCGCAGGTCCGCCGGGACGACGTCGCCGGCCTCGACGCGTACCAGGTCGTCGCGGACCACCCCGGCGGCCGGCACGACCAGGTCCTGGCCGTCGCGGACCACCCGGGCGGTCGGGGCGGCGAGCTGGTCCAGCGCGGCGATCGCCCGGTCCGCGCGGATCTCCTGCACCACGCCGATCGCGGTGTTCACCAGCACGACCAGGGCGATGACCGCGGTGTCCGGCCAGTCGCCGAGCGCGGCGGTGACCACGGCCGCGGCCAACAGCAGGGCCACCAGCGGGTCGGTGAGCTGGTGCAGGACGCGGGCGGCCAGGTGCCGTCGGGCCGGCGGTGCGACGCTGTTCGGGCCGTCGGCGCGCAGCCGGGCGGCGGCCTCGGCCGAACCCAGCCCGCACGGCTCGCCCAGCCCGTCCGGTTCGCCCAACCCGCCCGGCCGGGTCCTGGTGTCAGTGTGCATCCGTCCGCTCCCGTCCGACCGGTCCCGCCACCGCCGGCCCCCTGTTGCCCCCGCGACGCGTCACCGGGCACGCCATCCCTCCACCGTCGTCCGCGCGAGCCGTCGGCGGCAGGGGCGTTGCGCCCGGGCGGTCCGGGACCAACGGCCCTGCCGTCGACGGCGCACGAGGGGTTCGGATGGGGGTGGGACCATCGACAGGAGGTCGAAGCTGTCCACCGTTGCGGGGTTCCCGGGTGACGCGCGCCGGGCCCCGCGCCGAGGCGAGAAGAGGCGCCATGACCCCGCTCGACATGCTCCGCGACCACCCGTTCCTGGCCGACGTCCCCGAGCCCTGGCTGACCCGGCTGACCGGGTACGCCCGACCCGTCGTCTGGCACCCCGGCCACCGGCTGTTCCGCGCCGGTCAGCCCGCCGAGCGGTTCTGGCTGGTCCGGGGCGGGGAGGTGGCCCTGGACTTTCCGGTGCCCGGCCGCGGCGACGTGGGGATCGAGACGATCGGCCCGGGCGGGGTGCTCGGCTGGTCCTGGCTCTTCCCGCCGTACCACTGGCAGTTCGGGGCGGTGGCCGTGCGGCGCAGCACCGCCGTCGAGTTCACCGCCGTCGGGGTGCGCCGGCTGATGGAGTCCGACGACGCGTTCGGCCGGCAGCTCACCGCCCGGTTCATGAGCGTGGTGGTGGACCGTCTCCAGGCGTCCCGGGTACGCCTGCTGGACCTGTACGGCTACCCCGCGGCCCTGCCCCCGACGGCCTGACCGACCCGTCCCGCGAGCAGGGCGAAGGACGGCAGCTCCCGGAGGGCTGTCCGTCACCCGTCGTGGGCGGACCCCCGGGCGGGAGGGCCGTCGACGCGCCGGTGCACGAGCAGCTCGTCGACCTCCAGCCGGCCGATGCGCAGCTGCCCGATGACCGCCCGGCGGATCGCCAGCCGGCCGATCGCGACGGCGGCCACGGCGACGGCCCCGCCGGCCAGCACCGCGAGGGCGAGCGAACCGGTCGCAGCCGCGCCCATCGCCCGCGCCCCGACCGCGAGGGCACCCGTGGCCTGCGCCGGCGACACCCGGACCCGGTGCCGGAGGAACATCCCTGATCCGTTCATGTCCGTGATCCTGCCACGGCGTCGCGTCCGGCTCAGTACACGGTCAGGCCCCGGGCGGCGAACTGCCCACGTACCCGGTCCAGCAGCTCCGCGGCGGGCGGTGCGGTGTCCGCCAGCGGGAAGGCCAGCCCCAGCTCCGCGTACTTGTGCGCGCCGAGCCGGTGGAACGGCAGCACCTCCACCCGTTGCAGGCTGGGCAGCTCGGCGGCGAAGTCGGCGATTCCGGCCACGTTGTCCGGGGCGTCGGTGAGGCCGGGCACCAGCACGAACCGGATCCAGATGGGGGTGCCCCGCTCCGCAAGCCGGCGGCCGAACCGCAGGGTCGGGCCGACCTCCCCGGTCCGGGTCACCCGCCGGTACGTCGCCGGGTCCCGCGACTTGACGTCGAGCAGCACCAGATCGGTGGCGTCGAGCAGGGCGTCGTCCGCGCGGGCACCGAGGAATCCGGAGGTGTCCAGCGCCGTGTGCAGGCCCAGGGCGTGACAGCGGCGCAGCACCTCGCCGGTGAACCGCGGTTGCAGCAGCGGCTCGCCGCCGCTGAGCGTCACCCCGCCGCCGGCCACGCCGATGAAGCGCCGGTAGCGTTCGATCTCCGCCATCAGCTCGTCCACGGTGCGGTGCCTGCCGCTGCGCCGGTACCAGGTGTCCGGGCTGTGGCAGTACCGGCAGCGCAGCGGGCAGCCGGCCAGGAACGCCACGAACCGGGTGCCGGGGCCGTCCACCCCGACCGACAGGTCCCAGGAGTGGACGGCTCCCGTCAGCTCCCGGGTGGCCTCGCCCCCGGCCCCGGTCGGCGGGGCCGGGGACGCGCCCGGCCGGCCGACCGGGGCCCCGGCGGTCACAGCGACCCGTGGAAGGTGCGGGACACCACGTCGCGCTGCTGCTCGGGCGTGAGTCGGACGAAATTCACCGCGTACCCGGACACCCGCACCGTGAGCTGCGGGTAGCGCTCCGGGTGGGACATCGCATCGAGCAGGGTGTCCCGGTCCAGCACGTTGACGTTGAGGTGGAACCCGCCCGCGTCGGTGTACCCGTCGAGCACCCCGGCGAGGTTGCCGATCCGCTCGTCCCGGGTGCGTCCCAGCCCGTCCGGGGTGACCGTGCCGGTCAGCGAGATGCCGTCGCGGGCGGCGTCGTACGGCAGCTTCGCCACCGACAGCGCGGCCGCGACCAGGCCGTGGGTGTCCCGGCCGTTCGTCGGGTTCGCGCCGGGCGCGAACGGCTCGCCGGCCCGCCGCCCGTCCGGGGTGTTGCCGGTGTGTCGGCCGTACACCACGTTGGAGGTGATCGTGAGCACCGACATGGTCAGCTCGGCGTCCCGGTAGGTGCGCTGCCGGCGCAGCTTCTCCGCGAACGCCTCCACCAGCCACACCGCGATGTCGTCGGCCCGGTCGTCGTTGTTGCCGTACGTCGGCGGCTCGCCCTCGACGGCGTAGTCGACGGCCAGCCCGGTGGCGTCGCGCAGTACCTTCACCTTTCCGTACCGGATCGCGGCGAGGCTGTCCACCGCCACCGACAGGCCGGCGACACCGGTGGCCATGAACCGGTGCACCGGGTGGTCGTGCAGCGCCATCTCCAGCCGCTCGTACGCGTACCGGTCGTGCATGTGGTGGATGACGTTCAGCGCGTCCACGTACGTCTCGGCCAGCCAGTCCAGCGTCCGGTCGTACGCGGCGAGCACCTCGTCGTAGTCGAGCACCTCACCGCCCACGGGCGGGGCCGCCGGGGCGACCTGCGCGCCGGTCAGCTCGTCCCGACCTCCGTTGACCGCGTACAGCAGCGCCTTGGCGAGGTTGACCCGCGCGCCGAAGAACTGCATGTCCCGACCCACCCGCATCGCCGACACGCAGCAGGCGATCGCGGTGTCGTCGTCGTACGCGGGCCGGATCAGCTCGTCGTTCTCGTACTGGATGGCGCTGGTGTCCAGCGACACCTGGGTGCAGAACCTCTTGAACCCGTCGGGCAGCCGCGGTGACCACAGCACGGTCAGGTTCGGCTCCGGCGCCGGGCCGAGGTTGTACAGGGTCTGGAGGTAGCGGAAGCTGGTCCGGGTCACCAGCGTCCGGCCGTCGGCGCCCATCCCGCCCAGGGACTCGGTGACCCAGGTCGGGTCGCCGGAGAAGAGCTGGTCGTACTCGGGGGTGCGCAGGAACCGGACGATCCGCAGCTTGATCACGAAGTCGTCGACCAACTCCTGCGCGTCCTGCTCGGTCAGCCGCCCCTCGGCCAGGTCCCGCCGCAGGTAGACGTCCACGAAGGTCGCGGTGCGCCCCAGCGACATCGCCGCGCCGTTCTGCTCCTTCGTGGCGGCCAGGTAGGCGAAGTACAACCACTGGATCGCCTCCCGGCCGGTCGCCGCCGGGCCGGAGATGTCGTGCCCGTAGGCGGCGGCCATCTCCTTCAGCTCGCCCAGGGCGCGGATCTGCTCGGCCAGCTCCTCCCGGTCCCGGATCACCTCGTCGGTCGACGGCCGGTCGTCCAGGGCCGCCTTCAACTCCCGCCGCTGCGTGACCAGGCGGTCCACCCCGTAGAGGGCGACCCGCCGGTAGTCGCCGATGATCCGGCCCCGCCCGTACGCGTCGGGCAGCCCGGTGATGACGTGCGAGCGCCGCGCGGCCAGCACGTCGGCCGGGTACGCGTCGAAGACCGCGTCGTTGTGCGTTCTGCGGTAGCCGGTGTAGATCCGGTGCACCGTCGGGTCCGGGTCGAAGCCGTACGCCTTCAGCGCGGTCTCCACCATGCGCAGTCCGCCGTTCGGCATGATCGCCCGGCGCAGCGGCGCGTCGGTCTGCAACCCGACGATCAGCTCGCGGTCCCGGTCGACGTACCCGGGGGCGTGGGCGGTGATCGTGGACGGGGTGGTCGCATCGACGTCGTACACCCCCCGGCGGCGCTCCTCGACGAACATCTCCGTCAGCCGCCCCCAGACCGCCAGGGTCCGGTCGGTGGGGCCGGTGAGGAACGCGGCGTCCCCGAGGTACGGCTCGTGGTTGCGGCGGACGAAGTCCGCGACGTCGACCGTGGTGCGCCACGCCCCGTCGACGAAGCCCCGCCACGGGGCCCGGACGTGCTCGGTGCCGGTCATGGCCTGTCCCTCCGGGTCGGTGGTGCGGCCGTCGAATGCGGTGCCGACACTCGCGCGCATCGGGGACCTCCCAGGTCGTCTCTCCGCTTGCACCACCAGCCTCACCCATCCGCACCGCCGCAGGCAGGGCCCCCGGCCACCCACCCCCAGGACCTTCGACCCCCACCCCTCGCCCTTGACCGGACGTCGACAGGGCCGGACGGGGCGGTACCCGCGCCGTAGGTCCCGGCCCGTCCCGACGGCCGGTACCCTGCCCCGGTGACCGCCGAGGACCTGCGCCTGCGCCCGGTGCGCGACGACGACCTGCCCCACCTCTTCGCCTTCGAGCAGGACCCGGAGGCCAACCGGGTGGCCGCCTTCGGCCCCGCCGACCCGGCGGACCGGGCGGCGTTCGGCGCGCACTGGCGGCGCATCCGCGCCGACCCGGCCATCGTCACCCGCACCGTCACCGTCGACGACGCGGTCGTGGGCCACGTGGCCGCCTTCCCCGTCGAGGAGCAGACCGAGGTCAGCTACTGGATCGACCGGGCCCGCTGGGGTCGCGGGTACGCCACCCGGGCCCTCGCCGCGCTGCTGGCCGAGCTGCCGCAGCGACCGGTGCACGCCCGCGCCGCCAAGGACAACGCCGCCTCCCTCGCCGTGCTGCGCAAGTGCGGCTTCGTCGTCCGCGGCGAGGACCGGGGGTACGCCAACGGTCGCGGCGCCGAGGTCGAGGAATGGGTCCTGGAACTCGTCGGCTGACCCGGGGCGCGGCAGATCGGGCGGCGGCCAGCAGGCGGGCCGAGCCGGTTGCCACTAGTCTCGCGGGGTGAACTGGCTGGACTTGATCGGCTGGATCGGCTCCGCGCTGCTGGTCTGGTCGCTGCTGCAGGCGCGGGTCCTCCGGCTGCGCGCGCTCAACCTCGTCGGCTGCCTCGTGCTGATCGGCTACAACGCCGCCCTCGCCGTCTGGCCGATGGTCGGGCTCAACGTGGTGCTCGCCGTGATCAACGTCTGGTACCTGCGGAAGATGCTGGCCACCCGGCACGACGAGCAGACGTACGAGGTGGTGGAGGTGGGGGTCGACGACCAGTTCCTGGCCCACACCCTGCGGGTGCACGCCGTCGACATCGCCCGGTTCAACCCCGGCTTCCGCTGGGGCGGGCACGCCGCCCGGCGCTCGGCGTTCCTGGTGGTCCGGGCCGACGAGGTGGTCGGGGTGGTGCTGTCGCACGCCGAGGGCGACGACGTCGCCCAGGTCGACCTGGACTACGTCACCCAGCGGTTCCGCGACTTCACTCCCGGTGAGTTCGTCTACCGGCGCAGCAGCCTCTTCACGGACCGGGGATTCCACCGGGTGGTCAGCCCGCCCGGCATGGTCGCCCCCTACTACGCCCGGCTCGGCTTCCGCCCCGTGGGCGGCTCCTACGTGCTCGATCTGCCCGCCCCGCCCGTCGCCGACCGGGTCTGATCCGTCGCTCGCGGAGCGCTGATCAGCCGCTCGGCCCGGACCGCCCAACCGGTCGCGGGGGGCAGGGTTCGCGGACCCGCGCACGGGGCACAGAGAGCCCTACGCCGGCCGGGTCCTCGGGCGGCGCCGCCGGTCCTACCCGACCGGGTCGTCCTCGTGAGGGAGAGAACCGGGCGTGCAGAGCTACTGGAGCCAACTGGCCCTGGTCGGAGTCCTGGTCGTCCTCAACGCGATCTTCGCCGGCAGTGAAATGGCGCTGGTCTCGCTGCGGGACAGTCAGATCCAGCGGTTGGAGCGCACGAGCCGGGCCGGGCGGGTGCTGGCCCGCCTCGCCAAGGACCCCAACCGCTTCCTCGCCACGATCCAGATCGGCATCACCCTGGCCGGCTTCATGGCCTCGGCCGCCGCGGCCGTCTCCCTGGCCAAGCCACTGGTGCCGCTGCTCGGGGTGTTCGGCAGCGCCGCCGACACCATCGCCATCGTGGCGGTCACCCTGGTCCTGACCTTCGTCACCCTGGTCTTCGGCGAGCTGGCACCCAAGCGGATCGCCATGCAGGCCGCCGAGCGCTGGGCACTGCTGGTGGCCCGCCCGCTGGACCTGCTGGCCACCCTCACCCGGCCGGCCGTCTGGGCGCTCGGCACCACCAGCGACCTGGTGGTCCGCCTCGTCGGGTTCAACCCGAAGCACGAGCCGGACGAGATCGGCCCCGACGAGCTGCGCGACATCGTCGCCGGCAACCACGGCTTCACCAAGGAGCAGCGGACCATCATCGCCGGCGCGGTGGAGATCGCCGACCGGCGGCTGCGCGCGGTGCTCGTACCCCGGTTGCAGGTCTTCACGCTCGACAGCGGGACCACCGCGGAGGCCGCGCGGCTGGTGCTGGCCGCCACCGGGCACTCCCGTGCGCCGGTGGTGCGCCACGGCGGCCTCGACGACGCGGTCGGCGTCATCCACCTGCGCGACCTGGTCGGCGTGCCCGACGACCGTCCCATCGACGAGTGCGCCCGACCGCCCATGCTGCTGCCCGACTCGCTGCCGGTGGTCGACGCGTTGCGCCAGTTCAAGGCCGAACGCCAGCACATCGCCCTGGTCGTCGACGAGCGCGGCGCGGCCGACGGGATCGTCACCCTGGAGGACATCCTGGAGGAGATCGTCGGCGAGATCTACGACGAGACCGACCGGGACGTGCACGGGGTACGCACCGAGGCCGACGGCGCGATGCTGCTGCCCGGCACCTTCCCGGTGCACGACCTGCCCGACATCGGCGTCGACCTGCCCGGCCGACCGGCCGGCGACTACACCACGGTCGCCGGACTGGTGCTCACCCTGCTGGGGCACATCCCCACCGTCGCCGGCGAGGACGTCACCAGCGACGGCTGGGAGCTGGAGGTCGCCGACATCGACCACCGGGCCATCACCGCGGTACGGCTGCGTCGGGCCGCCGCGCCGGCGGAGCCGGACGCCGAGGAGACCCCGGACGCCGAACCCGCCCTCGACCCGGCCCGCGGCTGACGGGATGCCCCGGCCGCCGGCCCGGCCGGCACCTCCGCGGCTCAGCCCGGCTCCCCGAACGGGAAGCCGGGCACCGGCGGGACCAACCGGATCGTGTCGGTCGGCACCTGCTGGCTGTTCCGGCTGAGCAGCCGGGCCACCCAGCGGATCAGCCACGGCCCCGACGGGTGCCGCTCGGGGCCGATCAACCGGCCGACCATCCGGCTGTACCAGTGCCTCGCGACGACCACGTCGGTCAGCCGCAGCCGACCGTCCGGGCCGTCCCCGCGCACCACCACGTCCACCACCCGGCCCAACCGCCGCCCGCGCAGGTCGTACGCGGTCCGGCCGAGCAGCTCACCCGCTCGCACGGTTCGATCCCGGGATCCGGTCGATGAGGTGCCGCCGCAGCCACTCCTCCATCGGGGAGCCGGGCAGCTCGTCGAGGCCGACCCGCAGCCGAACCGCGCTGTCCACCCGCTCCACCAGCGGGTACGGGACGCGCAGCGGCGTCACCGGCGGATAGTCGACCAACCGGTCCGCCACCGCGAGGAGGAGCCGCCCGACCCGGCCGCCGATCCGCTGTGCGAGCGCCCCCTGCCCGCTCAGCAGGGCGGCCACGTACGGCACCCCGTCGGTGTCGACCCCGAACTCCACGTCATCGACCTTGCCGACCAGCCGCCCGTCCCGGTCGACGATCTGCCGGTCGAGCAACTGCCGGCTGACCTGCATCCTCACCGGCCCATCCCCGTCGCCACCGCCAGCGGGATCGCCGCCACCGACGCGGCGACGATGAGCAGCAGGAACACCGCCCCCAGCAGGTTCAGCACCGGCCCGTTCACCCGGTCGCCCAGGTACGTCCGGTCGTTCGCGACGATCAGGATCGGCAGGTACGTCAGCGGCAGCGCCACCGCACTGATGATCAACATGTACTCGGTCAGCGTCACCGGGTCGACCGTGGTCAGCAGCACCAGCACCCCGAGCAGCACGCTGACCAGCAGCACGCTGTGGAACCGGGCCGCCTCCCGCGGGCTCACCCGCTTGCCCCACTGCCAGCCGAAGTACTGCGCGGCGGCGTACGCGGCGCTCAGCCCGGTCTCCAGCGCGGCGCCGAAGGTCACCGCGAAGAACGCCAGCACCGCCACCGCCAGCCCCACACCCCCGAACGCGAGCACCACCGGCTGCGCCACCTGGTCGAGGGAGTCCAGCGACGCCCCGCCCGGGTGGTACACCACCGCCGCTGTAGCGATCAGCGACAGGGCGAGGAACCCGCCGACCGGGAAGCCGATCAGCACGCTGGTCCGGGCGTCGGCCAGGTCCGCTCCGCCCCAGTTCTCCTCCACCCCGCCGGAGGAGAAGAAGAACACCTCGTACGGGCTGACCGTCGAGGCGAACAGGGCCACCGCCACGAACCAGTACGCACCCCAGCCGTGCCCCGCCGCCCCGCCGTGCAGCGCTCCCCGGCCGAGCGCCGCCCAGTCGGTGGGCAACCAGAACAGCGCCACCGCGAACACCACCAGGGTCAGCCCGGCCAGCCCGAACACCCGCTCCATCAGCTGGAACCGCATCCGCCACAGCACCAGCCAGACGGCCAGGGCGGCGACCGGCACCCAGATCAGGTAGCTCACCCCGGAGGCCAGTTGCAGGGCCAGCGCCACGCCGCCCAGCTCGGCGGCGAGGGTCAGCACGGTCACCAGGTAGGAGGCCACCAGGTTGAGCAGCGCCACCCGGGGTCCCAGCCGCTCCCGGACCAGGTCGAACACCGCCCGACCGCTGACCGCCGCGATCCGTCCGGCCATCTCCGCGTACGCGCAGATGCCGACCACCCCGAGCAGCAGCACCCAGGCGTGCGCCATGCCGAAACGCGCCCCCGCCTGGCTAGCCGCCACCAGGTCGCCGATGTCCACGAACCCACCGACGGCGGAGAGCACGCCGAGCGCGGCGGCGAGGAGTTTCTTCACCTCGGGTACGGGTCAGCGGATGCCATCGCCGCGACGATAACCGGGCGTACCGCCCCTCATGCCCCGAACCGGGCATCCGGCGGTGGCTCAGTCCGCGGTCAGGTTCTGCAACCGGACCTGCCCCCGGGAGACCAACCGCCCGGCGCCGTCGGAGATCTCCACCTGCCAGAGCTGCTGGCTGCGGCCCCGGTGCACCGGCGTGCCGACGGCCGTCAGCTCGCCGTCGCGCACCGCCCGGAGGAAGTCCGTCTGGTTCGACACCCCGACCACCCGGCCCTGCTCGCCCAGCCACAGCGCGCCACCGACGCTCGCCGCCGTCTCCACGACCGCGCAGTACACCCCGCCGTGCTGGACGCCGTAGGGCTGGAGCAACTCGGGGCGGACCCGCCACCGGATGACCACCCGGTCCGCGCTCACCTCGTCGAACTCCATGCCGAGCAGGGCCACGAATCCCCCGGTCGGTTCGGGCATCTCCACGACGGCTCCTCCTCGGGTACGCAAGGGGGCCAGCCTAGCCAACCGTGATCAGCGACAAACCCGGTACGGATCGACCCCGGGGATGGGGGAGAATCGGTGACCGTGACCGACAGCAGCCCCCCGTCGACCCGACGGGACCCCCTGACCGAAGACCTGCAGTGGCGAGGCCTCATCCAGGACTCGACCGGCCCCGACGAGCTGCGCACGCTGCTCGACGGGGGGGAGGCCACCTTCTATGTGGGCTTCGACCCGACGGCGGCGAGCCTGCACGTCGGCCACCTCATGCAGGTCGCCACGGCCCGCCGGCTCCAGCTCGCCGGGCACCGGCCGCTGCTGCTCGTCGGCGGGGCCACCGGCCAGATCGGCGACCCCAAGGAGAACGCCGAGCGGACGTTGAACTCGCCCGAGGTGGTCGCCGGCTGGGTGGGCCGGATTCGCGACCAACTCTCGCCCTTCGTGTCGTACACCGGGGACAACGCGGCGCAGCTGGTCAACAACCTGGACTGGACCGCCGAGATGTCGGTGGTCGAGTTCCTCCGCGACGTCGGCAAGCACTTCCCGGTGAACAAGATGCTGGCCCGGGAGGTGGTCAAGGCCCGGCTGGAGAGCGGCATCAGCTTCACCGAGTTCAGCTACCAACTGCTCCAGGCCAACGACTTCTACGAGCTGCACCGCCGGCACGGCTGCCAGCTCCAGTTCGGCGGCTCCGACCAGTGGGGCAACATCACCGCCGGCGTGGACTACGTCCGGCGCCGGGGGGCGGGGCCGGTGCAGGCGTTCGTCACCCCGCTGGTGACCAAGGCCGACGGCACGAAGTTCGGCAAGACCGAGGGCGGCGCCGTCTGGCTCGACCCCGAGCTGACCAGCCCGTACGCGTTCTACCAGTTCTGGCTCAACGCCGACGACCGGGACGTGGTCCGCTACCTGCGCTACTTCAGCTTCCGCCCCCGCGAGGAGATCGAGCAGCTGGAGAAGGAGACGGCGGAGCGGCCGGCGGCCCGGCTCGCCCAGCGGGCCCTCGCCGAGGAGCTGACCACCCTGGTGCACGGCGAGCGGGAGATGGCCCAGGCGGTCGCCGCGAGCCAGGCGCTGTTCGGCCGGGGGTCGCTGGACGAGCTGACCCCGGAGACGCTGCGGGCGGCGCTGACCGAGGCCGGGCTCGTCCACCTCACCGAGCTGCCCGACGTCGCCGGCCTGCTCAAGGAGTCGGGCCTGGTGTCGAGCATGAAGGAGGCCCGGCGGGTGATCGCCGAGGGCGGCGCGTACGTCAACAACAACCGGATCACCGAGGTCGACGCGACGGTGGCGACCGAGGGCCTGCTGCACGGCCGGTACCTGGTGCTGCGCCGCGGCAAGAAGTCCTTCGCCGGCGTCGAGCTGCTCGTCAAGCCAGGTACGTCGAAAGTGTGACGTGGGACGCCCCCGGCTGATTTGACGAGCAATCGGCCGGGGGCGTAACTTTCTCTCTGCCAGCGCGGAACGGACGAAACGGGCGGAAGCTCGCTAGGCCGGAGCGCGGGAATGAGCTTCGGGCGGCGAGGGTGGTACTCCTCGGAGCCCGGGCCGGGCGGGGCCCCGGATCTGCCGCAGGGCGGATTTGGCGAGGCGAGACCGACCGGGTATGGTTCATCGCCGGTAGGGAACCGGGCAAGCTAGCGGGTCACCGCAGCGGCCGGCCTATCGGAAACCACGGACAAGGCGGCGAAAGCCGGCGAATGCGTGGTGCCCGTCAATTGGGTGGAAGCGGGTCGGATCGGGTTACACCGGTTTGACACAGCGGAAATCGGCGGGTAACGTAGTAAAAGTGCCCGGCGCGAGAGCGGCGGGTGCGGGTACGGAAATGCCCCGGACGGGGCCCTCCTGGTGGGGGTGTTCGGATGGTGTGTGGTTGTTCTTTGAGAACTCAACAGGGTGCTTGATAAGCCAGTGCCAATTATGATTTATACCCGGGCTGGTTGGGG
>NZ_JBEOWQ010000052.1:0-31312 GCF_040296145.1 Micromonospora sp. NPDC002296
ATCTCGATGTTCGCCCACCCCACCGTCGACGCCCTCAGCGCGCACCTCGCCGCCGGTCCGAGCGCCGGCCCGAGCGCCGGCCTGACCGCCGGTCCGAGCGCCGGCCTGACCGCCGGCCCCGCGCCGACGCAGGCACCCACGGCGGACCGGCGGGTCGCGATCGTCGGCCTGGCCGCCCGGTTCCCGGGCGCGGACACCGCCGACGAGTACTGGCAGCGGCTGCTCGCCGGGGTGGAGAGCGTCCACTTCTTCACCCCGCAGGAGCTCACCGCGGCCGGGATGCCCGAGGAGGCCGCGCGCACCCCCGGCTTCGTGGCGGCCAGCGGCGTCCTGGACGACGTCGCCGGCTTCGACGCCGGTTTCTTCGGCGTCAGCCCCCGTGAGGCCGAGCTGCTGGACCCGCAGCACCGGCTGTTCCTGGAGACCTGCCACCACGCCCTCGAGGACGCCGGCTGCCCCGGCGAGACCGACGGACGGCGGATCGGCGTGTACGCGGGCGGCGGGATGAACCTGTACCCGCACCACACCTACCTGCGCCACCAGCTCCCGCAGGCGGTCGGCTCGGCCGACCCGGCCACCACGATCGGCGCGGCGCTGGGCAACCAGCCCGACTTCCTGGCCACCCGGGTCGCGTACCGGCTCGGGCTGACCGGCCCGGCGGTGACCGTGCAGACCGCCTGCTCCACCTCGCTGGTCGCGGTGCACCTGGCGGCGCGCGCCCTGCTCGCCGGCGACGCCGACGTCGCCCTGGCGGGCGCGGTGGCGGTGCACGTCCCGCAGGTCACCGGGTACCGGCACACCCCCGGGTCGATCCTGTCCGCCACCGGGCGGTGCCGGCCCTTCGACGCCGACGCCGACGGCACCGTCGGCGGCAACGGGGTGGCGGCCGTCGTGCTCAAGCCGCTCGACCGGGCGCTCGCCGACGGCGACCGCATCCACGCGGTGCTCCTCGGCTCGGCGGTCAACAACGACGGGGCCGGAAAGGTCGGCTACACCGCGCCCGGGGTGTCCGGGCAGGTGGACGTCGTCCGGCGCGCCCTGCGCGACGCGGGGGTGTCGGCCGCCTCCGTCGGGTACGTCGAGGCGCACGGCACCGGCACCGCCCTCGGCGACCAGGTCGAGCACCACGCCCTCGCCGAGGCGTACGCGCCCGCGCGGGCGTTCCTCGGCTCGGTGAAGGCCAACATCGGGCACCTGGACAGCTGCGCCGGGATGGCCGGCCTGATCAAGGCCGTGCTCACCGTCCGCTCCGGCCGCGTCCCGCCGCAGATCAACTTCACCCGGCCGAACCCCGCGCTGGGCCTGGCCGACGGGCCGTTCACCGTCACCACCGTCGCCGCCGACTGGCCGGCGACCGGGTCGCCCCGACGGGCCGCGGTCAGCGCCCTCGGCGTCGGCGGCACCAACGCCCACGTGATCGTCGAGGAACCGCCGATCCCGCCGTCCGGCCCCGGCGACCGGCCCGCCCCGGTCCCCGGCCTGCTCCCGCTCTCCGCCGCCGACCCGGCCGCGCTGGCCGCGCTTGCCCTGGCCCATCGGGACCGGCTCCGCGCCGACCCCGCCCTGCCGCCGGCGGACCTGGTGCTGACCGCCGGCACCGGTCGTCGTCACCTGCGCCACCGACTCGTTGCCCTCGGCGACTCGACCGCCGCGCTGGCGGACGCTTTGGACCGGCACGCCGCCGGCCTCCCGGCCGAGGTGGTCGTCGGCGACACCGGAGGGGACGCCTCCGGACCGGTCGCCCTCGCGTTCCCCGGTCAGGGGGACGTCCGCGAGGCGCTGCTCCCGCTGGCGGCGCGGTTCCCGGTGGTCCGCGCGGTGCTCGACGAGGCCGCCGACGCGTACCGGGCGGCGGTCGGCGGCGACCTGGTCGACCGGCTGCGCGAGGATCGCCCGCCCGCCGGCCGGTCCACCGACGTGGCCCAGCCGGCACTGGTCGTCGTCGGGGTGGCGCTGGCCGAGCTGTGGCGGTCATGGGGCCTGCCCGTGGACCACGTCCTCGGACATAGCGTCGGCGAGTACGCCGCCCTGGTCGCCGCGGGCGCGCTGTCCCTCGCCGACGCCGTCCGGCTCGCCGCCTGCCGGGGCCGCCTCATGGCCGACGGCCTGCCGCCCGGCGCGATGCTGGCGGTGCTGGCCGACCGGCTTGTCGTGGCCGACCTGATCGCCGGCTCGTCGCTGGAGCTGGCGGCGGTCAACGGGCCGGCCCGGCACGTCCTCGCCGGCCCGCCGGCCGAGGTCGACGCCGCCGCGGCCCGGGCCGACCGGCTCGGGGTGGTGACCCGGCGGCTCCCGGTCGACCGGGCGTTCCACTCGGCGGCCGTGGCGCCGGTGCTGGACCGTCTCCGGGAGCTGGCCGGCGAGCTCGCGTTCCGGCCCACCCGGCTGCCGGTCGTCAGCGCCCTCGACGGCCGGGTCCACCCGCCCGGCTGGCTGCCCGACGCCGACCACCTGTGCCGGCACGCGCGCGAGCCGGTGCGCTGGCACGACGCCGTGTCCGCCCTGTCCGCCGAGGGCTGCCGGACGGTGGTCGAGGCCGGCACGGACGGCGTGCTGACCGGCATCGCCGCGGCGGCCGGGCCGGTGCCGCGCTGGGTCCCGTCCCAGCGTCGCAACCTCGACCCCGCCGCCGGACTGTGGCGGGCTGCGGCCGAGCTGCACGTCGCGGGGACGCCGCTGGACTGGGCGGGGCTCGTGGGCGGCTACGGCGGCCGACGGGTCACGCTGCCCGCGTACCCGTTCCAGCGCCGCCGGTTCTGGGCCGACCCGCCGGCCGCCGATTTGCCGGCCGCCGGTCCGCCCGCCGTCGATCTGTCGGCCGCCGTCGTGCCCGCGTCGGTCGTGCCCGCCTCGGTCGTGCCCGCCTCGGTCGTGCCCGCGTCGATCGGGGCCTTGTCCGCGGGGTCCGTCGCCGCGCCGGTTCCTGCGGCGGGGGCGGACTCGGCGGTACTGGAGCGGGTGCGGGCGCTGACCGCCGAGCGGCTCGGCCTGACTGCCGCCGAGGTCGACCCGGACCAGAGCTTCTTCGCGCTGGGCGCCGACTCGCTTCTGCTGATCACCATGTCCCGGGAGATCGACCGCTTCTTCGCCGTCCGGGTGCCGGTGCGGGACCTGTTCACCACCGTCGACACCCCCCGCCGCCTCGCCGCCGCGATCACCGCCGCCGCCCGGGCGGCGACGGACCCGGCGGTGACCGCGCCTTCCGGGCCGCACCGGGCGGCGACGGACCCGGCGGCGGCCCCGCCTTCCGGGCCGGGCCCGGCGGTGGCCGGGTCCCCCGCGACCGGGCCGGATGCGGCCGGGCCGGATGCGGCCGTGCTCGCTCCGGCCGGCCTCGCCGCCGGCGAGGTCCGGCCGGGGTCCGGCGAGCTGGCCGGCATCATCCATCGGCAGCTGGACCTGATGCAGCAGCAGCTCGCCCTGCTCGGCGCCGCCTCCGGGCTCGGCGCCGGTCCGCCGGCCGGGGCGACCCCGGCCGTGCCGCCCGCCGCCGTGCCCCTCTCCGCCGAGCCGCCCGCCGCCGCACCCCTCGCCGCCGTGCCGGTCGTCGCTTCCACGGACGCCGTCGCGCAGCCGGTGACCCCGCCGGGCACCGCCGACTTCAGCCTCTACTTCTTCGGCGACTACCCCGACCAGGACCGGGACGACAAGTACGGGGTCGTCCTCGACGCGGCGGAGTTCGCCGACGCGCACGATTTCCACGCAGTCTGGATGCCGGAGCGGCACTTCCACTCCTTCGGCGGTCTCTTTCCCAACCCGTCGGTGCTCGCCGCCGCCCTCGCGGTGCGTACCCGGCGGGTGCGGCTCAACGCCGGCTCGGTCGTGCTGCCCCTGCACCATCCCGTCCGGGTCGCGGAGGAGTGGTCCATGGTGGACAACCTCTCCGGCGGCCGGATCGGGCTCGGCTGCGCGCCCGGCTGGCACGCCAACGACTTCGTCTTCCAGCCCGACCACTTTGGGCGGCACAAGCAGGTGATGTACGAGCACCTGGACACCGTCCGGCGGCTGTGGCGCGGGGAGGCGGTGCCGGCCCGGTCGGGCAGCGGCGAGCGGATCGAGGTACGCCTGTTCCCCCGGCCGATCCAGGCGGAGCCGCCGGTTTTCACCGCGATCGTCGGCAACCCGGACAGCTACCGGGAGGCCGCCCGCCGCGACGTCGGTGTGGTGACCAACCTGATGACGCAGGACGTGGCGCGTCTCGCCGAGAACGTCGCCCTGTACCGGCGTACCCGGGCCGAGCACGGGCTCGATCCGGCCGGCGGGCGCGTGGTGCTGCTGCTGCACGCCTACCTGGGCGAGGACGCCGAGCGGGCCCGGGCCGAGGCGTTCGAGCCGTTCTGCGCCTACCTGCGTTCCTCGTTCAGCCTGCTCGGGCAGGTGGTCAACAGCCTCGGCATGAACGTCGACCTGGCCGACACCCCGGAAGACGACGTCCGGTTCGTGCTGTCCCGGGCGTACGAGCGGTACTGCGCCGAGCGCGCGCTCATCGGGTCCCCGGCAAGCTGTCGGGCGGTGGTCGAGGCGGTGCTCGACGCCGGTGTCGACGAGATCGCCTGTTTCGTCGACTTCGGACTCCCGAGGGACGCGGTCCGCGCCGGTCTGCCGGCGCTCGACGCGCTGCGCCGGGCCACCCCACGCCGGATCGCCGCCCCCGCCGAGCAACCGGCGGGCAACGACGCACCGGCACCGGACCCCGGCAGCCCGGTGCCCCCGCCGCCCGCCGGAACCGCCGGAACCGCCGGAACCGGCGGAACCGACAGGGCCGGCGGAGTCGTTCGGACCGCGCCGCTGTCGTCCGCGCAGCGTCGGCTCTGGCTGGTGGAGCGGCTGCACCCGGGCACCCCCGCGTACCACGAGGGGGTGGCCGTGCGGCTGCGCGGCCCGCTCGACCACGCCGCGCTGCGCGGCGCGTTGCGGGACGTGGTCGACCGGCACGCCCCGCTGCGCACCAGCTACGCCGAGGTCGACGGGGAGCCCCGGCAGGTCGTACGCGCGTGGGTGCCGGTGCGGTGCCCGGTGCGCGACCACGCCGGCGAGGCCGAGGAGGCGACAGTCCGGGCCGCGCTGGCCGCCGGGAGCCGGCAGGTGTCCGACCTGGCCAGCGGGCCGGTGTTCGCCTTCACGCTGCTGCGCTTCTCCGCCGTCCACCACGTGCTGGTGCTGACGTTCCACCACCTGGCCACCGACGGCGGGTCGTACGCCGTGCTGACCCGGGAGGTCTCGGCCTGCTACCGGGCCCGCACCGTCGGCGCCGCCCCCGACCTGCCGCCGCTGCCGGTCACCTACCCGGAGCTGGCGGCGGCCGGCGCCGGCGAGCCCGACGACAAGGACCTGGCGTACTGGCGGGACCGGCTCGACCCGCCCCCGCCCACCCTCGTCATCCCGTCCGACCTGACCCGCCCGGCGCTGCCGTCGGCGGCGGGGGAGAGCGTCTTCCGGGAGCTGCCCGCCGAGCTGGCGGAGCGGGTACGGCGGTTCGGCCGGGACGAGCGGGTCACCCCGTTCACCGTCCTGCTGAGCGCGTTCGGGGTGCTGCTGTTCCGGTTCACCGGCCAGGCCGACCTGGTCATCGGCACCGGGACGGGCGGCCGGGACGAGCGGACCGCCGACCTGATCGGGTTCTTCGTCCGGACCCTCGCGCTGCGGCTGGACCTCACCGGCGACCCGACCTTCCGGGAGTTGCTCGCCCGGGTCCGGGCGACCGCCGCCGACGGGTACGAGCACGACCGGGTTCCGTTCGACGCCCTGGTCCGCGCGGTGGCCCCGAACCGCGAGGCCGGCCGTCACCCCCTCTTCGACGTGGTCGTGGAGTACGAGAGCGGCCCCGAGGCGTTCGTCTTCGACCTGCCGGGCGTCACCGCCGAGCCACTGCCGGTGGGCCTGGACAAGGCACCGGTCGACCTGATGGTCTACCTGTCGCACGGCGGGACGCTGCGCTGCCACGTCGAGTACCGCACGGAGGTGCTCGACCGGGCCACCGTGGACCGCCTGCTCGACCACCTCCACCGACTGCTGGATGTGCTGACCCGCGAGCCGGGCCTGCCGCTGTCCCGGTTGGCCGACCGGCTCGACGACCCGATCGCCCGCCCGGTCGGGCCGCAAACCGAACCCGTCGCCGACCGGCTGCACGACCTGTTCGTCCGGCAGGCCGCCCGGACCCCCGACGCGGTCGCCGTGGTCTGCGGCGAGCGCCGGTGGACGTACCGGGAACTGCGCGGCCGGGCCCGGGACCTGGCCCGGCGGGTCGCGGCGCACGGCGTCGGGCCGGACGACCTCGTCGCCGTGCTCCTGCCGCGCCGGCCGGAGCTGGTCGCGGCGCAGCTCGCCGTGCTGATGGCCGGCGCGGCCTTCGTGCCGCTTGACCCCGACCTGCCGGCGGCCCGGCTGCGCGACCTGCTCGCCGACAGCGGCGCCCGCCTGCTGCTGACCGCCGCCGACGTCCCCGACCCCACCGCCGGGGTGGTCCGGGTGCTGGTGGACGGGCCCGCCGAGCCGGACCTGGCCGACCCGGTCGACGCGGCCCGCCCCGGGCATCTCGCCTGGTGCGTGTACACCTCCGGTTCGACCGGCCGGCCCAGGGCGGTGGGCGTGCCGCACCGGGCCGCCGTGGACGTCGTCGACTGGCACGTGCGCGCCCTGGCCCTCACCGGCGCGGACACCGTGGCGCACGCCCTCGGCCTCGGGTTCGACGCGAACCTCGCCGAGATCCACCCGGCGCTCGCCGCCGGTGCGATCCTGCACCTCGTGCCGTCGCGGGTGCGCGCGGACCCGGCGCGGCTGGTCGCGGAGTGGCGCCGCGCCGGGGTCACCGTCGCCTTCCTGCCGGCGCCCCTCGCCGAGCTGGTTCTCGCGCTCCCGACGCCGCCCGCCCCGACGGTCCGGGCCCTGGTGGTCGGCGGGAGTCAGTTGCGCCGCCGGCCGCCCGCCGGGTATCCGGCGGCGGTGCTCAACGCGTACGGGCCGACCGAGGCCGCCGTCGTCACCACCGCCGGCCCGGTGCCGGCCGCCGGCCCCGGCCCGATCGACATCGGCCGGCCCGTGGACCACCGCCGGCTGTACGTGCTGGATCGGCGCGGCGCGCCGGTGCCGCCGGGCGCGGCCGGCGAGCTGTACGTCGGCGGCACCGGGCTCGCCCGGGGCTACCTGGGCCGGCCCGCGGCGACCGCGGCGGCGTTCCTGCCCGACCCGTTCGCCGCGACGCCCGGGGGCCGGATGTACCGGACCGGGGACCTGGTCCGGCTCCGCGGCGACGGCGCGGTGGAGTTCCTCGGCCGGGTCGACGACCAGGTGAAGATCGCCGGGCACCGGGTCGAGCCGGGCGAGGCCGCCGCCGCGCTCGCGCTCCTGCCGGGGGTACGGCAGGCCACCGTCGTCGCCCGGCACGACCGGGCCGAGCCGTACCTGGTCGGGTACGTGGTCGGCGGCGACGACGGCGAGCCGCCCGCCGTCCGGACCGCCCGGCTGGCCGCCGAGCTGGGGGAGCGGCTGCCGGCCCACCTCGTCCCTCGGGCGTGGGTGACGCTGGACGCCCTGCCCACCGGGGACACCGGCAAGGTCGACGTCGCGCGGCTCCCGGCACCCGACCAGCCGCCCGCCGGGGAGGAGCCGGGCCCGGGCCGGGAACGGCTCGTCCACGACGCCTGGTGCGCGGAGCTGGGCGTGGCCCAGGTGCCACTGGACGTCTCGTTCTTCGCCGCCGGGGGCGACTCCCTGGGCGCGGTCCGCCTGGCCAACCGGCTACGTGAGGCGCTCGGCGTCGAGGTCGGGGTGGACCGGGTGCTGCGCAGCCCGGGCGTCCGCGTGATGGCCGCCGAGCCCCCGCCCGCCCCCGCCGGTCCCGGCGGCTCGACTGGTCCGGCCGCCCCGGCCCCGCGCCCCGGCCCGGCGGAGTGCGACGTCGCGGTGCGGGACCGGGCGCCGGCGACGTACCAGCAGGAGCTGATGTGGCACCGGCAGCGCCTGGCCCCCGACCCGGCGGCCGTGCACATGGCGGTACGCGTCGACCTCGCCGGCCCGCTCGACGTGCCCGCCCTGGCGGCGGCGGTCGACGCCCTGGTCGCCCGGCACGAGGCCCTACGTACCCGCGTCGTGGCGCACGACGGCGCGGTGGTGCAGGAGGTGCTGGCCCACCGACCGGTCCCGGTGCCGGTCACCGACCTCGCCGCCGACCTCGCCGGGACGCGGGCGTGGTGCGTGGCGGCCGGCCGGGAACCGTTCCCGGCCGACGGGCCGTGGCTGCGGGCCCGCCTCGCCCGGCTGGCCGGCGACCGTTGGGTCCTCCTGATGGTCGTGCACCATCTGTGCGGGGACGGCTGGTCCATGCTCCAACTCCTCGACGAGCTGGGGCGGGGCTACTCGGGTGCGCCGCCCGACCGCGCGCCGGCGCTGCGCTACGTCGACCACGCGCGCCGGCAGCGGGCGACCCGGGTCCCGCCGGCGGTGCTGCGCCACTGGCGGGACCGGCTCGCCGACGCCCCCCGGGCCGTCCCGCTGCCCACCGACCGGCCCCGGCCGGCCACGCCGTCGGGTCGCGGGGCCGAGTACGCCTTCGACGTGCCGGCCGACCTGACCGGCCGGCTGAACCGGCTCGCCGCCGACGCGGGCCTGACGTTGTTCCCGCTGCTCGCCGCCGCGTACGCGCGGTTGGTCGGCGAGCTGACCGGGGCCCGGGACGTCCTGCTGTCCTGCCCGTACGCCCACCGGGACGGGCGGGAACTGGAGCCGGTGGTCGGCCTGTTCACCAGCACCCTTCCGCTGCGGGTGCGGCTGCGCGACGGGGAGCCCCTCGTCGACCTGGCGGCCCGGACCGACGCGGTGTTCCTCGACGCGGTGCGGCACCAGCCCGCGCCGTTGCCGGTCCTCCACGCCGTCGTCGACCCGGACTGGCGGATGGGGGATCCGCCGCCGCTGACCGGCGCGATCTTCGCCTGGAATCCGGGGATGCCGCCGCTGCGCCTGGCCGGGTTGGCGACGGACGTCACCGACCAGGGGCTGGATTGCGCGCGCCGGGACTGGGCGCTGATGGTCACCCCCGCCTGCGGGGGCCTGCGGGGTGTCGTCGAGTATGCGACGGACCTGTTCGACGAGGCGACCGTCGCCGGCCGGTGCCGCCGGTACGTCGACATCCTGACGTGCGCGGTCGCGGACGCCCGGTGAGCCTGTGGCGCAACCGCGCGTTCAACCTGCTCTGGGTCAGCCAGTGCCTGTCCGATCTCGGCACGGCCATGTCCAGCCTGGCCCTGCCGCTGCTCGTGCTGTACCTGACCGGGTCCGCCGCGCAGGCCGGTGCGGTCGGCACGGCTGGCCTGCTGGTCACCCTGGTCTCTCGGCTGCCCGCCGGGGTGCTCGCCGACCGGTTCGACCGGCGTCGGCTGATGGTGGTCTGCGACGTCGTCCGGATCGCCGGGTACGCGGCGCTGGGCGTGGCGGTGCTGGCCGGCGCGGCCAGCACCGCGATGATCCTGGCGGTGGCCGTGGTCGGCGCGGTGGCCAACGCCGTGTTCAGCACCGCCGAGCACGCCGCCGTGCGCAACCTGGTCCCGTTGGACCAGCTCTCCACCGCCGTCGCGCGCAACGAGGCCCGGGCGTACGGCACCCAGCTCGCCGGCCCGCCGCTGGGCGGCCTGCTGTTCGGGCTGGGCCGGTCGCTGCCGTTCGTCGGCAACGCGGTGACCTATCTGCTCTCCCTGCTGGCTGTCCTGCTCATCCGCGAGCCCATGCAGCAGCCCCGCGAGCAGGCCCCGTCGTCCGGGGGCGCGGCGGTGGCCGAGGGCGTCCGGTTCGTGCTGCGCAACCCGTTCCTGCGTGCCCTGCTGGTGATCGCCGCCCCGCTCAACATGGCGTTCACCGGGATGATCTTTGCGATCATCGTGTCGTTGCAGCGGTCCGGGACCCCGCCGGTCCTGGTCGGGGTGGCCAGCACCATCTTCGGCCTGGGCGGGTTCCTGGGCGCGTTCGCCGCCCCGGTGTTGCAGCGGTGGCTGCGGCTGCCGACCCTGGTCATGGTGCTGTGCTGGGCCACCGCCGGCCTGATGGTCGTCAGCGCCCTCTTCCCGGCCAGCGTGCTGGCCGCCGTGCCGCTGGCCGCGGCGGTCTTCCTCGGGCCCACCGCGAACGCGGTCCTGTTCGGCTACCAGGCGACGATCACCCCGGACCGGCTCCAGGGCCGGGTGGTCAGCGTCATGTTCCTGGCGGCCACCTCGGCGGCGGCCCTCGCCCCGGGGCTGGCCGGGCTGCTGCTGGCCCAATTCTCCAGCGGGACGGCGATGCTGATCTTCCCGGCGCTGGTCGCCGTGTCCGCCGTCACCGCGACGTTCAGCACCGGGATCAGGACGATGCATGCCGAGCCCTGAGCTGCGACGACGGCCATCGTGGACGGTCGGGGACATTTATTGTCGTACCCCGTCGTCAGCATGGAGGCATGGCTGCCCCCGCCCTGGCCCACGAGCCCACCCCGCCGCGTGCCCTGCCGTTGCGCGAGGCCCGCACCCGACTGACCCAGCTCATCGCGATGGCCGAGCTGACCGACGCGGTCACGTTGGTCACCCGCGACGGCGACCCCCGTCCGATCGCCGCGATCGTGCCCGCCTCCGCCGCCCGCTCGGCGGCGCAGGCCCGGGCCGACGCCGACCGGCTGGCCACGGTGACCGCCGGTTGGGCCCGCCGCCTCGACGAGCTGCACCGGCAGAGCAGCCGGCGGCACGCCGCCGAGCTGGGGGTCCTCACGGCGGCACTCGCCGAGGTCTGGGCCGAGCTCGACCGCCGGGTCGTCCCCGGCAGCGACCCGGCCCTGGCCCGGCTCCGCGCCGCCCACGCCGACCTGCTGCGCGACTGACCCGCCCGGCTCCCCACCGCCGCCCGGTCCACCCTCGCCCGGTGACCGGCCGGTGCGGTTGCCTCCAGGTGTGATCTTCAGAGGCCCTATGGCGTTACCTGAGGTCGCGATATCGGCTCTAACGGCGTTTCCACCAAGGCCGCAGTCCGGGCGCTTCGGCGGTGGTTGGCGTCATTAGGGACTGGGCGGTTGGCTTGCTGACGACCAAGCTGATCTCGCAGATGGCGCTGTTGACGAGCACGCCCTCACAATCGGGGTCGGCCGCGGCCATCTGGAGGAGAACCTCACCGGACATGCCCGCGTTGAACCGGGGGCCAAGGTTCCGTAGTGCCGCTTCGGGATCGGCGTATGCCAGCACACGTGGCCGTCCGTCGCCGTGAGTGGTCCTGCCCGCGCCAAGGCCGCCGCTAGCGATTTGCCCGTGCGCACCATGGGCGGGCACCCCGGTGGCCACAATGCCGACCGTGGAGGCCCGGAATAGCCTGAGAAAGCGCTCGTAGCTCTCTGGTGTCTTGGTTTCCGCGTGCTCCGACATGACATCGGACAGCGGGGTTTCACTCATGCAGCGGACGATACCTAGAGGCGTCGTCCCAGTGCGCTTCGAGGACGAAGAAGATGAAGCAGAGGAACTACGTCCAGGCAGGCGATGACTGCCGGCCGGTTGCGTCCAGCCCGCGTCCCGGGGTGGCCGATTGCGATCAGTCTGTGGTCTGCTACCCGGGTCCCTGAAGTCTGCCGCCCCTGGGAGGCCCGGTGTTCGCTCGCGCCCTGACCGCCGACGCCGAGCTGCGCCCGCTGGAGCCGTGGCGGGCCGAGGAGTTCCTGCGCAACCTGGACCGGGCCCGGGAGCACATCGCGCCGTGGGTGGGCGCGTCCTTCGTGGCCACCGACCTGCCGTCGGCCCGCGCGGTGCTGCAACGCTACGCCGACCGGTGGGCCGGCGACGCCGGGGGAATCTGGGGGATCTGGCTCGACGGGGTGCTGGTCGGCGGGGTGATGTTCGTGGCGTTCGACACCACGCTCGGGGTCTGCGAGGTGGGCTGTTGGCTGGAGCCGGCCGCGGAGGGACGCGGCCTGGTCACCCGCGCGGTCGGCGTCGTCCTCGACTGGGCGGTGGGGCAGCGGGGGATGCACCGGGTGGAGTGGCGCACCAACGCCGACAACGCCCGTAGCCTGGCCGTGGCCCGGCGCCTAGGCATGCGCCACGACGGCACCCTGCGGCAGGTGTACCCGGGGCGCACCCGGCGCATCGACATCGAGATCTGGTCGGTGCTGGCCGACGAGTGGCGCAACCCGTCCACCGCCGTCCCGCCCCCTGCGGCGACCTGACGGGCTTCGGACCGGGACAGGTTTCCGACCGTCGCGCCGCCGGTTCCCACCATCCGCTGAGGACGACCGTCGGCGCGTCGCGCCCGGCGGCATATCCGTCAAGTCGTATCCCTCCCCGCAGGTCGCCGCCCCGGGGGCGCCGCCGGCCCGAGTGATCACGGTCCCATGGCCGATGGCGTCTTCCTGACAGGAGCGGCCCCGGCGGAGGCGGGCCCAGACCCGCGCGGGCAGGCATCGGCGCTGGTAAACGCGTCGGGGGCGGACGTCGGCCCGAGTGCGCGGATCGACACCCCCGTTCCGGGTTTCGCCACCGTCGTCCCGTATTTCGGGAGGGCTCTTGGCAGTGCCGTCGATGCTCGTGGAACCTCTCACCGGAGAGCGATCAATTGATCGCTTTAAGTAGCAGAGCGTGAAGGCTCAAGGCGCTGACCTGCCGAAGGGTCATCCGAAGCACACGTACCGTCACGATCCTTGGGGGCGTTCGGTGTTTGGCTGCATGCGTACGACGAATCGCGGACGGGAGTGACCACCTCCGTCCGGTCCACCGGGCCGGTCCGCCGGTCCACCACCCCCCGCGCCTCCGGCAACCCGGTCATCGTCGACTGCCTGCACCGGATGGTCGAGTCCCAGGTGGAACGGACCCCCGACGCGGAGGCCGTGCGCCACGGCGACCGCTCGCTGACCTACCGTCAACTCGACGAGTCCGCCAACCGGCTCGCCCGGGCCCTGCTCGCCCGGGGCGTCACCGGGCAGGACCGGGTCGGCGTCTGCCTCACCCGCGACGTCGACCTGGTCGTCGCGCTGCTCGCCGTGCTGAAGGCCGGCGCGGCGTACGTGCCGCTCGACCCGGCGTACCCGCCGGCCCGGGTGGCGTTCATGACCGAGGACTCCGGTGCCCGGGTGGTGCTCACCCGCGCCGGCCTCGCCGACCGGTTCGGCGACGCGGCGCTGCCGCTGGACGACCTCGACCTCGCCGACCAGCCGGGCGACCGTCCCGACATCGGCGGTGCCCCGTCCGACCTGGCCTACGTGATCTACACGTCCGGCTCCACCGGCCGCCCCAAGGGCGTGGCCGTCGAGCACCGCTCCGCGTCGGTGCTGATGCACTGGATCCGGTCCGCCTTCGCCGACGAGGAACTCGGCGGCATGCTCGCCGCCACCAGCGTCTGCTTCGACCTGTCGATCTTCGAGATCTTCGGGCCGCTCTGCTGGGGCGGGCGGGTCGTGCTGGTCGACACCGTCCTCGCGCTCGCCGCGCCGGACGCCGCCCGGCTGCCGGTCACCCTGGTCAACACCGTCCCCTCGGCGATGAGCGAACTGCTCGCCGCCGACGCACTGCCGGCCGGCGTGCGCACCGTCTGCCTGGCCGGCGAGCCGCTGACCGCCGCCCTGGCCGCCCGGGTCCTGGCCCGCCCGGGGGTACGCCGGCTGCTCAACCTGTACGGCCCGTCCGAGGACACCACCTACTCGACCTGGGCGGAGGTCACCGCCGACGGGACGGCGCCGCCGATCGGCCGGCCGCTGCCGCACACCCGGACGTACGTGCTCGACACCGACGGCGTGCCCGTTCCGTCCGGCACCCCCGGCGAGCTGCACTTGGCCGGCGCCGGACTGGCCCGGGGCTACCTCGGCCGCCCCGAGGAGACCGCGGCCCGCTTCCTCGACGACCCGTTCCGCCCCGGCGACCGGATGTACCGCACCGGGGACCGGGTGCGGCTGCGCCCCGACGGGCAACTGGAGTTCCTCGGCCGCCTCGACGACCAGGTGAAGCTGCGCGGGCACCGGATCGAGCTGGGCGAGGTCGGCGCCGCCCTCGCCGCCCTGCCCGGCGTACGCGAGGCGGCCGCCGCGGTGCGCACCGGGCCGAGCGGCGACCCGGTGCTGGTCGGCTACCTGGTCGGGCGGCGCCGCGACGACGTGCCGACCCGGCTGCGCGAGCGGCTGCCCGCCCCCATGGTGCCGGCTGTGGTGGTCTGGCTGGACCGGATGCCCACCACGCCGAGCGGCAAGACCGACCGGGCGGCCCTGCCCGCGCCGGCCTGGACCGATCCCGACGCCGCTCCCGCCACGGCCGATCTCGACGCCGGTCCGGCCGGCGAGGTGGCCGCCGTGTGGCGCGACGTGCTCGGCGTGCCGGTCACCGGGCCGGACGCCGACTTCTTCGACCTTGGCGGCGACTCCCTGCTGGCGGTGCGGTGCGCGGCCCGGCTGACCGCCGCCACCGGCGTACCGGTGCCGCCGGCCGCGCTCTTCGACCACCCCACGGTGGCCGCCCTCGCCGCCCACCTCGCCACCCCTAGCCGTCCCGGTGACCCGGGGGACGGGCCGGCGACCGCCGGGGACGCGCCGAAGTCCACGGGGAACCGGCCGACGCGGGACGGGACGGCGACCGGTCCCGCCACGGCCAGCGGATCGGCTGCCGCCGGACGGTCCGCCGGCACCGGGGACGGGCCGGACGCCGGGCCGACGGGGGACGCGGACGCGCCGCTGTCGGCGGCGCAGCGCCGGCTGTGGTTCCTGCACCAACTCGACCCCACCGACACCTCGTACCTGGTGTCCTACGTGGTCGAGCTGCACGGGCCCGTGGACCGGGCGGCGCTGGCCCGGGCCCTGCGCCGGGTGGTCGCCCGGCACCCCGCGCTGCGCATGGTCTTTCCCGGCTCCGCGGCCGGCCCGGTCCAGCGGGTGCACGACGACCCGCAGGTGGAGCTGGTCATCGAGGCGCCCATGCCGGGGGTGCCGCTGTCCGAGCGGGTCGCCCGGATCGCCGCGACCAGCGCCCGCACCCCGATGGACCTGGCCGCCGGGCCGCTGCTGCGCGCCCACCTGGTCGGTGACGGGCGGCGGGGCTTCGCGCTGCTGCTGGTCGCCCACCACATCGTCTGCGACGACTGGTCGTTCAGCGTCCTCGTCCGCGACCTCGGCCGCTGCTACGACAGCGAGCGCGAGGCGGCCGTGCGGGTCACCCGGCCCCGGCCGCCGTGGGCCGCCCACCCCGCTCCCGGCCCGGCCGGTTTCGCGCTGGCGCAGCGGGACTGGCTGGCCGGTCCGGCCGGCCGCCTAGCCCTCGACGAGGTCGTCGCCGGGCTGCGCGGCGCGCCCACCCTGCTCGACCTCGCCGCCAGCCCGGCCACCCCCGACGCCGCGCGGCCGGCCGCCGGGCCGACCGAAAGCCCGACCGCGTGGCCGACCGAGGCCCAGACCGCGCGGCCGACCGTGGGCTCGACCGCAGGATCGGCCGAGGGCCCGACCGCGGGGCGGGGAGCCGGGGCCACGGACCGGCCCGACGGCGCCAGCCTGCGCGTCCCGGTCGACCCCGGCACCGCCGACGCCGTCCGGCGGCTCGCCCGGGCGCACCGGGCCAGCCTCTACATGGTCGGCCTGGCCGCCTTCGCCACCCTGCTCGGCGCGCGGACCGGGCGCACCGACCTGCTCGTCGGCACGGCCTTCGCCGGCCGGACCAGCGTGTCGGCCGAGGAGAGCATCGGCTGCTTCGTCAACACCATGCCGCTGCGGCTGCGTCCCGCGCCGGGCCGGTCCTTCGCCGACCTGCTCGCCGAGGCCCGCGACGCCGCCCTGTCCGCCGCCGCCCGCCAGGACGTGCCGTTCGACGCCGTGGTGGAGCGGCTGCGCCCGGCCCGCCACCCGCACCGCAGCCCTCTCGTCCAGGTCGCCTTCGGCGTGCAGAACGCCCCGGCGGCGACCTGGAAGGGCTCCTGGGGGCTGGACTTCGTCGGGGTGGAACTCGCGCCGGACGCCGCCCGGCTGGACCTGACCCTCTGGCTGGACGAGCGCCGGGGCGACCTGGAAGCGCTCTGGACCTACCGCACCGACCTGTTCGACGGCGGGCGCGTCACCGCGTGGCACCGCCGCTTCACCGAGGTGCTGCGCCGGGCGGCCACCGACCCGCAGCGCAGCCTCGCCGAGTGTGTCGATGACCCTTGGGGGAACGAGAGATGACTGAGCAGATCCGGGTGGCGCCGGTGATCCCGCGCCGCAACCGGGAACGAGCCGTGGTCGACGTGCGTCCCGACTGGCCCGGCGGGCCGTTGCCGGTCCTCGTCCAGGCCAACCTGCCCGACCTGGACCTGGCGACCTGGCTGGCCGGCAACCGGGCCACCGTCGACGAGCTGGCCCGGCGGCACGCCGCCGTCCTGTTCCGGGGCTTCGCCGTGGCCGACGCCGCCGACTTCCGCACCGCGATGGCCGCCCTCTCCGGCGACGTGCTCAGCTACGGCGAACGCTCCTCGCCGCGCAGCGAGGTGACCGAGGGCGTCTACACCTCCACCGAGCACCCCGCCGACCAGCCGATCGTGCTGCACAACGAACAGTCGTACACGCTGAACTGGCCGCTGCGGATCGTGTTCTTCTGCGAGACCGAGCCGGCCGCGGGCGGGCGTACCCCGCTGGCGGACAGCCGACGGGTGCTGGCCCGGCTGAGCCCGGCCACCGTCGCGGAGTTCGAACGCCGGGGTGGGGTCGGCTACCAGCGCAACTACCTGCCCGGGATCAGCCTGTCCTGGCAGACCGCGTTCCAGACCGACAGCCGCGCCGAGGTGGAGGCGTACTGCGCCCGGTCGGCGATCGAAGTGCAGTGGGTCGGCGACGAGCAGCTACGCACCCGGCAGGTCCGCCCGGCGGTGCGCGAGCACCCGGTCACCGGGGAGCGCACCTGGTTCAACCACGCGCTGTTCTTCCACGTCACCTCCCTGCCCGAGGAGGTGAGCGCCGGGCTGCGCCGGGCGCTCGCCGAGGAGGACCTGCCCTACCAGACCGCGTACGGCGACGGCACCCCGATAGGCGACGACGTGCTCGCCGAGCTGCGCGCCGCGTACGCGGCCGAGACCCGGTCGTTCCCCTGGCGGCGCGGGGACGTGCTGCTGGTGGAGAACATGCTCGCCGCGCACGCCCGGGAGCCGTTCACGCCGCCCCGGCGGATCCTCACCGCGATGTCCGACCCGTTCGCCGCCCCCGAGGCAGCGTCCGTTTCGGCGGGCCCGGTTACGACGGGGGACCGGTCGTGAGCGGGCCGGGACCGCGCCGTCGCGGCGCGACCTCCGCAGCCACCGCCCCGGTCACCCGCCGGGTGCTGGTCGACGACACGTTCGTGCTGCTGGTCGAGGCCACCGTGCCGGACCTCGACCTCGCCGGCTGGCTCGCCGGGCGTCACGACGAGCTGCTGCGCGACCTCGACTCGTACGGCGCGGTCTTCTTCCGCGGCTTCGAGGTGGGCAGCCCCGACGACTTCAGCCGCGCCGCCCGCGCCGTCACCCCGGACCTGCTCGGCTACCTGGAGCGGGCCGCCCCCCGCAACGAGGTCGCCGACCGGGTGTTCACCTCCACGGAGTTCAACGCCGAACAGTGGATCCCGCTGCACCACGAGATGTCGTACTCGCACAACTGGCCCACCCACCTGTACTTCTGGTGCGCCCAGCCGGCCACCGGCGACGGCGGGGCCACCCCGCTGGCCAGCGAGCGGGTGGTGACCCCACGGATCCCGGCGCAGGTGCGCGAGCGGTTCACCCGCGACGGCCTGTGCTACGTGCGCAACTACGGCCCGCACCTGGACCTGCCCTGGCAGGAGGCGTTCCAGACCACCGACCGGGCCGAGGTGGAGGCGTACTGCGCCGCGTCGGCGACCGAGTTCACCTGGCTCGGCGACGACGGGCTGCGCACCCGCGCCCGCCGGCAGGCCACCGCCACCCACCCGCGCACCGGCGAGACCGTGTGGTTCAACCACGCCCACCTGTTCCACTCCTCGAACCTGCCGGCCGAGGTCGCCGCCGCCCTGCTGCGCGAGTACGGGCCGGAGGGGTTGCCCCGCAACGCGTACCACGGCGACGGCAGCCCGATCGACGACGAGGTGGTCGCCGGCATCCGCGACCTGTACCGCGAGCACGCCGTCTCCGTCCCGTGGCAGCGCGGCGACGTGCTGGTGGTGGACAACTTCCTCGCCACCCACGGCCGGGAGCCCTTCTCCGGCGACCGGCAGATCCTGGTCGCCATGTCCGACCTCTACGTCAACCGGAGCGTGGTGTGAACGGTTACCGACTCTCCCCGGTCCAGCGGCTCGCCCACAGCGGCGCGCGGGAGCTGGTCCGGGCCCAGGTCCGCCTGGACCGGCCCCTGGACGCCGCGCGCCTGCAGGCCGCCGTGGACGCGGTGGTCGCCCGGCACGAGGCGCTGCGGCTGACCCTGGTGCACCACCCCGGCCTGCGGGTGCCGTTGCAGGACGTCGACGACGCCCGCTCGGTCACCGTCGGCGCAGCCGGCGAGTTGTCGGTGACCCTCACCGACGACACCCTGGAGCTGGCCGCCACCCCGCTGTTCGCCGACCCGGCGAGCCTGCGGTTGGTGTTGGCCGACCTGGCCGCCGCGTACGCCGGGCAGGGACTCGCCGACGACCCGGACGGGTTGCAGTTCCTCGACGTGTCCGAGTGGCAGCTCGGCGAGCGCCAGGAGGCGCAGCCGGCGGCGGCCCCCGCCGTGCCGGCCGCCCGGCTGGTCGCCCCGCACGGCGACGCCGACGACGGGCCGGCGGAGGCGGACGTGCCGCTCGGCCCGCTGGCCGCCGCCGCCGAGGCCGCCGGGGTGGGCGTGCCCAGCCTGCTGCTCGCCGCGTGGGCCCTGACCCTGTCCCGCCGGGCCGAGCCGCCCGCCGGGGCCGACGACGCCGAGCTGGTGCTCGCCCGGTGGACCGACGGCCGGCACGCCGACGGGACCGCCGCCGTGGTCGGGCCGCTGGGCGGCTACGCGCCGGTCCGGCTCGGCCTGCCCCTGCCGGCCGCGCCCAAGCAGCTCCTCGACGAGGTACGCGTCGCGGAGCGCCCGGCCGAGGAGGCGTTCCACCTGCTGGATCCGGTCGGCGTCGACTCCGACGCGGTGGCCGGCTTCGCCGCCGTGCCGGCCCTCGCCCCGTCGACCCTGGCCGGCCTCGGCGCCACCGCCGTGGACGTCGCCGTCCCGCCGCCGCCCGCCGGCCCGCACCTGACCGCCGTGTGCGGCCCGGACGCGGTGACCCTGCGGGTGACCGGCGGCCGGGCGCTGCGCGACGGGCTGCTCGCCGTCCTCGGCACGCTGCCCGGTGCGCTGACCGACGGCACCCCGCTGGCCCTGCTCGGCGCGGCCGAGGCGGGCTGGCTGGTCGAGGCCGCCGGCAGCGCGTCCGACGCGCCCACCCGCACCCTCGCGGAACTGCTCGACGACGGGCTCGCCGCCGCCGACCCGGACGCCGAGGCGGTGGTCGCCGCCGACGGGGCGTACACCTTCGGGGAGCTGCGCGAGCTGTCCGCCGGGGTCGCCGCCGGCCTGGTCGAGCGCGGCCTGCACGGCGGCCGGCGGGTCGGCGTGCTGGCCACCCGGTCCCGGGACACCGTCGTCGGGTTCCTCGGCGTGCTGCGGGCCGGCGCGGTGTACGTGCCGCTGGACCCGGCCGCCCCGGCGCAGCGGCTCGCCGCCCTGGTCCGCGCGGTCGACGCCGGCCTGGTGCTCGGCGACCGGGCCGTCGGGGACGTCCGGCCGTGGGCGTCGCCGAGCTGGCGGCCACCGCCGCCACCGCCGCGGTGCCCGCCCCCCGGCCGGCCGACCCGGCGTACGTCATCTTCACCTCCGGCTCCACGGGGGCCCCACGCCCGGTGCGGGTCTCGCACGGCGCCGCCGCCCATTTGGCGCACGCCCTGGAACGCACCGTGCACGCCGGCACCCCGGCCGGGTCGCGGGTCGCGGTGAACGCCCCGCTGACCTTCGACGCCTCGATCAAGCAGCTCATCCAGCTCGGCCACGGCCGAACCCTGTACCTGGTGCCGGAGGAGGCCCGCCGCGACGGCGCCGAGCTGGCCGCCGTGCTCGCCGCCAACGAGGTCGACGTGCTCGACCTGACCCCGTCGCAGCTTCGCATCCTGCTCGCCGCCGACGGGGTGGCCACGGGCCGGACCCGGCTGCCGGGGCTGCTGCTGCTCGGCGGCGAGGCGATCGCACCCGACCTGTGGGACGCCCTCGCCGGGCTGCCCGGGGTGCGCGCGGTCAACCTGTACGGCCCGACCGAGTGCACGGTGGACGCCACCGCCGCCGAGATCACCGCCGGGGTCGCGCCGACCATCGGCCGCCCGCTGCCCGGGGTGGGAACGTGGGTGCTCGACGGGCAGCTCCGCCCGGTGCCGCCCGGGGTGGCCGGCGAGCTGTGCCTCAGCGGCCCCCAGCTCGCCGACGGCTACCTCGGCGACCCGGAGACCACCACCCGCCGGTTCGTCACGGTGACCCTGCCGTCGGGACGCGCCGAGCGGGTCTACCGCACCGGCGACCGGGTGCGCTTCGACGCCGACGGGCGGCTGGCGTACCTGGGCCGGCTCGACGACCAGGTCAAGGTCAACGGCTTCCGGATCGAACCGGGGGAGGTCGCCGCCGCCCTGCGCCAGCACCCGGGGGTCGCCGACGCCGCCGTGGTGGCCCGCGACGACGACGGGCACGGCGCCCGGCTGGTCGGCTACGTCACCCCGGCCGAGGCGGGCGCGACGGTCGACGTGGACCGGGTCGTCGGGATCAACCCGCACGAGACCCGCTACCTGTACGACGAGATCTTCGTCCAGCAGGTCTACCTGCGCGACGGGGTGGTGCTGCGCCAGGGCGCCACGATCTTCGACGTCGGCGCGAACATCGGCATGTTCTCCCTGTTCGCGCACGCCGTCTGCCCGGACGCCACCATCCACGCGTTCGAGCCGGTGCCGTCGGTGGCCGACGCGCTGCGCCGCAACGTGGCCGCCTTCGGCGTCCCGGCCACCGTGCACCCGTACGGGCTCGCCGCCGGCCCCGGGCAGGTGAGCTTCACCTACTATCCCGGCTACGCCATGATGTCCGGCCACGCCGAGTACGCCGACCCGGACGCCGAGCGGGCCGTCATCAAGCGGTTCCTGACCAACGAGCGGGACCGGGGTGAGGCCGGCCGGGACGCCCTGCTCGACCGGGTCGACGAGCTGCTCCAGGAGCGGTTCGCCGGTGACACGCTGACCGTGGACGTCCGGCCGCTGTCCGACGTGATCGACGAGGTGGCCCCCGGGCGCATCGACCTGCTGAAGATCGACGTGCAGCGGGCCGAGGCGGACGTGCTCGCCGGCCTGCACGAGCGGCACTGGCCGCTGGTCGACCAGGTCGCGATGGAGGTGCACGACGGCGTCGGCACCGCCACCGAGGGTCGCCTCGACGAGCTGATCGCCTTCTTCGAGGAGCGCGGCTTCGACGTGGTCACCCGCCAGGACGACCTGCTCGTCGGCACCGACCGGTACACCCTGCACGCCGTGCGTCCCGAGTACGCCGACGATCCCCGCCCGGTGGTCACCGCCCCCGAACCGGCCGGCGGCGAGCCGCTGGCGGACCGGCTCGCCGGATGGCTGGCCGACCGGCTGCCGGCGCACCTGGTCCCGGCCGCCGTGGTGGTCCTCGACGCGCTGCCGCTGACCCGCAACGGCAAGCTCGACCGGGCCGCCCTGCCGGCCCCCGAGCTGGGCCGCCGGCCCGCCGGCCCGCAGGTGGCCCCCGCCAACCGCGCCGAGGAGATCCTCGTCGAGGCGTGGCGGGAGGTGCTCGGCGTGCCGACGGTCGGGGTGACCGAGAGCTTCTTCGCCCTCGGTGGCGACTCGATCCGCAGCATCCAGATGCAGGTCGCGGCCAACCGGCGGGGCCTGTCGTTCCGGCTGCGGGACATCTTCGTCCACCAGTCGATCCGGGAGCTGGTCGAGCACGGCGAGATCAGCCTCGCCGACCCGGACGCCGGTACGGGCGCCGCCGCCGGCCGGCCGGCTGCCGAGACTCCCGACGCCGAGGCGTTCGCGCTGCTGGCCGCCGCCGACCGGGACCGGCTGCCGGCCGGGGTGGTCGACGCGTACCCGATGACGGCGCTGCAACAGGGCATGCTCTACCACTGCGAGCTGACCGGCGACCCGGCGACGTACCACAACGTCACCGCGCACCGGGTCGACGCGCCGCTCGACGCCGACGCGCTGCGGGCCGCGTTCGCCGCCCTGGTGGCCGCGCACCCGGTGCTGCGCACCGGCTTCGCCCCCGACGGGTACGCCGAGCCGCTGCAACTGGTGCACGCCGACGTGCCGGTCGAGGTGCCGGTGCACGACCTGGCCGGGGCCGACGAGGAGACCCGGCGGGCCCGGATCGACGACCTGGTCGAGGCCGAGCGGACCCGACCGTTCGACGTCGCCCGCCCGCCGCTGGTCCGGCTGTACGCCCTCGACGAGGGCGCGGACGGGTTCACCCTGGTCGTCGCCGAGCACCACGCCGTCCTCGACGGCTGGAGCCTGGAGGCGTTCGTCCGCGCTCTGCTGGCCGACCACGACCGACGCCGCGCCGGCCGGTCCGCGCCGGTCCCGGCGACGTTGCCGTTCCGTGCCTATGTCGCCGCCGAGCGGGCCGCCCTCGCCGACCCGGCCGCCCGCCGGTTCTGGCTGGACGGCGCCGGGGCGGCGCCGCCGCTGCTGCTCGGCGGGCCGGCACCCCGGATCACCGTCACCCGGCGGGTGCCGCTGGAGCCGGCCGTCACCGACCGGGTCACCGGGGCCGCCCGCGCGGCCGGGGTGCCGGTGAAGGCGTACCTGCTGGCGGTGCACCTGCGGGCGCTCGGCGAGACGACCGGCCGGGACGAGGTGGTCTCCGGCCTGGTGGTCGGCGGCCGGCCCGAGGGCGAGGGCAGCGACGCCACCCTCGGGCTGTTCCTCAACACCCTGCCGGTCACCGCGACCCTGCGCGACCGGCCGCTGGCCGAGCTGGCCGGCGACGCGTGGCACGTCGAGCGGTCCCTGATGGGCCACCACCGGTTCCCGCTCGCCGAGATCGTCCGGGCCGGCGGCACCGGCCCCCGCTTCGACAGCTTCTTCAACTACACCCACTTCCACGCCGCCACCGACGCCGCCGGCCCCCGGATCGTGGCCAGCCGGGGGATCACCGTCGACGTCGCGTTCAGCCTCGCCGTCGACGTCGAGGTGGCCCCGGACACCGGCCGGCTCGCCCTCACCCTCCAGTACGACGGCCGGCGCTTCGACGACGACTGGGCCGACCGGCTCGCCGGGACGTTCACCCGGCTGCTGGCCGCGGACCCGACCGCGCCGCTGCCGCCGGTCGGGTCGGCCGAGGCGGTGCCCACCGACGCCCGGTCCCGGTGGTCCGCCCGCGTCGCCGGGCTGTGGCGGGAGGTCGTCGGGGTGGCGCCGCGCTCCGAGGACACCGGGTTCGTCGCCGCCGGTGGGGACTCGCTGCGCGCCCTGCGGCTGGTCGCCGGGCTGCGGCAGCGCTACGGCAGCGACCTGACCCTGGCCGAGTTCGTCGCCCTGGACGACTTCGGGGCGCTCGTCGACCGGGTGGCCCGGCATGGCTGAGCACACGCCCTGGCTGGTGGTCCGCGCGCCGGTGCCCCGCCCCGCGCTGCGGCTGTTCTGCCTGCCGTACGCGGGCGGCAACGCGGGGGCGTTCGAGACCTGGCGGACCGGGCTGCCCCGGTCCGTCGAGGTCAACGCCGTGCAGTACCCGGGTCGTCGGGAACGGGCCGACGAGCCGGCGCCCCGCCGGATGACCCCGCTGGTGCAGGCTCTGGAGGCGGCCCTCGCCCCCCACCTGGACCGCCCGTACGCGGTCTACGGCGACTGCCTCGGCGCGTACGTGGCGTTCGAGCTGGTCCGGCGGCTGGTCCGGCGTGGTCACCGCCCCGCCGACCTGCTGGTGGTCTCCTCGGCGGTGCCCCCGCACCGGGCCGGCGTCGAGCCGGACTGGTCCGCCGTGGACGACGCCGCGTTCCTCGCCGAGCTGGTGGCGTTGGGCACCATGCCACCGGCGGTCGCCGGGCACCCGGAACTGGCCGCGGCGGCGCTGCCGGCAGCCCGCGCCGACTTCGAGCTGGGCCGCAGCTACCGCCTGCGCGACCCGGATCCGGTGGGCGTCCCGGTCACCGCGATCGTCGGCGACGCCGACCCGCACGTGCCCGCGACGCAGGCGGCGGCCTGGGCCGACCTGACCACCGCCGGATGCACCACGTTGACCGTTCCCGGCGGGCACGACCTGCTCGCCCGGGCCGATGCCGGGCTGCTGCGCGCCGTCCGGTCCGCCCTCGTCGGCAAGGAGTCGTCTTGACCCGCACGACACTGCTCTGCTTCCCGTACGCCGGCGCGGGCGCGTCGGTGTACCAACCGTGGCGCCGCCTCGCCCCGCCCGAGCTGGAGGTCGCCCCGGTGTCGCTGCCGGGGCGGGAGAAGCGGTTCGTCGAGGAGCCCTACCGCCGGATGGAGCAGGCCGTCGACGGGCTGCTCGACGAGGTGCTGGAACTGGTCGCCGGAGCGGACCGGGTGGCCCTGTTCGGGCACAGCATGGGCGCGGTCCTGGCGTACGAGATGACCCGCCGGCTGACCGGTACGGCCGGGGTGACCGTGGCGCACCTGTTCGTCAGCGGCTCGCCCGACCCCTGGTCGGGCCGGGACCGCACCGCCGCCGACCTGCCCGACGACGAGTTCGTCGCCCGGGTGGAGGAGTTCGCCGGCTACACCCACCCGGCCCTGGAGGACCCGGACATGCGGGAGCTGCTGCTGCCCGGGCTGCGCGCCGACGTGGAGCTGCACGAGACGTACCGGCCGCCGTCCGACAAGCGGATCGAGGTGCCGGTGACCGCGCTGCGCGGCGAGGACGACTCCCTCGTCCCGGACGCCGCGCTGACCGGCTGGGAGCGGGTCACCTCGGCCGGGTTCGCCGCGCAGCGGTTGCCCGGCGGCCACATGTACCTGGCCGACTCCCCGGCGGCCCTGCTCGACCTGGTCCGGCGGGAGCTGGCGGGATGACCGACGCGCCGACCCGGCCCGCTCCGGTGGTCACCGGCGACCGGCTGGCCGGCAAGACCGCCATCGTCACCGGCGCGGCCCGAGGGCTGGGCCGCTCCTGCGCGGTCGCGTTCGCCGCCCAGGGCGCGGACGTGGTCCTCGTCGACCTGGCCGCCGACCTGCCCGGGGTGCCGTACCCGCTCGGGTCGGCCAGTCAGCTCGCGCACACCGCCGACCTGTGCGCCGGGTACGGGGTGGCCGCGTACCCGGTGCGGACCGACGTGCGGGACTCCGCCGCCGTGCGGGCCGCCGTCGCGCTGTGCCTGGACCGGTTCGGCCGGGTCGACGTGCTGGTCAACAACGCCGGCATCGCCGCGCCGTCGGGCAAGCCGACCCACGAGATCACCGAGGCCGAGTGGCAGCTCATGCTGGACGTCGACCTGTCCGGGCCGTGGCGGATGATCAGCGCGGTCGGCGAGGTGATGTGCCGGCAGCGCGCCGGCAGCATCGTCAACGTCGCCTCCACCGCCGGCCTGGTCGGCTACCGGCACTTCGCCGGCTACGTCGCCGCCAAGCACGGCCTGGTCGGGCTGACCCGCGCCGCCGCGCTCGACTACGCCCCGCTGAAGGTGCGGGTCAACGCGCTGTGCCCCGGCTCGGTCCGCGACGACCCGCACGTGGAGGGCCGGATGCTCGCCGAGATCGCCCGGTCGCTGGAGGTCCCGGTCGCCGAGCACGAGGAGACCTTCGTACAGGCCCAGCCGATGAACGCGCTGATCGAGCCCGGGTCGGTGGCGCAGGCCGCCCTCTGGCTCGCCTCCGACGAGTCGGCGCAGGTCACCGGCACCGTCATCACCGTCGACGGGGGGTTCACCACCCGATGAGCGCCCAGCACAGTGCACAGCACCCGGACCCGGCGCGGCTGTGCCACGCGGCGGCCGCCCGGCTGGCCGCCGACGCCGACCCCGACCGGCTGGCCGACCGGTTCGCCACCGTCTCCCGGCGGCACCGGCTGGCCGCGGGGCGGCTGTGGATCGAGCGGGTCCCGGCGGGGCTCGCCCTGACCCGCCGGGACGCCGAGCTGGCCCGGCCCCTGCCGGCCGGCGGGCCCGACCTGCGGGCGGTGCTGCTGCGTCACGACGACGGCACCGACCTGGTGCTGGTCGCCCGCCGGCACGCCATCGGCCGGCACCGCCTCGGCACCCTGCTCACCGAACTCACCGCCCTCACCGATCCCGCCCTCACCGACTCCGCCCCCACCGATCCCGCCCACACCAGCGCCGCTGACTCGCCGGCCGTTGAGCTGTCGTCCGGCGACGACGCGGGCGACGCCGGGTGGCTGCGCGGCGACCCCGGCGTGGACCGGACCGCCGTGCACACCGTCGCCGTGCCGACCGGCACCGACCTGAGCGCCCTGGTCGCCGCCGTCGGCGCGGTGCTGGCCCGGTACCGGGGGGTGCGTCGGCCCCGGGTCGGCGCGGTCGTCGGCGAACGGCTGACCGTCGTCGCGGTGCCGGTGGACGGCGGCGCCCGCGACCTGCTCGCCACGGCGGGGCCCGGGTCGCCCTGGCCGGCCCCCGGGACCCCGGCGCAGGCCGGGCTGCTCGACGTCGAGGTGGGCGCGCTCGACGCGGACAGCACCGCCGACACGTACCGGCCCTGCCTGGCGCCGGTGTGGCCGCTCACCCTGGCCCTGGCCGGCAGCACCCTCACCTGCCACCACCGCACGGCCGGGTGGGCGGCCGACCTGGTCGAGGCGTTCGCCCGCCAGGTCGTCCGGGTCCTCGGGCAGGTGGTCGCCGACCCGGACCGCACGCTGGACGACTGCGACCCGCTCGGGGACGCCGACCGGGCCGCGATCGTCGCCCTGGGCCGGGGCCCCGGCGAACTGCCCGCCCCGAAGGACACCATCCACGACCGGATCGCCCGGCACGCCGCGACCCACCCGGACGCGCCGGCCGTCTCCTGCGCCGGCGAGCGGCTGACGTACGGCGAGCTGGACGACCGCGCGCGCCGGGTGGCCCGCGCCCTCGCGGCGCGCGGGGTCGCCCCCGGCGACCGGGTCGGGGTCTGCCTGGACCGCTCCGTCGACCTGGTCGCGGTGCTGCTCGGCGTGCTCCGCGCCGGGGCCGCGTACGTGCCGGTCGACCCGGCCTACCCGGTCGACCGGATCCGCTACACCGTCGAGGACTCCACCGTCGCCCTGCTGGTCGGCGCCGGGGGCGTCGACGCCGCCGACCTGACCGGCGCCGGGCCGCCCGCCGACCGGCTCGGCGCCGGGCCGTCCGCCGAGGGGTCCGGCCCGGCGGAGCCGCACGTCGGCGGACCGGACGACCCGGCGTACGTCATCTACACCTCCGGCTCCACCGGACGGCCCAAGGGCGTGCGGGTCCCGCACCGCAACGTCCTGGCCCTGGTCGACGCCACCGCCGCCGACTTCGGGCTCGGCCCGCACGACACCTGGACCATGTTCCACTCCAGCGCCTTCGACTTCTCCGTCTGGGAGATCTGGGGCTGCCTGCTCACCGGCGGGCACCTGGTCGTCGTCCCGCACCTGGTGGTGCGCTCCCCGGGCGAGTTCCACGCCCTGCTCGCCGCCGAGCGGGTGACCGTGCTCAACCAGACCCCGTCGGCGTTCGCGCAGCTGCTCGACGTGGACCGGCGGGCCGCCGACCCGCTCGCCGTGCGGCTGGTCGTCTTCGGCGGCGAGCCGCTCGACGCCCGGATGCTCACCGGCTGGTACGACCGCCACCCGGAGCCCGACTGCCGGGTGGTGAACATGTTCGGCATCACCGAGACCACCGTGCACGTCACCGCGCAGACCCTCGACCGAGGGCTGGCCCTGGCCGGCAGCCGATCGGTGGGCCGGGCCCTGCCCGGCTGGCGGGTGTACGTGCTCGACCCGGTCGGCCGGCTGCTGCCCCCGGGCGCGGCGGGAGAGATCCACGTGGGCGGGGCCGGGGTGGCCGACGGCTACCTGCACCGCCCCGAGCTGACCGCCGAGCGGTTCCGGCCCGACCCGTTCTCCGGCGGGCGGATGTACCGCAGCGGCGACCGGGGCCGGCTGCTGCCCGACGGCCGGCTGGAACACCTCGGCCGCCTCGACAACCAGGTGAAGGTGCGCGGCTACCGCATCGAGCTGGACGAGATCCGCCAGGTGCTGCTGGACGATCCGGCGGCGTTCGCCGTGGCGGTGGTGGTCGAGACCGGCGCGGAGGCCGCCGACACCCGGCTGCACGCGTACGTGGTGCTCGCCGACGCCGCCGGGTCGGTGGCCGAGCTGCGCCGCCGGGCGGCCCGGCTGCTGCCCGACTACATGGTCCCGGCGACGATCACCGCGCTGCCCGCGCTGCCGCTGACCGCCAACGGCAAGCTCGACGCGGCCCGGCTGCCCGCCCCCGCCACCGCCACCGCCGCCCCGGCCTCCGCGCCGGCCGACGACGCGGGGCTGGACGAGCGGATCCGGGCGATCTGGCAGCGGGTCCTCGGTGCCGAGGTGGGGCCGGAGGACAACTTCTTCGACCTGGGCGGCAACTCGCTGCTGGCCCTGCGGTTGCTCAGAGAACTGCGCGACCAGGGCCTGGCCGACCTCACCCCCCGCCACCTCTACCTGCACCAGACCGTGCGCGGGCTGGCCGAGGCGATCGGAGCGGCCCGATGATCCCCGACGTGGACACCCTCGCCCGGCTCTGGCCGCAGGTCGGCCAGGTGGCCGTCAAGGACGGCTGCGTGTACGTCGTCGCCGAGGACTACCTCGACCCGCTGGTGCTGCGCGGCCAGCTCGCCGCCGAGCTGACCGACGCGGAGCTGCCCCGCCACGTCGTCCAGGTCGACTCGCTCGACCCGGCCGACCTGGTCGCCCCCGACGACCGGTACGGGGCGTACCTGCCGCCCCGGGACGACACCGAGCGGGTGCTGGTGCGCGTCTGGGAGCGGGTGCTCGGGGTGCCGAAGCTCGGCGTCCTCGACGACTTCTACGCCGCGGGCGGGGACTCCCTGGCCGCCGCCGGGCTGGCGGTGGAGGCCCAGCGGGCGTTCGGGGTGGCGGTGTCGCTGGCCGCCGTGCTGCGTCACCCGACCGTGGCCGCCCTCGCCGACGAGATCCGCCGGTCCCGGGCCGCCGCGCCGCTGCCCCCGGCCGCCGCCGGGGTGGCGCATCCGCTGTCGCCGCAGCAGCGCCGGGTGTACCTGGCCCAGTCCCGCGACCCGGCGTCGGTGGCCTACCACCTGCCGCTGGTGCTGCCGCTGCCGGTCGACGTGGACGCCGGCCGGCTGGCCGGCGCGTTCCGGCACGTCATCGCCCGGCACGACGTCCTGCGCACCGCGTTCGGCACCGAGGCGGGCCGGCCGGCACAGCGGGTGCTGGCGGGGGTGACGTTCGAGCTGCCCGAGGTGGCCGCCCCCGCCGACGCCCCGGTGCCGGTCAGCCCGTTCGACCTGGCCGCCCCGCCGCTGCTGCGCGCCGAGCTGCGGCGTACCCCGGCCGGGCCGGAGCTGGCCCTGGAGCTGCACCACATCGTCACCGACGGGCTCTCCCTGGCCCTGCTGCTGCGCGAGGTCGACGCCCGCTACGCCGGCCGGGACCTGCCGCCCGTCCCCGCCCAGTACGCCGACTACGCGGCCTGGGTCGACGGGCGCGAGCCGCCGGGGCGCGACTGGTGGCTGACCCGGTTCGCCGACCCGCCCGCCCCGCCCCGGCTGCCCACCGACGCCGACCGGCCGGCGGGCGACGGGCCGGCGCCGACCGCCGGCAGCGGGGTCGTCGAGTTCACTGTGGACGCCGCCCGCACCGCCGCGCTGCGCGCCCTGGCCCGCCGCGAGGGGGTGACCCTGTTCCAACTGCTGCTCGCCGTCTACGCGACCTTCCTCGCGACGGCCACCGACGGCGCGGGCTCCGGCGGCGCGGGCTCCGACAGTGCGGCCACCGACGGCGCGGACGTCACCGTCGGCACCCCGGTCGCCGGGCGGGGCGCGCCGGGCCTGGACGCCGCGATGGGCATGTTCGTCAACACCGTCTGCCTGCGCCACCGGGTCCGCACCGACACGCCGTTCCGGGTGCTGCTCGACGAGGTGGCCCGGGACGTGGTGGACGCCTTCGCCCACCAGGACTTCCCGTTCGACAGCCTGGTCGAGGCGGTGCTCCCGGTCCGCGACCCGCACCGGCACCCGCTGTTCGACACCCTCTTCGCGATGCAGCACGACGAGGTGGCCCGGGTCGACTTCCTCGGCCGGCCGGTGGAACTGGCCATCGCCCCCACCGGGCAGGCCATGTTCGACCTGGACATGCAGGTCTACGAGCGGGCCGACTCGCTGCGCGTGCACTGGGCGTACCACGCCGGGCTGTTCCTGCCGGCGACGGTGCGCGCCTTCGCCGACCTGTACCTGGAACTCCTCGACGCCGTGCTGGCCGACCCGGGCCGACCGGTCGGCGCGCTGACCGGCGCGCGGGCCGCCGTCGACCCGGCAGCCTCCACCATCGACATCGACCTGTGAGCCGGAGAGCGAGATCATGCAGTCTCTGATGACCCGGGGCCAGCTCCGGATCGCCGCGGCGCGGCGGCCCGACCACGCCCGGCACTGGCGCGACACGCTCGCCGTCGGCGCGGACCGGGTCGGCTTCCCCGCCGACCGCACCCCCGCCCCCGGCGCGCCGGCGCACCCGCAGGCCGTCACCGTGCCCCTCGGGGCCGCGCTGGCCGACCGGCTCGCCGCCGCCAGCCGGGGCGCCGAACCCGCCCGGTACGTGCTGGTGGCCGCCGCCGTGGCGGCGCTGCTGCGCCGCTGGACGGGCGCGTCGGCGCTGCTGGTCGGCCGCCCGGCCGACGGCGACGCGCTGGCCGGCCTGCTGCCCCTGCCGGTGGCCTGTGGCCCCGACGTCAGCTACCGGGACCTGGTCGGGCAGCTCCGCGCCGCACTGCCCGAGGCGCAGCGGTACGCCGACTACCCGGTCGAGCTGCTCGCCGAGGACCTCGCCCCGCACGCCGAGGCCGACCGGCACCCGTTCCTCGACGTCGCCGTGCACACCACCGACGCCGCCCCCGACCCCCGAATCGGCATCACCGTGGCGGTCACGGCCGCCGAGCTGACCGTGCACCACGACGCCGCCCGCCACGACCGGGCCACCGCCGACCGGATCGCCGGGCACCTGCTGCTCCTGCTGACCGCCGCGCTCGCCGCCCCGGACGCCCCGGTCGACGACGTCGCCCTGGTCACCCCCGCCGACCGGGCGGTGTTCGACGCGATGAACGACACCGCCGTGGAACCCGGCGACGCCCTGCGCCCCGACGCCTGGGTGGGCCGCCGGGCCCGCGCCGGCCGCCCGCACGGTCGCGGCGAGTGCGGCCACCCG
>NZ_JBEOWQ010000053.1:0-28977 GCF_040296145.1 Micromonospora sp. NPDC002296
GCCATCCGCTCGGCCAGCGCCGCCGGGCCGCCCACCACCCGGTCCTGCTGCGCCCCGCCGGCCATTCCCAGCAGCAGGGCGCTGCCACCGCCGCTGCGCAGGTAGAACAACATCTGGAGCAGGGAGATCTCGTCCGGGCCCGTGGCGAGCAGGCCGCCGGCGAGCAGCCGGCCCAGGTACCGGGCGCCCGCCGGATCCCCTGCGGCGTCGGCCAGCCAGCCGGACAACGGCAGCCGGTCCCACTCGGGCGCCTCGGCAGCCCGCCAGGGCGCCGCCGGATCCAGCCGCGCGGCGAGGGCGTCGAGCCGGGCCAGCACCCGCCCGGTGGACTCCGGCGGCTCCGGGCGGCGCTCCCCGTCCCAGCGCAGCACCGGCGCGCCGAGGGCCGCCGACGGGAACGTGGTCAGGCCGTGCTCGGCGACCAGGGCGTACATCCGGTCCTGGGTGGGGCCGAGCCACTGCGCGCCCAGGTCGAGCTGGGTGCCGTCGGGCAGCCACTGGGTGAGCGTCCGCCCGCCCACCCGCTCCCGGGCCTCCACCACCCGCACGTCCCACCCCGCGCGGGCGAGCGCCAGCGCAGCGGCAAGCCCGGAGAACCCACCCCCAACCACCACCACCCGCCCACCAACACCCACCCCACGGCATACCCCCGACCAGCTCCCCTACGCCCCTCCCCACGCCCCCTACGCCCCGCCCCCCCGGCCGGCTTCCTCGCGGCCCCCTTGATCGTCTGCTGGTCACCGGCGCGACACGCCGGGTGGGACGCCGGTACAGGACAGACGATCTCCATAGCATTCCGCCGGGGCCTGTGGGCCGTCATCCACAGCGGGGCGGGTTGTCCACAGATCGGTGTTGCGGGGTGGCGGAAGCGGGGCAGGCGGGCCACGGTCAGCCACGTGAACGGTGAGCTCAGTGAGTTGTTGCGTCGGCACGGTGGCCTGCTGACCTGGGCCGCCGCCGTCCAGGTAGTCCCGGAGTGGACGTTGCGCCGGGCCTGTGGTGCAGGGATCCTGCTTCGGGTGCTGCCCGGCGTGTACGTCGACGCCCGGCTGGCACCCCCACCCAACGCCCCGCCCGGTCTCCCACCCAACGCCCCTCCGCTCGCCCCACCAACCGTCCCGCCCTCCGCTTCGTCCCTCGTCCCGTCGCTGGCCCGGCTCCCGCCCGAGCTGCGGCACCGCGCCGCGCTGGCGTACGGGTACGGGCGGGCGGCGCTCGGCGGGCCCACGGCCCTGCACGCCTGGGGCGTACGCGGGCAACCCGACGGGGAGCCGGTGCACCTCGACGTGCCGGCCGGGTCGGGGCTGCGTTCCCGGCCGTACCTCGTGCTGCACCACCGGCGCGGGTTCCGTCCCGCACCGCCGCACGCGCTGAATCGCCGGGGTGTGCCCGTCGTCCGACTGGAACGGGCGCTGGTCGACGCCTGGCCGCTGCTGCCGGCCGTCGACCGTCCCGCCCCGCTGATCCGCGCGGTCAACGACGGCCTGACCACCCCGGCCCGGGTCCGGTCGGCGCTCGCCGGGACGCCCCGGCTCACCCGTCGCGCGGAGCTGCGCGTGCTGCTGGACCGGCTGGCCGCCGGCTGCCGCAGCCCGCTGGAGGTGTGGGGGCACGACCATGTCTTCACCGGCCCGGCGATGCCCCGCCTGCGGCGGCAGTTCCGGGTACGGATCGAGGGGCGCGCCATGTACCTCGACGTATACGCCGAGCGGGAACGGGTCGACTTCGAGCTGGACGGGGCCACCACCCACGGCGACCCGGGGCAACGGGAGATCGACCTGCGCCGCGACGCGCTGCTGGCCACCCGCGGCATCCTCGTCGTCCGCTTCGCCCACCGCAGGCTGGTACGTGAGCCGGACCGGGTCCGCGCCGAGATATTGGCCATCCTGGCCAGCCGCCGCAGCGGTCGCTGAGCCGCCCACCGGACCGGTCAGGGGGCGCCCGAAGGTCAACCGTTGCGCCGATCGGGGCCCGGCCTGACGATCCTGTTCGGCTGGATCGGGCGGCAGGTCAGTCGCGCAGGGCGCGCAGGATGCGGGCCAGGTGGGCCCGGTCGGTCGGGCTGAGCCCGCCGAAGAGGCGTTCCGCCTCGGAGTGCCGGGCCGCCCGGATCGCCGCGCCGACCCGGGTGCCCTCGTCGGTCAGCGTGACCAGGGTTGCGCGCCGGTCGACCGGGTCGGGGCGGCGGGCGACCAGGCCACGTTCCTCCAGGCCGTCGACCACCTCGGTGGTGGAGCGCGGCGCGATGCGCAGGTGCTCGGCGAGCGCGCTGAGCCGCATCGCGCCGTGCCGGGTCAGTACGCCCAGGGCCCGGGAGTGCCCGGGGTTGATCGCCCACGGTTCGAGGGTCTGCCGGGACAGGTGCCGCAACCGTCGGGCGACGGCCCAGAAGCTCTCTGCCAGGCCCTCCTCGTGCGCCTCGGCACCCTCGTCGCCAGCCCCGCAGGGGTGCGCCGGTCCGGGCGCGCGGTCGTCGGCGGTCACCGGAATACCGTAGCAGCAATTCCTGTTGTCACCTCATGATGAGGTAACCTCAGCATCATCGTCCCCCATCGGAAGGCACAACCTTGGACACACCCCCCACCCCCCGGGAGGGCCGGGGCGGCTCCCGCACCGTCAGCCCCGCCGAGAAGGCCCAGGCCCGACAGGTGTCGCTGCGCCGCATCGGCCGGCTCTTCGCCCCGCACCGCTGGCAGCTCGGCACCGTCACCGCGATCATCGTGATCTCCTCGGTCGTCGCCATGGCGTCGCCGTTCCTGCTGCGTACGGTGATCGACCGGGCCCTGCCGGAGCGCGACCTGACGCTGCTGGTCCGGCTGGTCCTCGGCATGGTCGCCGTCGCGGTCGTGACCGCGGCCCTCGGCGTGGTCCAGACCTGGCTCTCCACCCGCGTCGGCCAGCAGGTCATGCACCGGCTGCGCACCGACGTCTTCGCCCACCTGCACCGCCAGTCGATCGCGTTCTTCACCCGCACCCGCACCGGCGAGGTGCAGTCCCGGATCACCAACGACATCGGCGGCATGCAGACGGTGGTCACCTCCACCGCCACCTCGATCGCGTCGAACCTCACCACGGTCGTCGCCACCGTCGTCGCCATGGCGGCGCTGTCCTGGCGGCTGTCGCTGATCTCCCTGGTCGTGCTGCCCCCGTCGATCTGGCTGACCCGCCGGGTCGCCCGCATGCGTCGCGAGATCACCGCGCAGCGGCAGCGCGAACTGGCCGACCTCAACGTCACCATCGAGGAGGGGCTGTCGATCAGCGGCGTGCAGCTCAGCAAGACCCTCGGCGCGGGCGACGCGCTCATCGACCGGTTCGCCGCCTCGTCGGCCCGCCTGGTCGACCTGGAGCTGCGCTCCGACCTGGCCGGCCGCTGGCGGATGGCCTCGATGAGCGTCATCTTCGCGGCGATCCCCGCGCTCATCTACCTCGGCGCGGGCCTACCCGGGACCGCCGGCACGCTGAGCATCGGCACCCTGGTCGCCTTCACCGCCCTCCAGGGCGGGCTGTTCCGGCCGCTCATGGGCCTGCTCGACGTGGGCGTCTCGCTCACCGCCTCGATGGCGCTGTTCGCCCGGATCTTCGAGTACCTCGACCTCCCCGTCGAGGTCGACGACCCCGAGCGCCCGGTCGAGATCGACCCGCGCCGGGTGCGCGGCCACGTCCGCGTCGAGGGCGTCACCTTCACGTACCCGGGCAGTGACACCGCCGCTCTCGCCGGGGTCACCCTCGACGTGCCGGCCGGCACCGGCCTGGCCGTGGTCGGGCACACCGGGTCCGGCAAGAGCACCCTCGCCGCCCTGGTCAGCCGGCTGCACGACCCCACCGCCGGGCGGATCACCATCGACGGCATCGACCTGCGCGACCTGAGGCTGACCGACCTGGCCGCCGTCGTGGGCGTGGTCAGCCAGGAGACGTACCTGCTGCACACCACCGTGCGGGAGAACCTGCGGTACGCCCGGCCGGACGCCACCGACGCCGAGATCACCGACGCGGCCCGCGCCGCCCAGATCCACGACCTCATCGTCGCCCTGCCCGACGGGTACGACACCATGGTCGGCTCGCGGGGGCACCGGTTCTCCGGCGGGGAGAAGCAGCGCCTCGCCATCGCCCGCACCCTGCTGCGCGATCCCCGGGTGCTGGTCCTCGACGAGGCCACCAGCGCGCTGGACACCGAGACCGAGCGCGCCGTGCAACGGGCGTTCGACGAGCTGTCCCGGGGACGTACCACGATCACGATCGCCCACCGGCTCTCCACCGTGCGCGACGCCGACCAGATCGCCGTCCTCGACCACGGCCGGATCGTCGAGTCCGGCACGCACGACAGCCTGCTCGACCACGCCGGCCGCTACGCCGCCCTCGCCGCCTGACCAACCCCAGGGGGAGGTCAACCCGCCCGTACGGCGCGTGGTGCCGTCCGGCGGGGATGCGGTGTCGGCGGCGGGGCGGGCCGGAGGCCGGCGCGTTGGACGTAGACCTCGCGCTTGGCGGTGGCCAGGCCCCGGTCGTCGAGTACGTAGCCGGTCAGCCAGATCCAGCCGTGGTACGTCGGCTGGTCGGAAACTGACACGACGCGGAAGGTGAGGGCCCGGTCCCCGGCGAACTGCACCGAGGCCCGGCCGTCGATCGTCAGCAGGTCGCCGGGGGAGGGGCGCATCGCTACCAGTGGCCCCGGTTGGGTGGCCGCTGCTCCGGCGGGCGGCATTCCTGGGCGTGCATGATCTGCCAGTCGCGCAGCGCCCGCTTGAGCCGGTCGTTCTCCTGTACGAGCAGCCGCACCTCCTCGTACAGCTCGGTCAGCTCGTCGGCCAGCCGGGTCTGGAACTCGCGTACCTGATCGGCGTCGACGCCGCGCCGACGCGGGTCGAACGCCCGGATACGCACCTCGTGCGGGGTCAACCGGGCCGGGCGGCCCGTCCCGTAGAGCTGGCCACCTCGATACACCTGGGCCACGACGATCCTTTCCGCGGCAGACGGAAACGTGCAGGGTTCGTGCGGTGGGTCTGGAAGGGCGGGCCGTCCGCACCGGCCACGGACGGCCCGCCCGCTCCGCCGCCGCAGCCCGGTTCGGCGGTACGGCAGCAGAGCAATCCGGTGGGTCGGGGCGGGCAGGGGGCGCCCGCCCCGACCGGGGGAATGCCTCTGTTCCTTGTTGCCACGCAAGGGGAGAGGCAGGAGCAAACTTAGCTGTCCCAGTCGTCTTAGTCAAACTCTGAGTTGTTGCAGGGTGTCCTTGCGTGATCAAATTGGCGTGCCACGCAGGGGGAAGGTCATGCCGATCACCGCCGACTACATCCGCATCGCCGACGAGATCGTCGCCGACGTCCGGGCCGAGAAGCTCAGGCCGGGTGACAGGCTGCCCTCGATCGCGCAAATTGCGGCGACCCACCAGGTCAGCCCGTCTACCGTCAAGATGGTCTACGTGCGCCTTGAGGCGTTGCGCGTCATCCGACGGCACCAGGGCAAGGGCATCTTCGTCACCGATCCGAAGACCTGGATGCGGGAGCCGTAGCCGGGCGGGGTCGGTGCCGGCGTGACGGGTAGCCGACAGAACCGGCGTCGGGGCGCGAAATTTGTCCCAGTCGATCGGCAAGCTGGTCTCCCCGCTCTCGGAGGTGCCGCATGCCGTACGTGAGGTCCCACATCCGCCGCGACGGTGCCCGGGTCCGGGCCCACTACCGCAAGCGGCGGCGCGCTCGCGGCGGCGGGGCGGCCCGCCGTGGCCGGTCCGGCGGCGGTGCCGGGAACGCGGCGCTGCTCCTCGGGGGCGTGTCCGTGCTGGTGCTCGTGGTCGTGGCGGTCGACTTCGTGCGGCAGCACCCGTACTGGTCGGTCCTCCTGGTGGCGGTCGTCGGCCTCGCCGCCGCCGCGTGGCTCTTCGCACGAGCGAGGCAGCGGACCCGACAACGGGCTGAACAGGAACTACAGCGGGCTGCGCAGGCCCGGCGGGACCGGCTGATCGCGGTGACGGATGCGATGTCCGGGCCGGAGTTCGAGCGGTGGTTCGCCCGGCTGTTGGAGGCATCGGGGTTCGGGCAGGTCACGGTCACGGGTGGGGCGGGGGACCGGGGCGCCGACGTCGTGGCCGTCGCGCCGGACGGGCGGCGGATGGTCGTGCAGTGCAAGCGGCAGGGCGCGCACAACCGGGTGGGCAGCGCCGCCATCCAGCGCTTCGCGGGGACCTGCCGCGAGGTGCACGGGGGTCAACTCTGCGTGATCGTGACGAACAGCTTCTTCACGGCGGGCGACGGCGTGCGGCTGGCCCAGCAGCTCGACATCGCGCTGGTGGACCGGGCGGCTCTGGAGACCTGGGCGTGGACGCACACCCCGCCCCCGGGCCTGCTCATGGCCCGTTGAGTCACCCGGTCGGCCGTCCGCTCGGGCGGCAGGCGGGCTGCTCGCCGGCCGATTCAACCATTGACGGGTATCTGACTCGGCGATCGGATCAAGGACGCTCGTCGAAACCGATAACCTCGCCCTGAGCGCTGCTCCGATTCCGTCTCGTCAGCGCGGCCGGATCATCCAGTGGGGGTTCTGCATGGCGCCGAGCCGGCGGCGGGCGGTTCTGATCGGGGTCAACCAGGGCGGGAGCGACGTTCGGCTGCCCGCCCTGCGATATGCGGAACGCGATGTCGAGGCCGTCCGGGGGGTGCTGCTCGACGAGGAGATCGGCACCTTCGACGACGCCGACATCAAGATGTACGTCGGCGCGGAGGCGACCTGGCGTGAGATCAAGGCCGGGCTTCGCGAGATGGCGTTGGACTCCGGCCCCTCCGACGTGCTGCTCGTGTACTTCGCCGGCCACGCGCTGGTGCCCGAGTGGAGCACCCAGCTCGACGCGTACCTCGTCACGGCGGACCTCAACCCGGACGCCCTTCGCCGGGAGCCGGACAACGGCCTGCGGATGGCCTTCCTCAAGCGGGACGTCTTCGAGACCTTCGCGGGCACCTCCTTCCTCGTCCTCGACTGCTGCCACGCCGGGATCTATCTGGACGCCGACCTGCGCCACGCCGAGGCGATGCAGACCTACCGCACCCGGGTCGACCGGCACAGCGCGCTGCTGGCCTGCCGTAACGGTGCGGCGGCGCGGGAGGACGAGGAGCACGGGCACGGGGTGCTGACCTACCACCTGCTCAGCGCTCTTCGCGGTGGCGCCGCCGACGACCGGGGCCGGGTGTCGTTCGGTCAGATGGCCGCGTTCGTGGCCGAGCAGGGGCTCGAACCCCCACCGGTCCAACTCGTGCACATGTGGGGCCCGACCACCGTGCTCGTCCAGCCGCCCACCTCGCGGCACGAGCGTCGGTTGCAGAGTTCGCCCGCCAACCCCAGCACCACCCGGCCCTGCAAGAGCCCGCTTGAGGACCAGTCCAGCTCGATCGTGCAGCTGCTCGGTCGGGTCTTCCGTTCCGAGGCCCACCCGATGCGGGCGTCCCAGCAGCGCGGGCACGCCGAGCGGGTGGAGATCGTCCGGCACGCGTTGGCTGCGGCCTCCGTGGCCGTGGTGGAGTTCTCCGGCCCGGCCATCCGGGTGGTCGACTCCACCGCCCGCTTCGACAAGGAGGAGCTGCGACCGCTGCTGGAACTGAGCTCCGCCGACGCGATCCGGTACCGCACGTCGATGCCCGGGCACATCGTCTCGAACGACGCCGGCCTGCGGCTGCTCTGCGTGCCGCTCTCCTACGAGGACGATCGCATCCTCACGTTGACCGTCGTCGACCCCGCCGTCGCGCTGCTCGACATGGGCGAGCCGCTCGCCGTCATGCTCCGGGCCCTGTGGGACTCGAATCTCCTCGGCGACCCGCTGCAGGCCGAGATGCAGGTGGTGACCGCCCTGCGCACCGCCTTCGGTCGGCTGCCACTGAACCTGTACGAGTACGCCTTCAGCCTCTACCAGAAGCTGGTCGACTCCATGATCATGGTGTTCCAGCCCGTAGTGGAGCTGGACCTGCGCCCGGCCGGAGTGAGCATCCACAGCTTCGAGGCCCTCGCCCGCCGCAGCGACAAGGAGCCTCGCGCGCCACTCGCCGCGCTGCAGATGGCGTACGTCTGGGGTGACCGCTTCATCATCGAGCGCGACTCGCTTCTGCTCGCCAAGTCGATCCACTCGTACGCCACCGCGGACGCGGACGCCCCGTGGCACGGCACCAAGCCGCTGTCGGTGAACGTCGCGGTCCGCTCGCTGCTCAGCGACTCGTACCTCAGCCAGGTGAGCCGGGCGCTCGCCGATGCCGCCATGCATCCGCGAACGCTCACGCTGGAGATCTCCGAGCAGGACGCGATCCAGCCCGGCCCGGGGGAGCGGTGGCCGCAGGAGCCGCTGCTCTACTTCCACCGGCGCCTCACCGAGCTGGCCCGGGAGCTTCGGATCAGCTTCGCCGTCGACGACTTCGGCGTCGGGTACGCCTCGCTGGCCCGGATGGCGGAGCTGCCGCTGACCCAGATCAAGGTCGACCGGGCGGTGCTGCACCACCCGATGGCGCTGGAGGAACTCGCGTTGGTGGCACGGGTGTCCCGGCACGCCAGCGACCTCGGGCAGGCCCCCACGCCCCGGGCCGTCATCGTGGAGGGGTTCGACGACGCGGCGCCGGTGACCCTCAAGCAGATCTACGACCTGGGAATCCACCACGTGCAGGGATTCTTCAGCGGTGCCGTCGCGGCGACGTCGCTGCAACCACTGGATCAAGCCGCCCGCGAGCGGATCGCGGGCCTGGTGAGAGGCGAGGAATGACCACCGTCAAGCTGCTGTTGCCGGCCGAGGTCTTCGAGGAACTGGACCTGGCGTACGAGGGCGTTCGTGACCTGTCGGCGATCACCATCGCCGTCGAAGGGACGGGCCTGCTGGCGAACCTCGCCGCACTCGCCGCGTTGCAGCCCCAGCTGGGCGACCTGGTGGCCGCGATTCGCAACTGGCGGCTGCGGGACCCTCGCCCCTCGGTGACCCTGACGGTCACGGGCCCCGGAATCGACCTGAAGGTGGACCTGCCGCGCAATGTCAGCCGGGCCCGGTTGTTGGAACAACTCCGCCCGCTCCTCGACGAGCAGGACTGACGCCGACCTCTACCCGTGGCAGGGCTGCGACGAGTGGCTGCTGCTGCTCTCCGCAACCCGGTACGAGTACACCGACTTCACTGCGGTCCGCCCGGTCGCACCACTGCCACCCCACCAAAATCCGTCTCAGCGGATCCGGGGGTGCCGGTAGCGACGGGTCAGGTGATCGCACTGTCTTTCTGTTGTGGTCCATCGTAGGCCGGGCAGGCTGTCGCGCTTGTGTTGATCGATGAAATCGTCGGGTGGTGGGCGGGTTTGGACGATTTGCTGGCGCGGACGTCGATCGTTCTTATCAGGTCGGGGTGGACCGTTTGTCACACTGGTGGTTCGACATGCCAGGCCGGAGGGCTCGGCCAACGAGGTTAAGGCCGCGCGGATGCCGCCCTCCGGATGATGAGGTGTCACGGTGACCAACCACGATGACGCGGCGTCTGTTCTACCGTTGACACTGGCTTGGGTGAGCCAGCACCTGGAGGTCGGCGAACGAATCGTCCGGACCGAGACGCTGCACGGCGGCATCACTGCCCAAATGCGGAGGCTGACCATCGGCAGGCCGGACGGCAGCACCCGCCTCCTGGTGCTGCGAAGCTTCGTCGACCCGTTCTATGTAGGACACGCCGAGGACTGGCTGAACCGGGAAGCCGACGCCTTATCCCTGCTCACGCAGACCAGCGTGCCAGCTCCCGGACTGGTCGGGGTCGATCCGACCGCCACGCATTGCGAGTATCCATCGCTGCTGATGACGAATCTGGCAGGCCGGATGATCCTCCACGATGAGGGCGTGGAAACCCGCGTTCTCCTGCTTGCCCGTCAACTCGTAGCGATCCACGGGGTGCGACCCACCAAGCGGCCCCAAAAGTACGCGACGATGACGACCGCCGACACCGTCGTGACTCCGAAGGGCGCCGACGCGGAGGCTTGGGCGGCCGCGATCGACGTCATCCGTAAGCCCACGCCGCCCTACGAAGGGCGATTCCTGCACCGGGACTTTCAACCTGGCAACGTGCTGTTTGACCTGCCGTCCCTCGGGCCGGCAGGTGCCCAGATCACCGGCGTCGTCGACTGGGCAGGGACCTCTTGGGGCCCGGCGGATCTCGATGTGGCGCACTGCTCCACCAATCTCGCGCTGTTGCACGGCCCGGCCTGGGGCCCGCAGTTCGCGCAGGCGTATGAGCAGGTCGGCGGGGTGCTGGCCGCGCATGCGAGCGAGCGGCTGTACTGGCAAGTGCGGGACGCGCTGGCGTGCTCAGAAGAGGTGCAGTCGGTTTCGCAGCCCTGGCGCGAGGCAGGCAGAACAGACCTGACGACGGGGGCCGTGGAGGAGCGCCTAGCTGCCTACATCACCGCACTGATGAACGCGTCGGGCTGAATCGAAACAGGTTCGGCGTATGGCCCGAGCCCCAGCGTTCACCGCTCAAACCAAGCGAAGGCTCTGGTTCGACAGCGGCCAAGTCATGATCGGCGGGCCACCCTCTTAGGGCGTCCGCCAGTAGGTCATCGGATGCGTGGGTTTCGAGGGCGGGTGTTCCAGCGGTAGAGGGTCCAGGCGCGTCGGATCAGGCAGCGGACCGTGATGACGGTGGCGGCGAGGGCGAGGAAGAACTCGACGGCCGTTCTCCGGCGTTCGGTGCAGCGCCGGAGCTTGCCGAAGTTGTTCATCCAGGAGTTCGTGCGCTCGACGATCCACCGGCCGCCGGTCTGGATCGGGGTCTTCGCGCCGCGCGGGGCGATGCGGGCGTCGATCCTCCGGCCGGCCAGGTCGTCGTGGACGATCTGGTAGTCGTAGCCGGCGTCCAGGGCGAGACGTGGATGCTCCGGCAGCGGTCCGAGGGCCTGTTCGAGGGCGGTGAAGCGGTCGAGGGTGGCGGGCAGCAGGGTGTGGTCGCGGGTGTTGGCCGGTGCCGGCTCGGTGACCAGGGGTATGCCGGTGCCGTCGGTCAACTGCGAGCGTTTCAGCCCGAGTTTGGCGCGGTCGACCGGGCTCTTGCCGGCGCATTCACCGCCGGAGGGCGCCTTGGTGATGCAGCCGTCGGCGCTCAGGCGGTCGAGTTCGAGGCCGATCATGCGGTCGTAGGCGGCGAGCGCGAGCAGCCGCAGGCTCTCCATCACGCCGTCGGCGATCCACTCGTCGCGGCGTCGGCGCAGGGTGGTGGCCCAGCAGTGCTCGTCGGCGGCGCGTTCGTATCCGCAGCCGAAGACCAGGACCTGCACCAGCCGGTCGAAGACGACGGCGTCGCTGATCCGAGGGTTGTGGCAGCCCAGCGGGTGCCGGTCCTCGCGCACGGGCAGGAGCGCGAGGAACTGGTCGCGGATCGGGTCGAGATGCATGATGGGACGGCAGGCACGGATCCCTCGGTGATCATGAAGCGTAGAGAACTCCATGATCGGGTGAACCGTGCATGCTCTGCTGCCAGCACCTACTGGCGGACGACTCGTACAGTCGCGCGGAGGGCGAAGCGCCAGGCCGAGATTCCGGCACCGGTGCGAGGGATGGGGTCAGGGTGTTCGGCAGGATGTGGGTCAGGATGGTCGGTTCGCAGAAGAACCTCGACGATCTGATGGCACAGCTCAGGCCCGACCTGAGTCGGGAATCGCTCGGCGTCGGGCCCGACTTCCCGGGCGTCGCCCCGAACCCGCTCCTGAGCAGTGATGCACGGAAGCGCAATGCGGAACTGCGTATGGGGGCGCTTGCGCTCGGCATTCTCGTCGACTGGCGGGAGGTCAACAGCAACCCGCGCGTGGTCCTGATGTTCGACGTGGAGACCGTCGGCGGCATCTCGTTCCGCGGTATCGCAGACGAAGACCTCACGATCACCGAGCTCACCCGACTCGCCCCAGGACAGACGCTGCCTGTGCGCTACCGGCCGGCCGTCATGGACCACTACGTCGCCCTTGCCCGGGACGCGGACCCCGCCCACGTGCAGCGGCTCTCCGAGGAGATCGCGAGCCGCAAGCGGACCTGACCCGAAGCCATTGGCCGGATCCCTCATGGTCCGCTGCCTGATCCGACGCGCCTGGACCCTCTACCGCTGGAACACCCGCCCTCGAAACCCACGCATCCGATGACCTGCTGGCGGACGCCCTTATCAGATTGCTGGACCGGGGCCCGCGCCCAGGGCCCCGGCAAAGTCTTGAGGGTCCCCGGCTTGGCAGGCGCCCGGGGATGCGCGCGCTGCCGGCATCGTCGGCCCTGCCGGGTCGGTCTGCCCCGCGTTGGCCCCTATGGAGCTGCCCCGTCTGTGCGGTCGGTGGAGTGGGAGCGTGGACGGGGCAGCTCCATAGGGGCCGAAGGGCAGGTCCCCCGACCGGGTGGGGGCGATTGTCAGGTCGCCGCCCGGTTGCCCGGCGCACGGGCGGGGCGGTATGGGGCGGCGTAGCGGCGGCCTCCCCGGCATTCGGGCGAAATGTGGAACAGCTGAGGTTCGGCGGAACCGAGGCCCCGGCCCCCGTGCGGGGCACCACTACCAGGAGCCCTCGGTGAGGTCCGCCGTCTCCTGGCACACCTGATCACCGCCACCCGGACTACCGACCTCATACATTGATGGTCACGATGGTAACGCCGACACCAGCACCGCGCTAAACAAGCCCACTACCAGCGAAGACTTCGACTTCATCAGGCGCGGCTGGAGTATTCAGAGCCGCCCAAACTCACCTCGACGGCGGTCTCGGCCTCAGGTGCTCACCGGATGGTCGAGGATCCCGCTGAAGCGCTCCTCGGCCAGGTCGAGCTGGCTGAAGATGTGCGCCTTCACTGCCGGGGTGAGCGGGGTGTCCGACCGGGCGACCAGCTCGCGGAGGACCGGCACCAGCGGCCGGTACTTCGCCGCCAGGGAGAACACCTTCGGGCCGACGGCGTGGATCACGCCGACCCCGTTGTCGGTGAAGTCGGAGACCTTGATGACCCGGGCCCACGGCTCCCGGTCCAGGCTGGCCGCCACGTGCTCCCGGTACTGCGCGTGCCGGTCGCGCCCCGGGTCGTACGCCGGGTTGGTGACGGCGGCGACCAGGCGCGCGACCCGAGGGCCGAACCGCGCGGCGAGCACCGCCAGCGCCGCCGCGGTGCGGTCGCCGGCCGCCACCTCCGGCCCCGCCGAGGGCCCGTCCCCCGCCGGCCCCGTTGGGTGATCCCCCGACCGGCCCGTCGGCTCGACCCGGTGGTCCTCCGCCAGGCCCGCCAGCTCAGCCGGGTGGTCCTCCACCGCGTCGTGCAGCAGGCCGGCGACGATCACGTCCACGTCGCGCACCTGGTAGTGGTGCATCATCCGGATCGCCACCCGCAGCAGATGGTTCAGGTACGGCTCGCGCACCCGCCGGTCGTCGCGGTGCAGCTCGGCGGCCAGGTCGAGGGCGGCGGTGAGCCGGGCCCGCGCGTCGGGGTCGAACGCGCGGATCTCCAGCCGGAACCGCTCCAGCAGGCCGGGCTCCCCGTGGATCTCGGTGATCGCGTGCATCGGCATGGTGGCCAGGTACGGCGGGAAGTCCATGGACCACTTATAGCTGATCTTCACCGTCCGCGGGTCCCCGTCGTCGGCCTTGCGTCGCACGACCGCCCGGAGCCGCGCCGACCGCTGATGCTCCCTGGCCGGCCCGCACGCCGACCGGCGGTGTCCACCCCGATCCGGGCGGTGCTCGCGGGCAGCGGGCGGTAACGGCGGCGCGCGCCGGTAGCGGCCGGAAACGGCGATCGGTGTCACGGGCCGCCGCCGTGCGGGGAGAATGGTCCGGTGGACCGGGTGTCTGCGGTGCTGGTGGCGTCGCCGCCCGCGCTGGTGCTTGTCCTGGTCTTCCTGCTTCCCGCGCTGGAGGCGTCCACCTTCCTCGGGTTGCTCGTGCCGGGGGAGGTCGCCGTGCTGGTCGGCGGAGTGCTCGCGCACTCGGGTCGGCTGCCGCTGTGGGCGGTGGCCGCCGCGGCGGTGGCCGGGGCGACGCTGGGCGACCAGACCGGCTACCTCATCGGCCGCCGGTACGGCCGCCGGCTGCTGTCCCGTGTGCCCCGCCGGCTGGCTCGCTCGGGGGAGCTTCGGCGGGCGCTGGACCTGGTCCGCCGCCGGGGCGCGGTGGCGGTGGTGCTCGGCCGCTGGGTGGCGGCGCTGCGCGCCCTCGTGCCGGGGATCGCCGGGCTCAGCGGGGTGCCACGGGGCACGTTCACCCTGGCCAACCTCTGCGGCGGGGTGGCCTGGGCGGTGACCGTGGCGGTGCTCGGCTACCTGGCGGGAGCCTCGTACCGGCTGCTGGAGCGTCGCCTCGGACTGGGCGGGGAGGCGCTGCTGGCCCTGCTGGTGGTGCTGGTGGTGGCCCGTCTACGGTGGCACCGCCGGGCGGCCCGTCGGGCCGCCGGATGAGGCCGTGGGGGCCGGCTGCGCCCGGTTCTCTACAGCGGCAGCCGGTTCGCCCCGGCCAGCGCGCCGACCACGAGCGGGACCAGCGGCGCGGGCAGCACCCGGCCGTCGCGCAGGGCCGGCGTCCAGCCGGCGTCGGTGCCCAGGTCGGGGTCGTGGGTCGCGTTGTACGCGGCCACCAGGTCGACCGGGCGGGCCCCGTCGCCGTCGGCGCGGACCCAGTTGCCGCGGGTGGTGACGGCGGTGCCGCCCCAGTCGTACAGCAGGTCCTCGGCGGCGAGGCCCGCGCCGAGGGTGAACCAGTTGTTCTCCACGTACGGCGCGGACTGCACCCCGACGCCGACGGCGTACTGGAAGTCCTCGCCGGCCAGCCGGTACCAGTTGTTGTAGACGTCGACCTGGCCGAACCGGACCCGGGGCAGGCGCTGGAGCACCCTGTCGAACAGGTTGTGGTGCAGGGTCACCTTGAGCCGGCCGACGTCCGGCCCGACCGTGTTCGACGAGCCGATCAGCATCAGCTTGTCCCGTCCGACGAACCGGTTGTACGAGGCGGTGACCAGGCTGGCGGTGTGGGTGATGTCCAGCGACCCGTCGTGCACCTGGTACGGCCGGCCGAAGTGCACCGGCTGGCCGCTGTCCGGGTTGTCGCCGTCGGTGAAGCTGTTGTGGTCGACCCAGACGTGCTCGCTGCGCCGCACCGAGATCTGGTCGTACTGGGAGTTCCAGTTGCCGGTGGCGCCGTCCGTCGGCGACCACGCCGGGAAGCAGTCCCGGGCGTCGTCGAAGGTCAGGTTCCGCACGATGACGTTGCTGGCGCTGTCGATCATCAGGGTCAGCCCGGTCAGCGTCGCCCCGCGCAGCCCGACGACGGTGGTGTTCGGGCCGACGTTGATCTGGGTCTGCCGCGTCTGGTTCGCCACCGAGCGCACCCGGGCGGCCTCCAGCGCCCCGGTCGGTGGCGTCATGCCCCACACCGCCGGGTCGTACGCGGCCAGGTAGGCCGCCAGCGAGTACCCCGGGTCGGCCAGGTCGGCGCAGTCGAGCGGGCCGCCGTCGTCGGCCTCGAACCCGTCCACGACGCCGTCGACGACGATCACCTTGGGGGTGGCGTTGGTCCGGTTGGTGGCGTTGTCACCGCCCAGCGCGTGGACCAGCTCGGCCCGGCTGCGGACCAGGTGGACCTGGTCGGCGGCGGCCGTCGAGCCGCCGGTGGTGCCGACGCCGTCGGCCGCCCAGCCGTCGCCGGCCGGCAGCGCCTGGCGGGCGAGCCGCTCGACGGGGTCGGGCACCGGGCCGGCGGCGTCGGGGGCGGCCGACGCCGCAGCGCCCGGTACGACGAGCAGGGACAGGGCGACCAGGGCCGCCCCGAGAACGCGTGGACGCATCAGGGCCTCTCCGAAGTGGTTGGTCGGTGCGGTGAGTTTCGTGACGAGTGCTTCTCCTCCGCGAGCTCGGTGCGCACCGGCGGCACCGCCCACGGCACGGCCAGCTCCGACAGCAGCGCGCCGGACTCGGCCGCCCGCCGCAGCGCCCCGTTCACGCCGCGGACGCTCAGCACCCGGTCCGGCCCGTCCCCGGCTGCGGTCACCAGGTCGCCGCCGAGCAGGGTCGGCTCGGGCGCGGCCCGGACCGCCTCCAGCACGGCGGTGAACGGCGCGGTGCGGGCCAGCGGGGCGATCAGCGGCGTCCCGTCGGCGCGGCGGTCCAGCAGGTTCTCCAGCAGGCCACGCCGCCCCGGCACCTCCCGGGGCGCGTCGTCGCCGGGCAGCGCCAGCCGGTCCGTCGGGTACTCCAGCACCGCCCGGCCGGCGGTGCCGGTCACGATCACCTCACCGGCGACGAAGTCCTCGCCGGCCAGGGTCACCGCGGCGACGATCGGTGGACCGGAGCGCGGGACGACCCGCAGGGCCGCCGTGTCGTCCACCTCGATCGGGCGGACCCGGTAGCGCTCCAGCTCGATCACCGCCGGCCGCACCGGCGCGCCGGCGACCGCCTCGGCCACCGCCAGGCACTGCATCACCGCGTGCGCGAACGGGTTGGCCAGCGCCCCGTCGAGCACCGGCCGGCCGTTCAGCGTCCGCCGGCCGGCCCAGGGGGCCCGGGCGTAGTAGCCGTCCGAGCGTCGCCAGGCCGCGACCGTGGCGATGCCGGTGACCGTGCCGAGCCGCCCGTCGGCCACCGCCGCCGTCAGCTCGGCCAGCGCGGCCGAGCCGAGGGCCTGGAAGCCGACCTGGCAGGACCGGCCGGTGTCGGCCAGCGCGGCGGCCAGCGTCCGGTGCTCGGCCGTGGACAGCACCGGCGGTTTCTCCAGCAGCAAGTCCGCCCCGGCGGCCAGCACGTCCAGCGCGATCGGCAGGTGGGTGTGCGGCGGGGTGCAGACCACCACCATGTCCGGCTTCGCCTCGGCGAGCATCGCGGCGTGGTCGGTGAAGACCCCCGCGCCGGCCGGCACCGGCGCGTGCGGCTCCTCCTCGATGGGGCGTACGTCGACCAGGGCGACCAGCCGGACCCGGCCGGCGGCGTGCAGCGGGGCGATCGCCCGGCGGTGCCACCGGCCGTGCCCGTTCGCCCCGATGACCGCCACCCGGGGCGGGCCCCCGGCCCCGGACCGGCCCGCGCCATCCTGGGCGGCCCCCGGGCGGGGGGCGCTCCCGCCGGACCGGCCCGCGCCACCCGGGGCGGACCCCGGGCGGGCGTCGCTCACGTCGCACCGGCCAGGGTCGCGGTCACCCCGTGCCGGTGCAGGGCGGCCAGCCAGTCGGTGACGTCGGCGCGCACCTCGTCGTCGTCGGCCACCTGGGCGGGGAAGACCTCACGCAGCCCGAACAGGGCGTCGACGACCCCGGCCGGGGTGCCCCCGGCGGTGGCCAGGGCGCCCCGGATCTGGTCGGCGAGCGGGTCGACCAGCGGGAGCGCTCCGCCGTCGTCGGCGTGCCCGCAGACGAACCGCGCCCACGCGGCCACCACCAGCGCGGACCAGCGCGCCGGCCGGCCGGCCGCACGCAGGTCGGCGATGGTGTGCAGGATCCGCTGGGGCAGCTTCTGCGAGCCGTCCATCGCCACCTGGAGGGTGCGGTGCCGGATCGCCGGGTTGGCGAAGCGGCCCAGCACCTCGTCGCCGTACTCGACCACCGACACCCCGGCCGGCGGGGCGAAGCTGACCGCCACCTCCTCGGCGACGAGGCGGCGCAGCATCCCGGTCAGGCCGGGGATTCCCAGCGCGTCGGCGACGGTCTCCCGACCGGCGAGGGCGCCCAGGTAGGCGGTGGTCGAGTGCAGGCCGTTGAGGCCGCGCAGTTTCAGCCGCTCCCACGGCCCGGCATCGTCGGTGAGCACCGCTCCGGCCCGGTCCCACGCCGGCCGGCCGCCGGGGAAGGCGTCCTCGATCACCCACTGGGTGTACGGCTCGGCGTCCACCGCCGCCAGGTCGGCGAAGCCCAGCGCCTGCCGGGCCACGGCGAGGGTGTCCGCCGTGCTGGCCGGCACGATCCGGTCCACCATGGTCCCGGGGAAGGTGACGTTCGCGGCCACCCAGCCGAGCGCCCGCTCCGACACGCCGGAGCGGGCCAGCGCCTGCTCGACCAGGCCGCGCAGCCGGACCCCGTTCGACGGCAGGTTGTCGCAGCTGACCAGCGCGATCGGCCCCGCGTCGGCCGCCGCCCGGGCGGCCAGCCCACGTACCAGCAGGCCGGGCACCGTGCCGGGCGGCCCGTCGCCGGCCAGGTCGGCGGCGAGCGCCGGGTCCGGGCGCAGCCGGCCGGTGACCGGGTCGAGCTGGTACGCCTTCTCCGTCACGGTCAGCGTGACCACCCGGATCGCCGGGTCGGCGAGCAGCGCCACGATCCCGGCCGGGTCGCTCGCGGCGTGCCGGACCCCGGCCAGCGACCCGATCACCCGGGTGCTGCCGCCGGTGGCGGCCCTGGTGGTAACGCTGAACAGGTTGTCCTGCGCGGCGAGCGTCTCGACCAGTTCGGTGCTGCGCGGGGCGACCCCGACGATGCCCCAGTCGCCGCCCGCCGCGCCGATCGCGGCCTCCGTGTAGACGGCCTGGTGGGCGCGGTGGAACGCGCCCAGGCCGAGGTGCACGATCCCGGCGGGCACGGTGCCGGGGCGCAGCAGCGGGCGGCTCGCCTCGGGCAGCCGGCGCAGCGCGGCCAGCCCGAGCCGGGACGCCCCCACGGTCACCGCCATACCGGGCCGTCCGGGAAGCGGAACTCCGCGATCGACTCGGGGCGCATCGTCGAGCTGTAGCCGGGTGCGGTGGGCAGCAGGTACCGGCCGCCCCGGGTGCGCACCGGGTCGACGAAGTGCTCGTGCAGGTGGTCCACGTACTCGACCATCCGGCCGTCGAGGTCGGCGCCGACCCGCAGGAAGTCGAAGATCGCCAGGTGCTGCACGTACTCGCACAGGCCGACGCCGCCGGCGTGCGGGCAGATCGGCACCCCGAACTTCGCCGCCATGACGATCTCGGCAAGCACCTCGTTGACCCCGCCGACCCGGCAGGCGTCGATCTGCATGACGCCGATCGCCTCGGCCTGGAGCAGCTGCTTGAAGATCACCCGGTTGGCGGCCACCTCGCCGGTGGCCACCCGGCACCGCCCGCCGGTCAGCTCGGTCACCGCGCGGGCGATCCGGGCGTGGCCGAGGATGTCGTCGGCGTGCGTCGGCTCCTCGATCCAGTACGGGTCCACCTCGGCCAGCGCCGTCATGTTGGTGATCGCCTCGTCGACGTCCCACACCTGGTTGGCGTCCATCATCAGCAGCGCGTCGGGGCCGATCTCCGCGCGGATGATCCGGGCGCGGCGCAGGTCGTCGGCGGGCGGGCCGCCGACCTTCATCTTCATCGCCCGCCAGCCCCGGGCGTACGCCTCGCGGGTCAGCGTCCGGACCTTGTCGTCGGGGTAGCCCAGCCAGCCCACGGAGGTGGTGTACGACGGGAACCCGTCGCGCGCCAGCAGGGCGAGCCGGTCGGCCATCCCGTCGCGGCCCCCGTCCAGGATGGTGGCCGCCTCGCCGGGGGTGAGCGCGTCGGTGATGTGGTGGAAGTCGATGCTGGCCACCAGGTCCTCGGTGGGCAGCTCGGCCAGGAACCGCCACATCGGCTTGCCGGCGAGCTTGGCCCGCAGGTCCCACACGGCGTTGACCAGTGCGCCGGTGGCCATGTGGATGACGCCCTTCTCCGGGCCCAGCCAGCGCAGCTGCGGGTCGGCGCTCAGGGAGCGCCAGAACGCCACCGGCTCGGCGACGATCTCCTCGACCGTCCTGTCCCGCACGTGGTGGGCCAGGGCGCGTACGGCCGCGCAGGTGATCTCGTTGCCCCGGCCGTTGGTGAAGGTGAACCCGGCGCCCACCGGCCCGGCGTCGGTGCCCAGCTCGACGTACGTCGCCGAGTAGTCGCCCCGGTTGATCGCGTCCGAGCCGTCGCCGGCCGCCGCGGTCGGGAAGCGCACGTCGTGCACGTCCACGGAAGTGATGGTGACGCTCACGGGACCAACCTTTCGCCGATCTTGAAGACCTTCTTGGGCAGGCGGTACGCGAGGTCGACGATGGTCTCGGCGGCCTCGGCCTCGGTCAGCCGGTGCTCGGCGACCAGCCGGGCGAGGAAGCCGGCGTCGACCCGGCGGGCCACGTCGTGACGTACCGGGATGGAGCAGAACGCCCGGGTGTCGTCGACGAACCCGGCCGTGTTGTAGAACCCGGCGGTCTCGGTGACCGCCTCCCGGAACCGGCGCAGCACCTCGGGGGAGTCGAGGAACCACCAGGGCGCGCCGAGGTACAGGGCCGGGTAGCCGCCCGCGAGGGGGGCCAGTTCCCGGGTGAAGGTGTACTCGTCGAGGGTGTAGACCACCACCCGCAGCCGGGGGTCGTTGCCGTACGCGTCCAGCAGCGGGGTGAGCGCGTGCAGGTACTCGGTGGCCTGGGGGATGTCCCCGCCGACGTCGCGGCCGTGCCGGGCGTGCAGCAGGCGGTTGTGGTTGCGCACCGAGCCGGGGTGCAGTTGCATCACCAGCCCGTCGTCGAGCGACATCCGGGCGAACTCCAGCAGCATGTGCGCCCGGAACGCCTCGGCGTCGGCGGCGTCGGCCGTCCCGCGCCGGCCCCGGTCGTACAGCGCCGTCGCCTCCGACTCGCTCAGATTCAGGGTGCGGGCGGTCGGGTGGCCGTGGTCGGAGCAGGTGGCGCCGGCCGCGATGAACGCCTCCCGGCGCCGTCGCAGGGCGGCCAGGAACCCGGGGTACGTGTCGGTGTCCTCGCCGGAGACCTCGCCGAGCCGCTCGACGTTGGCGGCCCAGTTGTCGAACTCCATGTCGACGACGTTGTCCGGCCGGAACGTGGTGACCACCTTGCCGCCGGGGCCGCCCCAGCCGTCGGCGGCGAGCTTGGCGTGCTGGGCCAGGTCGTCCAGGGGCGACTCGGTGGTGGCGAGCACCTCGATGCGGAACCGGTCGAACAGCGCCCGGGGCCGGAACTCCGGCTCGGCGAGCCGGGCCGCGACCTCGTCGTACACGGCGTCGGCGGTGGCCGGGGAGAGCGGGGTGTCCACCCCGAAGACCCCGGTGAGGGTCTGCTCCAGCCACAGCCGCGACGGGGTGCCCCGGAACAGGTGCCAGCCGTCGACGAAGCGCCGCCAGATCGTCCGCCCGTCGGTCTCCACGGGGCTGCCGTCCACCGTCGGGACGCCCAGTTCCGCCGGGGGGACGCCCTGGCTGAGCAGCATCCGGGTCAGGTAGTGGTCGGGCACGATGATCATCCGGGACGGGTCCGGGAACGGCCGGTCCTCGGCCAGCAGCGCCGGGTCGACGTGCCCGTGCGGGGAGATGATCGGCTGCTCGGCCGCCAGCGCGTAGAGCTGCCGCGACAGCGCGCGCAGGCCCGGGTCGGCGGGCAGGAGCAGGTCGGGTCGGGCGGTGGTCGGCACGTCGGACGGCTCCTCGGGTGCGGTCGGTCGAACGGGGGGCGGACCGGCGGGGCCGCGGGGCCCGGTGGGGTGGCCGTGGCGGCGCGCTCCGGGCGCGGTCGGTCAGGGCAGGGGGAGCAGATCGGCGACCCGGACGGCCTGCCCGGTCTCGAAGGACCGGTTGGCGGCCAGGCCGGTGAGCAGGGCAAGGGCCCCGTCGCGGGCGCCGGCGGCCCGGTGCAGCGGGTCCGCCGCGCCGCCGAAGAGGACCTTCGTCATCCGGGCGTCCGCGCCGCCGTGGCCCTGCCGGGTGTACCCCTCGACCTCGATCTGCCGGGGCGGCGACCAGAACGGGCGCAGGGTGAGGGTGGCCGAGCCGCCCTCGGCGGCGGCCTCGTCGCCGTGCAGCGCCGCGCCCTTGAGCGCCCCGGCGGCCCCGGGGCTGACGAAGTCGCTCTCCACGACCTCCAACTCGACGCGGCCCCGGCTGCCGTTGACCATCACCCGGTAGCCCTCCCAGGGGGCGTAGGCGGTGAGGTGGTACGTCATGGTCACGCCGGAGGAGTAGCGGGCCAGCACCGCCATGTCGTCCTCGATGGTGACGTCGGGGGCGAACACGTTCTGGTCGCGGTGGTAGCCGTCCTCGGCCTCGGCGTCGAGGTAGAGCTCGCGCAGCCGGGGGTGCTCGGCCATCCGCAGGGCGAACGGGTCGCCGGCGGCGTCCGGGGCGTCGTGTGCCCGGTCGTAGTCCCGGGCGTAGCCGTGCCGGCGGCCGGCGTCGCCGTAGAAGAACAGCCGGCCGGCGGCGTAGACCTCGACCGGGGTGGCGTCGAGCCACCAGTTGACCAGGTCGAAGTGGTGGCTGGCCTTGTGCACCATCAGCCCGCCGGAGTTGGCCTTGTCCCGGTGCCAGCGCCGGAAGTAGTCCGCGCCGTGCCGCACGTCGAGCAGCCACTCGAAGTGCACCGACCCGATCTCGCCCACCGCCCCGTCGGCCAGCAGCCGGCGCAACTGCTCGTGCAGCGGGTTGTAGCGGTAGTTGAAGGCGACGGTGACCTGCCGGCCGGTCTCGGCGACCGCGTCCAGGATCCGCCGGCAGCGCGGCGCGTCGACGGTCATCGGTTTCTCCGACACCACGTCGCAGCCGGCGCGCAGGGCGGCCACGATGTACTCGTCGTGGGTGGCGTCGACCGTGGTGACCAGCACGGTGTCGACGCGCTCCTTGTCCAGCATCGCGGCGAACCCGTCGGCCCGGTACGTCGGCACCCCCCGGTGACCCAGCTCGGCCAGCCAGCGGTTGTGCGCGTCCATCCGGGACCGGTTGACGTCGGCGAACGCGACCAGTTCGGCGGTGTCGGGATGGTCCCGGACCAGCGCCCGGACGAACATCTCGGCCCGGGCGCCGGTGCCGACCACCGCGTGACGGGTCCGTTCGCCGGATCTCGAAGACATCGCGTCGCCTCCCGGGTGTCACTGCAAAGGTTTGCAGTGAAGAAACCACGATCGATCGCCATGAGTCAATGACGTCGACAAAAAGCCGTGTGGTTTGCCCGTCTTTGATGGGTTAGCGGGGCATGAAGGGTGACCCCTCGAAACCTGGTCGTAACCTTCGAGCGTTGACAGTGGAGCAACCGTTTGCATTAATTGTCGGCACCCACGTGACCGCAACCACACTGGACGAAGGGGCCGCCGTGCCAGTCACCATCAGGGACGTCGCGCGGGCCTCGGGCGTGCACATCTCCACGGTCTCCCGCACGTTCTCCGCGCCGCACCTGGTCAACCCGGAGACCCGGGGCCGGGTGCTGGCCTGCGCGGAGGACCTGGGCTACCGGCCCAACCGCGCCGCGCGTGCCCTGATCACCGGCCGCACCCACAACATCGGCCTGATCATCGCCGACATCGCCAACCCGTTCTTCCCGCCGCTGATCAAGGCGGCGGAGGGGCAGGCCAGGCACCGCGACTACCACGTCTTCGTCGCCGACACCAACGAGGACCCGGTGGCCGAGGAGGAACTGGTCCACGCCCTGGCCAAGCAGGTCGACGGGGTGCTGCTGTGCAGCCCCCGGATGAGCAACAGCCTCATCGAACAGCTCAGCCGCGAGGTCCCGCTGGTGGTGATAAACCGGCAGGTGACCGGCCTGCCCTGCGTCATGATGGACGTCGGGCAGGGGGCCCGGTCCGCGATCGAGCACCTGGTCGGCCTCGGCCACACCGAGATCGCCCTGCTCGGTGGGCCGCGCGGCTCGTGGACCAACCGGGAGATCCGCCGCTCGGCCGCCGCCGCGGCGCGTACCGGCGGCGCGGAACTGACCGTTCTCGGGCCCAACCCGCCCACCGAGCACGGCGGCGGCGCGCTGGCCGAACAGGTCCAGCGCGCCGGCGTCACCGCCGTGCTCGCCTACAACGACCTGATGGCGATCGGGCTGATCGAGGGGCTCGACGCCCTCGGGGTCCGGGTGCCGCAGGACGTCAGCGTCGTCGGCATCGACGACATCGCCCTGAGCCGGCTCACCCGGCCCAAGTTGACGACGGTGGCCACGCCTACCGCGGCCGCCGGCCGGACGGCCGTCGACATGCTGCTGCAACAGGACACCGACGCGCCGCGGGGCGCCGGTCGGGGCACGGCAGCCGGCGCCCGTCGCACCACCGCACAGGTAATGCTCCAGACCGAGTTGGTCATCCGCGACTCCACCGGAGGAGTTCCGTCGTCCGGTGGCTCCGGTGCCGAACGTGTCGGCCCGAGCCCGCATCGCCTTGCGGACCCGGGCCGCCCGACTGCGGCCACCGGTGGCGTCGTCGCCTCCTAATGCCAAGGAGTGAGCGCACATGCACCCCGCCACGCCCCCCACCGCCGGCGCACCCGCCGGGCGTTCCCACCGTACCCCCCGCCGTCGGCTGCTGCGCGGGCTCGTCGCCCTGGTGGTCGCCGCGCCGCTCGCCCTGGGCGCCGCCGCCTGCGGCGACGAGGCCAGTGACGACCCCAACGCCCCCGTCAAGCTCTCCATCTTCTGGTGGGGCGGCGATGCCAGGGGGAAGCTGACCGGGGACGCCCTCGCCCTCTACACCAGGAAGCACCCGAACGTCACGTTCGAGAGGACCTGGCAGGCCAACCAGGGCTACTTCGACAAGCTGGCCACCCTCACCGCCGGTGGCAACCCGCCGGACATCTTCCAGATCGACGACAACTTCCTCGCCGAGTACGCGTCCCGCAACACCACGCTCGACCTGACCAGCTACTCCGACTCCGGCAAGCTCGACGTGTCGAAGTTCCCCAAGAGCCTGTGGCAGTACGGCGTGGTCGACGGCAAGCTCGCCGGGCTGGCCGCCGGGGAGAACACCCAGGGGCTGGTCTACAACAAGACGCTGCTGAGCAGGAACGGCCTCCCGGAGCCGACCACCGGCATGACCTGGGAGGAGCACATCGCCTGGGCCGAGCAGGTCGCGAAGAAGACCAAGGTCCCCGGCACCCAGGACCCGAGCGCCGACTACAAGGCGTTCTGGGTCTGGCTGCGCCAGCAGGGCAAGGACATGTACGAGGGCAAGGAGCTCGGCTTCACCGCCGAGGACGTCACCAAGTGGTTCGAGCTGTGGAAGGGCGCCCGGGACCGGGGCGCCACCCCGACGCCGGACGTGATCCACGAGGGCAACGCCACCGACATCACCAAGCAGCTCGTCGTGACCGGCAAGGCCGGCACCTCCTGGGTCTGGGTCAACCAGATGCCGGAGCTGAAGAAGAACACCAAGGACGAGCTCGGTGTCGTCGCGTACCCGGGTGACCCGAGCGCCCAGTGGGCCCGCGCCTCGATGTACTGGTCGGTGTTCAAGGGCAGCAAGCACCGGGACATCGCGGTCGACGTGCTGAACTTCCTGGCCAACGACCAGGAGGCGGTCAAGCTCCTCGGCACCGACCGGGGCCTGCCGTCGAACCAGGACCTGCGCCGGCTCGTCAGCGAGGGCGCCACCGACCCGGCGATGAAGCAGTCCATCGCGGTGGAGGCCGAGCTGGCCCAGAAGTTCGGGGAGTCGCCGCAGGTGCCGATCAAGGGCCACAGCAAGGTCCGCGCAGAACTGATCAAGGCGGCGGAGAACGCCCAGTACGGCCGGGTCACCCCGGCCGAGGCGGCGGCGCAGTTCCTGGCCGCCTGCAAGTCCGCCATCGTCTGAGCCGCCGCACACGTTCGGAAAGGAGCCGGCTCGTGGCACTGACCACGGCGCCCGACCCGACCCGACGCGGCACCGGATCCGCCCGCGCCCACGCCCCCCGGGACGTGGCCGGGCGGATCCGGCACAGCGAAGGTCTGGCGGGGTACGTCTTCCTCTCGCCCTGGCTCATCGGACTGATGGCCATCACGGCGATTCCCATGCTCCTGTCGCTCTACCTGAGCTTCACCGACTACGACATCCTCACCCCCTTCTCGGAGGTCGAGTGGGTGGGGTTCGCCAACTACGAGCGGATGTTCACCAACGATCCCTCGTACTGGCACGCGGTCCGCGTGACGCTGGCCTTCGCCCTGGTGGCGGTGCCGCTGAAGCTGGCCGCCGCGCTGGGGGTGGCGCTGCTGCTCAACCGGGCGTGGCGCGGGGTCGGGCTGTTCCGCAGCCTGTTCTACCTGCCGTCGCTGCTCGGCGGCAGCGTCGCCCTGGCCATCGTCTGGGTGAACATGTTCAACCGTGACGGCGCGTTCAACTCGGTGCTGGCCCTGTTCGGCATCGAGGGCAAGCCCTGGGTCAACGACCCGGACTGGGCGCTGGAGACCCTGATGGTGCTCGCCATCTGGCAGTTCGGCGCCCCGATGGTGATCTTCCTGGCCGGGCTCAAGCAGGTGCCGACGGAGCTGTACGAGGCCGCCTCGGTCGACGGGGCCGGCAGGTGGCGGCAGTTCCGCGCCGTCACCCTGCCGATGCTCTCCCCGGTCATCTTCTTCAACCTGGTGCTGGAGACCATCAACGGCTTCCAGGGCTTCACCGCGGCCTTCGTGCTCAGCAACGGCACCGGCGGCCCGGTCGACTCCACCCTCATGTACACGCTGAACCTCTACATCAAGGGCTTCACCGATCTGGAGATGGGCTACGCCTCGGCGATGGCCTGGGTCTTCCTGCTCGCCATCGGCCTCATCACGGCCGTCTTCTTCAGCACCGGACGGTTCTGGGTGCACTACTCCGACGGGGAGGACCGGTGACGGCTACCGCAGGCCCGGTGGTGACCCGGCCGCGCCGCCCGCGTTCCGGCGGCGGGCAGGCCGTGCGCCTGGTCGTCCTGATCGCGATCGTGGTGGTCGTGCTCTACCCGCTGTTCTGGATGATCGGCACCTCGGTCAAGGGCCAGGAGGAGATCGTCAGCAACACCGGCCTGCTGCCGAAACAGTTCACCCCCGGCAACTACGCCGACGGGTGGGCCAACTTCGACCTCAGCTTCGGCCGGTTCTTCCTCAACAGCGCCATGGTCAGCCTGCTGACCGTGGTCGGCAACGCGGTCTCCTGCCTGCTCGCCGCGTACGCCTTCGCCCGGCTGAGGTTCCGGCTGCGCGGGATGTGGTTCGCCGTCATGATCGGCACCCTGCTGCTGCCCGGGCACGTGCTGATCGTGCCCCAGTACATCCTGTTCCGCACGCTCGGCCTGGTCGGCGGCGAGTGGCCCTACCTGCCGCTGCTGATCCCGCAGTTCCTGGCGACCGAGGCGTTCTTCGTCTTCCTGATGGTCCAGTTCATGCGGGGCATCCCGCGCGAGCTGGACGAGGCGGCGAAGATCGACGGGGCCAGCGCGTTCGGCATCTTCCGGCACATCATCCTGCCGCTGAGCCGACCCGCGCTGGTCACCACCGCGATCTTCTCGTTCATCTGGACCTGGAACGACTTCTTCCGGCAGCTCGTCTTCCTGTCCAGCCTGGAGGACTACACCGTGCCGGTGGCGCTGACCCTGTTCATCGACTCGACCAGCCAGAGCGCGGTCGGCCCGATGTTCGCCATGTCGGTGCTGTCGCTGCTGCCGGTGTTCCTGTTCTTCCTGGCCTTCCAGCGGATGCTCGTCGAGGGCATCAACACCAGCGGGATCAAGGGGTGACGCCGTGACGCGGGACAGACCGGCCCGCCGGGACTGGCGGGACGTGGTAGCCGACGCCGCCGACCTGGCGCTGGTCGGGTTCCTGCTGGTGGCGGGCGCGCTGCCGGTGCTGACCGCCGGCGCCGCGCTCGCCGCCGCCAGCGCCGCCGTGCACGACCGGGTGACCGACGGCGGCTGGCCGAACCTGCGGACCACGCTGCGCCGGTACGTCCGGGCGCTGCCGGCCGGCGTGCCGGTGACCCTGGCCGGGCTGGCCGGCGCGGTCCTGCTCGGGGCCGACCTGGCCGCGCTGGCCACCGGCCGGGTCCCCGGCGGGGCGCCCGCCCTGCTGGTCACCGGCGCGGTCACGGCGGCCCTGTCCGGGTACGCCGGGCTGGTCGTCGTCGAGGTCGGGCGGGCCGGCGGGCGGGGCTGGCGGGTCGCGGCCCGCACCGCCGCCCGCTCCTGCGTCGCCCGCCCGGCCGGCTGGGCGGCGGCCGGCGGGGTGTGCTGCCTGGCCGGCGTCCTCGCCGTGCTGGTCATCCCGGTCGCGCTGCCGATCCTCGCCGGGTACGCCCTGGCCGCGCTGCACGCGGTCGCCCGCCGTCCGGCCGTCGCCGTGGAGCCGTCGTGACCGATCACGCCCCCCACGCCCGGGCCGACGGGGCCACCCTCCGCACCCGGGCCGATGGTGCCGACCCCCGCACCCGGGCCGTTCCCACAGGCGAGCCCGGCCGCCCGGCCGGCGACTCCGGCGACGATCCCCGACTGCTGGTCGGCGGCGTCGAGGTGGCCCGGTACGTCCTCGCCCCGGACCTCGACGCCAGGCACGGCCCCCGGCCCTACCTGCACCCGGTGCGCACCCTCGCCGGCACGGTCGTCACCGACGCGCTGCCGGAGGACCACGTGTGGCACCTCGGCGCGTCCCTGGCCGTGCAGGACGTCGCCGGCACCAACCTGTGGGGCGGGCGCACCTACGTGCGCGACACCGGCTACACCTGGCGCGACGACCACGGCCGGATCGTCCACACCGGCTGGACCGAGCGGGCCGACGATCGACTGGAACACCGCCTCCAGTGGTGCGACCCGGCCGGCGGGGTGCTGATCACCGAGCGCCGCCGGCTCGCCGTCGCGCCCGTGCCCGATGCCCCCGGGGCGTGGCGGCTGGACCTGCGGTACGCGCTGAGCGCCCCCGCCGACCGGGACGTCCCCCTCGGCAGCCCGGCCACCAACGGCCGCCCCGGCGGCGCCGGGTACGGCGGGTTCTTCTGGCGGGCCGTCGCCACCGAACCGCCCCGTACCTTCACCGCGCTGGCCGACGGCGAGGAGGCCGTCAACGGCTCCGCCGCGCCGTGGGTGGCGCTGGCCGGCACCGGGCCGGGGGGCGGCGCGTACACCCTGGTCTTCACCGGGCTCGGGCCGGGCGACCGGTGGTTCGTCCGGACGGCGATGTACCCGGGGGTCTGCGTGGCCTTCGCCTTCGAGTCCCCGGCCGTGGTCCCGGCCGGGACCAGCCGGCACGGCCGGCACACCGTCACCGTCGCGGACGGGATCCTCGACCGCGACGCGACCGCCGCCCTCGCCGCCGCCGCGGACGCGGCGGGCCCGGTGGCCCTCGGCGATCAGGCGGCTCCGGGTGAGCCGGCGGCCCCGGG
>NZ_JBEOWQ010000054.1:0-28167 GCF_040296145.1 Micromonospora sp. NPDC002296
GGCGGCCCGCCGGTCAGCCGGTCAGAGGCCGGCGGCGTGCGCGGCGGCGGTGCCGCCGACCACGGGCAGGACGACCTTGCTGCTCTTCAGCGCGACCTGCAGGTTCGCGGCGGTGGTGTCCGCCTGGCTGGAGTACTGCGGGTAGCTGGCCACGATGATCATGCCGATCCGGTGGCCGGGCTTGAAGACGTAGTCCTCCGGCAGCAGCGGGAAGCTGAAGTTGTACGACTCCCCCTGCACCAGCGGCACGGCGACCCGGATCGACTGCCGGTTCTGGGCGTCCATGACGCCCTTGGTGACCAGCTCGTAGTCGGCCGTGGCCACCCGCTTCGCCGTCTGCTTGTAGCAGCCGTCGTCCGTCGGGCTGCTCTCGCCCCAGCAGTCCTCCGTGGTCAGGGTGATGATCCCCTCACCGGAGGCCCGGTGGGCGACCCGCTCGTCGGTGCCGTAGTCGACCAGGATCGCCCCGAGGTTGGTGTCGGTCTGGTCGGCGGAGGCCCGCAGCTGCACGGTCGGGGTGCCGGAGATGTGCAGCGGCGCGGTGAGCGGCGCGGAGAGGAAGGCCAGCCGGTTGGGCTGCACCACGTCCGGGTTGAGGATCATGGTGTTCTGGCTCTGCGTGCGGCTGTCCTGGAACGCCCCGGTCGTCGGCTTCGCCGTGGGCACCAGCCCGAGGCCGCCCGCGCCGGTGGTGCCGGGCTGGAGGAACACCTCGGTGTCGGCCTTGCCGGGGATCGGCCAGTCGGCGTGGGTCTCCCACACGTCGGCGGACCGCTCCAGGTCCACCCGCGGCTCGTCCATGATGCCGTTGGCGACGCCCTGGAGCCAGAAGTCGAACCACCGGTGCAGCGTCGACACCCACACCGCGCGGCGCGAGTCGAACGGGTCGACGTGGCCCTCCTGGGACAGCCACAGCTTGCGCGGCACGTTGTTCTCCGCCAGGGCGTACCAGAACTTGCTGAAGTGGTCCGGCCGGACGTTGTCGTCGTTGAGGCCGTGGTAGAGCAGCACGCTGGCGGTGACGTTGGGGACCTTCTTGACGTAGCTGCGCTCGTTCCAGAAGGCGGTGTAGTCGCCGTGCTCGTCGCCGTCGGCGGCGGCCATCGCGTCGCGCACCGGCTTGCAGTACTCCCGGCGCTCCGGGTTGGTGACCGTGTTGGCCAGCGACGCCACGTAGCTGTTGCCCCGGGTGACGACGCCGTTGCTGCGCACGTAGTCGTAGTACTCGGTCGGGCCGCTGATGGGCACGACCGTGGTCAGGCCCTTCACGCCGGTCACCGCCGTGGACATGGCCAGCGAGCCGTCGTACGACTTGCCGATCATCCCCGTCTTGCCGTTGTGCCAGTCCGCCTTGACGATCTCACCGGCGGCGTTGCGGGCGGTGGCCCGTCCGTTGAGCCAGTTGATGGCCTGCTTGGCGCTCAGGTTGTCCTGGTTGGCGTTGGTGGTCGGGCAGCCGGTGGAGTTGTTGGTGCCGACCATGTCCAGCAGGATGACCGCGTAGCCGCGCGGCACGAAGTAGTTGTCGTAGAACAGCGGCCACTTGTCCAGCAGCCCGTCGCCGTCGAGGTCCGCCTTGCACTCGGACTCGTTGCCCCGGCAGACCGTCGAGTAGTAGGGGCTGGCGTCCATCACCACGGGCGCCTTGAGCCCGTTCGCGGTCGCCGCCGGCCGCATCAGGTCGAACGCGATGATGTCGCGCAGGCCGTCGTTGTCGCTGTCGAAGGTGGAGTCGATGAAGAGCCGTTCCCGGATGGCGTCGGCGTAGCCGAACACCGGCTGGGTGACGCCGTCCTGGACGACGATCGACGGCGGGCCGTCAGCCGCCAGCGCCTGCGGCGCCGCGCCGAGGGCGGCGAGCACCGCCGCGGACAGTACGGCCACGCCTGTGCGCCAGCGCGTTCCCACTGTAGCCATGAGTCTCCTTGAGGTCCGAGGCTGCGTACGCTACGAGCCGGCGACCGGTGCCACCACCTGCACATGTAGGAACTTCGCCGGACGTGGTCCGACGGGTGGGGCCCCTCGCCCGGGGGGAGCGGTCAGTCCCGGTAGCCCCACTGCCGCAGCGGCTCGGCCAGGGCCCGCTCGACGGCCGCGAGCTGCGCGGGGCCCAGTTCGTCGTGGTACGCCGCCCGGCGCCCGGCGGGGAACTCGTACCGCCCGAACCCCCGCTCGAACTCCGGCGTCCAGTCCAGCCCGAGGAAGTCGAGCATCCGGGCCGCCTCCGCGCGGGGGTCGGCGAGCAGGTCCTCGTAGCGGACGTCCAGCCACTGTCCGGGCGGGTGCGCGGCCCGGGCGTCGGCGAACGACGCCATCAGCATCTTCCAGCCGAGCGCGGCGAGCACCGGGAAGGACCGGGCGGACTCCTCCCACTCCCGGCGCAGGTCGGCCGGCAGCGGCCCGAGGTACCAGTTGTCGGGGCCGCGCCAGCCGTCCCACCAGCCCATCTGGAGCCAGGAGTTGGTGACGGCCCGGCCGTCGCGGACCACGTTGACCACCCGCAGCTCGGGGTAGGCAGCCCTGAGGAACCCGGTGCGCGGCCAGCCGGTGACGTGGTGCACCAGCAGCGGGCAACGCTGCCGCCCGATCCGGGCGTCGAAGAAGGCGCGCAGCCGCCGCGCCACGTGCGGGGTGAGGTCCTCGGCGGTCAGGTCCCGGCACGGGCGGGAGAAGCCGGCCAGCACGTGCCGGTCCAGCAGCTGGTACGCCTCCGACGGGGCGACCCGCAGCCGGCCGCGTTCGAGCAGCCGGCGGCTGTGCCGCAGCGACGTCATGCCGGCCGGGCGGGGCGCCGACCGCCGGTACAGCGGCCCGTTGAACCGGCCGGTGAGGTTGAGCCGGGACAGCTTGTCGTCGACGCCGGAGACGAACCCCACGCCGGGATGCCGGGACAGCAGCTCCTGCACGAGGGTCGAGCCGCACCGCCCGGTGCCCACCACCACGGCCAACATCCTCAGTCCTCCTCCTGCCGGGGTGCCACCGGGGCGCCCCGGCGCCACGGGTAGCCGAACCGGCGCAGCCCCGGCGCGGTCAGCGCGGTCACCACGGCGTACGACCACGGGGGCAGCCCGCGCCGCCACTCGACGTCGGCGGCGATCGGCACCGGGCCGGTGCGGTGCCGCGACGGGTTGCCGGCCACCGAGTGGGTGGGCGCCAGCCGCACCGTCGCGGGACCGGTGAACGGGCCGGCGGCGGAGGCGGTGGACGGATCGGCGTCGGTCCCGGTGAACGGGCCGGCGGCGAACGCGGCGATCCGGCCCAGCGTCGCCTCCGGGTCGGCTGTCAGGTCCTCGTACCGCACCCGCAGGTAGCGGCCCGGGTCGCCGGCCCACAGCCGGGTCGTCAGCGTGTTCCAGACCAGCCACAGCAGGGCCGCCTTCCACACCGGAGGCCGGCTCATCAGCCGCTCGTCGGCCTCGCCGTCGAGGCCCCGGCGCCGCCGCCAGGAGAAGGCCGTGGCCCTCGGGTCGCGGACCAGGTGCAGCACCCGCAGCTCGACACCGGGCAGCGCGCCGACCAGGGCCCCGTACGGCGGCAGCTTCGACGAGTCGACCACCACCCGCGCCCCGGCGTGCCGGGCCACGGCGGCGTACAGGCCGGCCAGCGCCGCGTCGTCGGGGTGCGCGGGCACCGCGCGCCGGCCGTGCCGGTGACGGCGCACCAGCGCGGGCACCCCGCGCAGCCGCAGCCGACCGCGCAGCCGGGCGGCGATCCCGCCGGCCCGGTCGACCGGCACGTCCCGGCGTACCGCCCGCCACACCGGGCAGTCCCGGAACGGCAGGCCGCAGCCGCAGGGCCGGTTCTCCACCTCGCCACGCTGCCACAGGTAGCGCAGCTCGCCGGCCGCGAAGAACCCGGCGTACTGGCCGAGGACGGTGGTGACCAGGGTGCTGCCGCTGCGCCCGCTGCCGGCCAGGTAGAGCACCCGCACCGGGCGGGTCACGCCGGCTCTCGCAGCGCCCGCGCGGCCGTCGCGTAGACCTCGCGCAGCCGGGCCAGGTGCGCCTGCGGCGAGAAGTCCCGCTCCACCCGGGCCCGCCCGGCCAGTCCCATCCCGTGCGCCCGCGCCGGGTCGGCGAGGACGCGGCGCAGCGCGGCGGCCAGCGCGGCGGGGTCGTCGGCGGCGACCACCTCGCCGTCCACGCCGGGGGTGACCAGCTCGGGCAGCCCGCCCAGGTCGGTGGCGACCACGGGCACGCCGCAGGCGAACGCCTCCAGCACGGCCATCGGTTGGTTCTCGTTCCACCGCGACGGCACGGCCGCCACCCCCGCGGACCGGACCAGCGCGTGCAGCCGGGCCTTGTCCAGCCGCCCGTGGAACCGGACCCGGCCGGGCGCCCGCCGCTGCGCCAGCTCGGTCAGCCCGGCGCGGGCCGGGCCGTCGCCGGCCACGTCGAGCGACACCTCGGGCGGCAGCAGGGCGAGCGCCTCGACCAGCACGTCGACGCCCTTCTCGGCGGACAGCCGGCCGGCGAAGACCACCGACCCGCCCGGGGTCGACTTCACGGGCGTCACGGCGACGTCGACGAAGTGCGGCACCACGTGCATCCGGTCCGGGAAGACACCGGCCCGGCGCATCACCCGCGCCAGGAACCGGCTGGGACTGACGAACGCCTGCACCGGCCCGTACGCCCGGGTGGAGCGGTGCAGCCAGGACTCCACGGCCAGCAGGCCGCTGGCCGGCAGCGAGCCGTCCTTGCACCGGCGCCGGGCGGCCCGCAGCGGGCCGCCGGTGACGCACGCGTCACACACCGCGCCCCGGTCCAGCATCTGGTAGCTGGGACAGGCCAGCTTGTAGTCGTGCAGCGTCATCACGCAGGGCACCCGCGCGGCCCGCGCCGCGGCCAGCACCGACGGCGAGAGCTGGTGGTAGATGTTGTGCAGGTGGACCACGTCGGGCCGGAAGTCGTCGATCACCCGGGCCAGACCGCGCCGACTGGCCGGGGACCAGATCATCCGGGCCGCCGCCGTCGCGCGCGGACCGATCCCCGACGGCGCCGGGTCGAGTTCCACCAGCGGCGGGAAGTGCCGCGCGTACGGCAGCGGGGCGTCGTTGTCGGGGTGCGTCATGCCGAAGTACGCGACCTCGTCGCCCGCGCCCCGCTGCAATGTGGCGACGTCGAGGAGGTAGCCCTCGGCCCCGCCGCGGCGGTAGAGGAACTTGTTGACGTGGAGGACACGCATCGGCCTGCTCCAGGGGTGGCCTGCTGAGTGGCCGCTCAGGGGGGTGGGGAAGGGCGGGCACCGGGCAGCAGCGGTGACCAGGGGCCCCACGGTATGCAAACCGCGCGGACGAGTCCAGTCACGGTCCCCAACTGACCACACGGCCCATCAGGCGCTGGCCGCACGGCCACTTGGCCAGCCACGATGATCAGCCGGTAGCGTGTTCCCCGCCCGACCGTCAGCCCGAGGAGGACCCGGTGGCCCACCAGGACGAACCCTCGGCATGGGCGTACACCGCCCGGCGGGTGGTGCGGCACCTGCGCTGGGCGCGCACCGAGGGGGTGCGGCGGCTCGTCGAGGAGGACCGGCTCGACCCGGTCCAGCGGGCCGGCACCGCGCTGGCGAAGTGGCGCTGGCGGCGGGCCCACCCGCAGCCGCCCGGCCGGGCGGTGCCGGTGTACCTGGTCGGCCTGCAACGCTCCGGCACCAACATGCTGGCCCGAGGGCTGGACGCGGCACCGTCGTTCGAGGTGCGCAACGAGAACGACCGGCGGGTGTTCCACCGTTTCCGGCTGCGCTCGGACGCGGTGCTCGCCGACGCCGTGCGCCGCAGCAGGCACCGGTACGTGCTGGTCAAGCCGCTGTGCGACACGCACCGGGTCGACGAGCTGCTCGGCCTGTCCGGGCTGCGGCCCGGCCGGGCGCTGTGGGCGTACCGGGACGTCGACGAGCGGGCCCGCTCCGAGGTGGCGAAGTTCGGCGACGCCAACCTGCGGGCGCTGCGGGCGATCGCCGACGGCACGATCGGCGACCGGTGGCAGGGGCAGCGCCTGGACGGGCCGGCCCGGGAGCTGATCGCCGGCTTCGACTACGACCGGATGACCCCGCACACCGCCGCCGCCCTGTTCTGGTACGTCCGCAACTCGCTGTTCTTCACCCTCGGCCTGGCCGGCCGCGACGACACGCTGCTCTGCTCGTACGACGCGTTGGTGGCCGACCCGGCCGCGTACACGCGGCGGCTGTGCGCGTTCCTCGACCTGCCGTACGACCCGGCCCTGCACGACCACATCGGAGCGCGCGCCCCCCGCCGGCCCCGGCTGGAGCTCGACGGCCGGGTGCGGGCACTGTGCACCGAGCTGACCGGGCGGCTGGACGCGCGGGCCGGGTTGGACCCGGCGGTGGGCCGTGGCTGACCCGGACGCCCCGCCGGTCCCGCCGGCCGGCGAGCGGCCAAACCCCTCGGCCGGCCCTTCGACCGGCCCCTCGACGCCGCCGGCCGCCGACGCGCGCCGGACCGACCCGGCGGCGGAGGCCGGGCCCCGGGGGCCGATCTTCCTGGTCGGCTGCCAGCGGTCCGGGACGACGATGCTGCGCCTGGTGCTCGACTCGCACTCCCGGGTGTCCTGCGGCCCGGAGACCCGCTTCCTGACCGACATGCAGCGCATCGTCGGCCGGGACTGGGAACGACTGGCCCGCTTCGGGTTCCCCCGCGAGTACTGGCTGGGCCGCATCGCCGACTTCTTCGGCGGCATCCACGCCGACTACGCCCGGTCCCGCGGCAAGACCCGCTGGGCGGACAAGACGCCCCTGTACGCGCTGTCGATCGGCTTCCTCGCCGAGGTGTTCCCGGACGCGCAGTTCGTGCACGTCATCCGGGACGGCCGGGACGTGGTCGTCTCCCACCGCAAGCGGTTCGGCTACTGGTCGGCGGTCAAGTGCGTAATCAAGTGGCCCCGCTACATCCGGGTCGCCCGCTCGGCCGGCCGCCTGCTGCCCGCCGACCGGTACCACGAACTGCGCTACGAGGACACCGTCGGCGACCCGGAGAAGGCCATGCGGTCGCTGTTCGAGTTCCTCGGCGAACCCTGGGAGGCCGGAGTGCTCGACTACGGCGGCAAGCAGCACGACGTGGCGGGCAAGTACACCGCCGAGGCGGACCGTCGGCGGGCCGCCGCGCGCACCGACGCCGCCATCTACGGCTCGCGGGTCGGCACGTACCGCCGGGAGCTGGACCCGTTCCTGCGGGTGCTGGTCCGCGTCTTCTCCGGCGCGACGCTGCGCGAGCTGGGGTACCGGTGACGCGCCGCCCGCTGCGGCGGGCCCCGCTGCTGGTCGGCGCGCTCGCGCTCGCCCTGGCCGCCGGGGCGGCCTGCTCGGACGGCCCCTCCTCCCCCACGCCCCGGCCGACCCCGGCGACGTCGGCGACCGGGCCGGCTGCCGGGCCGGGGCCGTCGGCGACGCCGGGGGTGCGGAACCCGTTCGGCGCGCACTGGGACTGGTCGCGCCACGAGTCGTTCGTGCCGTACCTGAAGCAGCTCTCCGGCTCGGCGACGTACCACGAGCTGAGCTGGTGCGACATCGAGAAGACGCAGGGCAGCCCGGACTTCTCGGCGGTGGACCGGATCGCCCGCGAGAGCCGGGACCTCGGCATCACCCTGCACCTGAAGATCCGCACCGGGGTCTGCTGGGCCACCGGCGGAGCCGCCCGGCACACCCGGGGCCAGGCGAACAAGACCGAGTCGGCGATGCCCCGGGACCTGGCCGCCTACCAGGGCTTCGTCCGGGACTTGGTGCGCCGCTACGCGCCCTACGGGGTGCGGGAGTACGCGATCGAGAACGAGGTCAACGCGCCGCAGTACTGGGCCGGCAGCCCGGCGGACTACCGGCGGCTGGTCACCTCGGCCGCGGAGGCGGTCCGGTCGGCCGACCCGCAGGCGAGGGTGGTCGACTCCGGGATCAGCAGCGTGGCGTACGGGATGGGCGTCGTCGACCGGCTGGTGCGGGCCGGCCGGCCGGACGAGGCGGTCGCCGCGTACCGGGCGTACTTCCCGCGCCGGGTCGGCACCCGGGGCCGGCAGATCCCGGCCGTGGACGGGCCGGAGCAGCTACGGACCGCCCTGGCCACCGAGCAGAACGCCCAGAACCTGGCCTTCCTCGCGGTCACCGAGGAGCTGCTCGACGAGCGGATCGTCGACGTGCGGCAATTGCACTTCTACGAACACTTCGCCGGGGTGCCGGTGCTGCTGGACTACCTGCGGGAGCAGACCCCGGCCGGGGTACCGGTCCAGGCGTGGGAGGTCGGCCAGTTCTGGCGCGACGGCGACGGCGACGCGGCCAGCCGGGCCGACGAGATGGTCAAGACGGTCACCCAGCTCGTGGCCGGCGGCGTCGAGCAGGTGCTCTGGCTGCCGCTGGCGTACAACCCGAACAACCGGCAGGGCAGCGAGGTCCGCTACGGCCTGCTCGACCCGGACGGCACCGTGCGGCCGGCCGGGGTGAGGCTGGCCGGGCTGGCGCTAGCGGCCGAGGACGCGACGGCGGAGCCGGTGACCGCGAAGGGGCTGACCGGGGTGGCGTTCCGCCGCGGCGGGCTGACCACGCTGGTGGTCTGGTCGGCCTCCGGCGGGAGCGTGTCGTTGCCGGCCGCGCCGGGCCTGGACAGCGGACCGGTCGGCACCGAGCCGCGACGGGCGGCCGGGCCGGTCACCATCGGGGCGGAGCCGGTGCTGATCCGGTCCACCGGCGACCCCGCCACGATCCTCGCCCCCGCCCGCTGAGCAGCCCCTGCCGGCCGAGCAGCCCCCGCCGGCCGGCACCGGCCGCCCCGGCGGGACCGCGTCACCAGGTGCGCGGCCAGCCGAGCAGGTCGGCGAGGCGGGCGTTGTGCGGGGCGAACCGGGCCGTCAGGTCGGCCCTCAGCTCGTCGGTGAGCTGGGAGGGGCCCCGCTCGGCCCGCCTGGTGTGCCGGGCGAAGGCGTCCGGCGTGAACGGCGCCAGCCCGAGGAACCGCAGGATGCCGGCGTACGTCGCCGCCGGATCGGCGTACAGGTCCTCGCTGCGCACCACGTGCAGCCGTTCCCGGGGCACGTGGGCGAACCAGCGGTCGAGCTGCTCGGTGTAGCGGCCCCGGGCGGCGTACGAGTGGTCGCGCAGGGCCCGGTGGGCCGTCGGGGTGTCCGGCCCCCGGCGCAGCGCCGCCGCCAGCCGTCCCGGCTCGGCGGCGAGCGCGTCGGCGAAGGTCAGCGGCTCCCGGCCGAACGAGCGGGTGTGCAGGTAGTGCGAGTAGGCCCGCTCGACGGGGTCGCGCAGCAGCGCCACGAACCGGGCCTCGGGCAGCAGCGCGGCCGCCCGCGCCGGCACCGCGGGGTGGAACAGGTAGTAGGGGCTGGCCTCGAAGCTCTGCCGGCCGGGGACGGCCGGCGGGAAGTGGGCCCGGTACCAGCGCGGCCCACGCCCGGCGTGCAGGCTGAAGAACTGCAATTCCTTGCCGGTGGCGGCCCGCACGTCGGGATGCGCGGCCAGGTAGTGGTGCAGCGACGTGGTGCCGCAGCGCTGCCCGCCGATGACGAGGAAGTCGGGCAGCGCGCCGACCGGGCCGGGCCGGGCCGCGCGGACCCAGGCCCGGGTGCCGCGTACCGCCCGGCGCAGCCGGTCCACCGCGACCCGGCGTGGCCCGGCGCTCACCGGGCCACCGCGGTGCCGGCGGCGGTCGGCCTGCCGCCACCGTCGGCAGGTACGCCACCGTCGGCAGGTACGCCACCGTCGGCAGGTACGCCACCGTCGGCAGGTACGCCACCGTCGGGTTGTGCGCCGCCGTCGACCGGTGGGCCGGGCCGGGGTGGCGTGGGGGCGCCGCGACCGCGTCGGCGCACCAGGGCCCGCAGCACCATGAGGTCTTCCCGGCCGAGCCCGAGCGCCAGCACTACCCCCAGGTAGACCGCCACGATCGCCAGCAGGCCGACGCCGAGCCGCCACGGCCAGCCCGGCAGCAGCCAGCGCACCAGCAGCCCGGCGAGCAGCGCCGCCGCGCCGGCGGCGATCCCCTTGACCATGCCCACGGTGAACGGCAGGGCGCCCACCAGCGCGCGGACCTGGAGCACCCGGGCGACGTTGACCACGATCAGCGAGACGCTCCACGCCAGCGCCGCGCCGACGATGCCGTACGCCGGGATGAGCCAGAGGTTGAGCAGCATGTTGAGCACCAGGGCGGCCAGGTTGTCGGCCATGTTGACCGCCACCCGGCCGGACATGTTCAGCACCGTGCCGCACGGGCCGGTCGCCGCGTTGACGAGCTGGCCCAGGGCCAGGACCACCGTCACCGCCGCGCCGGTGGCCACCTCCCCACCGAAGACCCGCAGCAGGTCGCCGGGGAGGACCAGCAACGCGACGAAGGCGGGCATGGACAGCCGGACCACCCAGCCGGTGGCCACCGCGTACACCCGGCGGACGTCGGCCAGTTCCCCCCGGTGGTGCAGGTGCGCGATGTACGGGCCGAAAGCGGCGTTGATCGGCGCGAGCACGAAGATCGCGACGGTGACCAGGCGGGTGGCCACGTTGTAGACGCCGATCTCCGGGTTGGCGAAGAAGCCCAGCAGCAGGGTGTCGACCCAGATCAGCCCGGTCGAGGACAACGAGGACACCCAGCTCACGGTGGAGAAGCCGAAGAGCTGGCGGGGGCGGTACACCGGGCGGGCGGGCGGCACCCGGCGGACCAGCCGACCCAGCGCGACCAGGGCGAGCAGCGCGGCGGACCAACCGGCGCCGACCAACGCCCAGTACGCCCCGGTCAGGCCCGCGCCGGTGACCAGGGCGAGCGCGGTCAGCAGCAGCCGGGTGCCCGGCTCGTAGAGCTGGCCGATGAAGGTGAACGGGCGCTGGGTCCGCCAGCCCCGGGTCGCCGCGAGGGCCGCCTCGCAGATCGTCGAGGCGGGCAGGGTCAGCGCCACCAGCCGCAGGCCGGTCGCCAGCCCGGGATCGTGCAGCCGGGCGGCGAGCCACGGGGCGGCGAGCGCCAGCGCGGCGGCGAGGACGACCGACGAGGCGGCGGAGATGGCCAGCCCCAGCCGGACGGTGCCACGCAGCGCGGGCGCGTCGGAGTCCGCCAGGTGCACGGCCACGAACCGGGTCAGCCCGGCCCGGAAGCCGGAGAGGGAGAGCAACCCGGCCAGGGACAGCACGGCGTAGCACTGGGCGTACCGGCCGACCTCGCGGATGCCCAGCGCCCGGGCAAGCAGCAGCATGATCAGGAAGACCGCGGCCTGGCTGAGCAGTGCGCCGAGCAGGTTGAGGCCGCCGCCCCGGGCCATCCCCCGGACGTGCCGGTCGCCCTGCGGTTCCGCCTCACCCAGCGCGGCGGGACCGGGCTGCGGGGCGGACGACGCCGGCCGCCGGCCGCCCGGTGAGGAGGCCGGCTCCCTGCGCCGGTCCGGTTCGGCCGCCACGCCGCCCGCCTACCGGTGCCGCAGCTCGGGCTCGGCGTCGGCGTCGCGCGGCGCGAGCACGGCGGGCCGCCCGTTCGCGTCCGCCCGCCCGTTCACCGCGCCGGACCGCCCGTTCGTGCCGGCCGGTCCGACCGCGTCCGCCGGTCCCGTCGCCGCAGCCGGTCCCGTCGCCGCGGCCCGTTGCGCCGGCGTGGCCCGGCCGGCCGCAGCCGCGCGGCTGCGGGTGACCTGCTCCAGGACTGCCACCAGCAGCACGGCCAGCAGCAGGCCGGCACCGGCGACCGGCAGCACGAGACCGGCCAGCGCCCGGCCCCGGGAGACCGGCTGGACCTCGCCGAGGCTGGTCACCTGGGCGGGGTCGGCGGCCTGGGCCTGGGCCCGGGCCTGCTGGAGGCCCTGCCGGGCGGAGGACAACGCGGTGCTGGCACCGTCCCGCTGGGCGAGCAGCGCCTGGTAGTCGGGCAGCTTCGGGCCGAGCCCGTCCAGCCGCTTCTGCCCGGCGGCGATCGCCCCGGCCGCGGCGTCGGCGCCCCGGCCGTTGCCGACGGCCTGCATCTGCAACTGCTGCTGCCGCATGCTGGCGATCTCCTGCAGGGTCGCCTGGTAGAGCTTGTCCGGCTGACTGACCTTGTTCGTCTTCTCCCAGTCGTTGATCTCCCGGGTGGCAGCGGTCAGCTCGTCGGTGGCCGCCCGCACCTCGCCGGTGGCGATGTTGACCTGGCTGGTGAACAGGAAGGACAGGGCACGCTTCCCGGTCGCCGTGAGCACCGGGATCACCGTGGACCGGCTGGTCGCCGTGTAGGCCAGGGTGAGCTGGCTGCTCGCCCCGACCTGTTCGACCGTCAGCCCGTCGCGCAGGTCCCCCGCCGCGACGCCGGTGTCGGCCGACACCTGGTCGACCACCTGCGGGGAGGTCACGGCGGCGGCGAAGGCCGCCGCGAACTGGTTGGCCCCCTGCGTGCCGGTGTACTGCTGGGCCGCGGTGCCGCCGACCAGGGCCGGCGCCGCGACGTACGAGGTGGCCGTGTAGCGCTGGGGGCCGAGCAGGACGACCAGCGCGGCCACCGCCGCGGCGACCACCGGGACTCCGACCAGCACCCAGAGCCGTCGCCGCGCGACCCGCAGATAGTCGACGATCTCCACCCTTGCGCTCCCCACTGTCCGGTAGCTCATTCGATGCCCCGCCCGAGCGCCGTCGGCGCGACGGGCGCCACGACCCGGCCCGCGCCCGCGGGCACGCCCCGGGCGATCGCGTTGGCCGCGGCGGCGAACGCCGCGAAGTACCACAACGTGACCACGTTCGAGATCACGTTGGAGGCCGCGCTGACCGCCACGAAGGCGACCGCGCAGCCGAGGAAACCGACCGCGATCCCCCGGCCCAGCGTGCCCGGCGGGGCCCGGCGCAGCGCCGTCCACCCGGCGTGCAGGCAGAGGACCATCATCGCCAGGTAGGCGAGCAGGCCGAGCAGACCGGTCTCGACGTACGCGCGCAGGAAGTCGTTGTGCGGCTTCTTCGCCTCGTCGGCCTCGAACTTGGTCATGTTGGGCCCGATGCCGGTGACCGGGTTGCGGTTGGCCAGGGAGACGATCTCCGACCAGTAGTCGACCCGCCAGGCGAGGGTGTTGCCGGTCGGGTCACCGCCGACGGCAGTGCTGTCGGCGAGCTGCCCGAAGCGCTGCGCGACCGTCGGCAACAGGGCCGCACCCGCCACCGCGACCAGGCACAGCGCCACCAGCAGGCGCCGGCTGCGGTGCAGCAGCGCGACCACGACCAGGCCCAGGGCCGCGCCGAGGATGGCGCTGCGGGTGTTGGTGAGCAGCAGGAACACCAGCGACGCCGCGAGCAGCACGCCGAGTGCGACCCGCAGCCGGCGGACCAGATACCGGTGCACGCCGAAGCCGAAGATCACCATGAACATCAGGTACCGGCCGAACGTGGTCGACTGGCTGAACGGCCCGCTGATCCGGGTGAAGTCGCCCTTGACCTCGGCCGGCGGGTCGCCGAGCAGGACCAGCACGGCGGTGTAGCCGACCGCCAGCGCCAGGGAGGCGTACGCCGCGAGCAGGAACCGCCGGATCGCCGGCAGGTCCGGCATCAACTGCTCCAGGACGACGAACATCACCACCACGGTGCCGATGCGCAGCGCCTCCAGCGCGCTGGGCACGGGCTGCGCGGCGCCCAGCGCGCTGACCAGCGAGGTCGCGCCGACCAGCAGCAGCGCCACGCCGAGCGGGGAGCCGCGCAGCCGGCCCTTCTCGCGCAGTTGCGCGGCCAGCCACAGACCGGCGGCGAGCAGGAACAGCACGGCCAGGATCGTCGACGGGTCCAGCGTCCGGGTGGCGGCACCGCCGTCGGCGCGGCCGGCGGTCGGGCCGCTGAGCTTGAACAGGTCGACGCAGGAGCGCACGGCGAGCATCAGCAGCACGTACGCCGCGAAGCGGGTCAACGCGAGCACCCCGACCGCCAGCCCGACGACCACCACGAGGGGCAGCACCACGCCCACCCGGTCGCCACGGCTCATCGCCAGGCCGGCGACGACCGCCACCACGGCGCACAGCAGCGCGGCGCCACCGGTCAACAGGCGCCCGGTCGGGTCGCCGGTCGGCCGACGCCGGGCCCCGTCGGGCGGGCCGGCGTCACGCACCGTGCCGTGTCGCTGTCCGTCCACTCGCTCGCCGACCACTCGTCTCCAGGGATGCCGTTGCCGGTCACAGCCGAGGGACCGGGAGAACGGCCTAATCTAACGGTTGCCGTCGCCCCGGGAACATGGGCCGTTGCGTCGGCCGTGGACGGCGTAACGTCCGGCCCCCGACGGCGACACGGCCCATGATCCCCTCACGAGGAGTGACGGCGTCGTGATCCACCTGGTGGCACGGGTCGGCGACCGACCGACGCGTGCCCACGGATGGGGCCGCCGGCCCGTCGCCGGATCGGGACGACGAGGATTGACGGGACGCCATGGAACCCTCTATAAACCTGAGAAAGCTGGCCACGTACGTCGATGAGTTCGGCGTCCGCCCACCGCACCGTCCCGCGAGCCGCGCGGTCGGTGCCCCTGTGGCGGCACCCGGCTCCCCTTCCGTCCACGACGGGTCGACCGGGGCGGCCCAGCCCGACACCGAAGGCGGCAACGTGCGATACACCGACGGCCCGAGCGTGGCATGTGACCTCTACGTCGAGGCGGCTCCGCCGCGGGTCTGGGATCTCGTGACCGACATCCACCTGCCTCCTCGGCTCAGTCCCGAGCTGCAGCGGGTGGAGTGGATCGACGGCGCGGATCGCCCGAAGCTGGGGGCGAGCTTCGTCGGCTACAACCGCCACGAGCAGATCGGCGAGTGGCGCACCGTCTGCCGGGTGGTGGAGCTGGAGGAGCAGCGCCGGTTCGGGTGGATCGTCCTGGACGTGGACGGCAGGTTCGCCGGGCCCGACGGCGACCACACCGAGCCGGCGGCCACCTGGTGCTTCGAGATCACGCCCGAGACGACCGGCACCCGGTTGCGGCAGACGGCCCGGATAGGCCCCGGCCGTTCCGGGATCAGCCTGTTCATCGACATGGTGCCCGAGAGCGAGGAGGATCTGGTGGCCTTCCGGCTCGGCCAGCTGCGGGCCAACATGGACGCGGGGCTGCAGAACATCAAGGAGCTCGCGGAGAGCGACCGCTGACTGCTCTGATCGCTCCGGCCACGGACGAAGGAGCCCCGCGCCGACTTCCGTGGTCAGAGCACCGAGCCCCGCGCGGTCACAACGACATCCAGCAGTAGAGGTGCTGCTCACTCGCCTGCGCCCGGCGGGCCAGCCCGACGAGTCGCCGGAGCACGGGCAGCATGTCAACCGGCTCGCCCCAGGACAACTCGTCGATCCGTGACCAGCGGTCGGCGAGGGCCGGCAGCCGGTCCTCGGCAAGCGCGGCGAGCACGTCACGGGCGCGGTCGCCGAGCCGGACCACCCAGGGCCCGTCGTGCTCCGCTGCCGCGGTGACCGCGTCGGGCCAGATGAGCCGGTCGTCGACGAGGCCGACGTCCCACGGGACGTCGAGGGCGAGCGACACGGCCTGGCCGAGCACGACCGAGGGGTCGATGCCCTTGGCCTCCACGACGTCCACCTCGGGAAGGGCTGCCGCCCCCACCAGCGGGCCGCCGTTCGTGGCGGCCATCGACGCGGCGACCGCCTCGTCGTCGGCCGCCCGGAAGTAGTCGTACAGAACACCCACGGGAGTCTCCGATCGATCCGCCGCCGGTGGACGCGGAGCGGCGTAGGGAAGACAGGACATCGGGCGCGATCCCCTGCGCGGTGGTGCGGGCTGCGCGGCCGGTCAGGGCGCGGCTGCGGCGACGCAGAACTCGTTGCCCTCCGGGTCGGCCATCGTCACGTGGTGGCCGTCGAACTGCGTCAGCACGCTCCCGCCCGCCCTCACCAGGCGCTCGGACTCCGCCCTGATCCGTGCCCACCGCTCGTCGGGACCGCCGTGTCCCGGCACCCGGACGTCGATGTGCAGCCGATTCTTCACCGTCTTGGGCTCGGGGACCCGGAGGATCGAGAGGCGGGGACCGATGCCGTCGGGGTCGCAGAGCCACGCGCCGTCGTCCTCGGAGTCGCCCTCCGGCAGGTCGAACTGCGCGAGCCACTCCGCGCGGGTCGCGAAGGGGGCGGGCGGCGGCTCGTCGACGTAGCCCAGCGCCGTCCGCCAGAACGCGGCGATGAGTTGCGCGTCCGCGCAGTCGAGCGTCAGATCGATCCTGGCTGCCATGGGAGGACCGTATCGCGCACCTGCGACAGTCGAGCCACCAGCGGCCGACGCTGAGCGGCATCGCCGCACTGTCCACGACCCGGTAACCCGGGGCCGGGGTGGCGGCCTCCGGGCTGCGCGACGGCCGCAGACCCGCGCACCCTGCTGCTCCGGGGCTGCCGGCGGTTCAGCGGCGCCGGGCCTCGGGTCGGCGGGGCGATGGGACGGCCAACTCGAGGTACAGCCGCTCCAGGTCGCGGGCCGCCGTGTCCCAGCTGTACTCGGCGAGCACCCGGTCACGCAGCAGCGTGGCGCCGGCCCGCTCCGCAGGCACGTCGGCGGTCACGGTGGCCAGCGCCCGCAGCAGGTCGTCGCCGTCGCCGTCGCGGAACAACCGCCGGCCGGGAGCGTCGCGTTCCAGTACCTCGACGTGCGGTTCGATGTCGCTGGCCACCACCGGCAGCCCGTACGAGGCGGCCTCGAGCAGCGTCAGCGGCAGTCCCTCCAGCCGGGAGGGCTGGACGAAGGCCGCCGCGTGCGAGTACAGCTCGGCGAGCTGCTCGCCGTAGACGAAGCCGGTGAACACGATGCGCGGGTCGTCGCCGGCCTCGCGGCGGAGCCGGGCGACGAAGTCGTCGGTGAAGGAGGAACCTCCGACGACGACCAGCCGCAGGTCGGTGGGCAGCCGCCGGAACGCCCGCACGAGCAGGTCCGCCGCCTTCTCCGGCACGAGCCGGCCGACCAGCAGCAGGTACCCGCCGGGGCGCAGGCCGAAGCCGTCGAGTTGGCGGGGCGGCAGGTGCCGTGGGGCTGTCACCCCGTTGGGGATGTACCGGGCGGGCCGCCCGAACCGGGTCGCGTAGTGCGTCGACAGGCCGCGCGACACCGTCACCCTGGCGTCCGGGACGTACGCGCTGAGCCGGTACGCGGTGCCGAGCACGGCACGCGCCGCCCGGCCCCACTTGCCCCGCTGGTTGTCCAGCCCGTGCACGGTGAGCACCACCTTCGCCCGGGAGGCGTAGCGGGCCAGCGGGGCGGTCAGGATCGGGCCGAGCCCGTGGTAGTGCACGATGTCGGGCCGTTCGGCCAGGGCCGCCAGGGTCGAGGTGGTCGAGTGCACGATCGCGTCGAGGTGCTTGCTGGCGACGGTGCGGGCCCGGCGCAGCCGGATGCCGCGGTACTGCTCGGCGGACACGTCGCCGTAGCTGTCCCGGCAGTAGACGGTCACCTCGTGGCCGAACGCGGCGAGCCGGCTGGCCATCTCCTCCACGTGCCGTTCGATCCCCCCGTAGGTGGCGGGCACGCCCTTCTGCCCGATCATCGCCACCCGCAGGGGGCGCCAGCCCGGTGGCCGGGTCGCGCCCGGCCCGGAGCGGTCGTGGCGGAAAGGGCTGGTCGCCTCGACGGCGTCCTCACGAAACGGCACTGTCCCCCCTAGGTTCGCTGCGCCCGAGGTGGCGAACAGGCACCAGACGCACGGGACGCTAGATCATCGGTGGACCGGCGGACAGGGGCCGGACAGCCAGCCTGAGCAGCACGTCCGGCCATCCCGCGTACCCGTTGCGCTGCCTTGAGAACGGAGCGTGTCCGTCCCCTGACGACTGAGGGGCAGGTCAGGCGGTGGAGCCGCCGAACTCCACCCGGGCTGGCTACGGCTGGCCGGCCAGCACCAGCTCCCGGAGCCGCTGGTCGAGCTCCGGGGCATCCAGGCCCCCCGGCCAGCCGCGCAGCAGCGCGCCACCCTTGGCCACCACCACGACCGCCGGTGGCTCCCGCACCGCGTACGAGCGCCAGATCGTCTGCTGGTCGTCCAGGACGACCGGATACTCCACCCGGTGGGCGCGCAGGTAGTCCTGGACCTCGTCGGCCTGGTCCGCGCCGGCCACGCCGACGAAGACCACCCGGTCCCGGTAGCTGCGGGCGAGCTCGCTGAGGGCGGCCTGGCGGCCGGCGCAGGTGGTGCACCAGGAGTTGAAGAAGGTGAGCACGACCGGACGCTGCGCCCACAGGTCGGCGGCGGCGAGCGGGGTGCCGTCGGTCAGCGTGCCGGTGAACGCCGGGGCGGCCGGTGCGGACCCGGGCGCCGGGCGCAACGCCAGGTCGGCGGGGACCGGGCCGGGCAGCGTCGCCGCTCCGCCGGCGGGCGCCGGCGCGGGCGGCTCGGGCGGGGGCGTGCTGCACCCGCCCGACAGCGCCACCGCCAGCAGCAGCGGCAGGAACAGTCGCCTCATGACGGGACCACCGCCACCAGCGCCGGCCCCTCGCTGCTGTCCGGCGTCAGGTCGAGCGCCGGCCGACCGTCCACCTCCAGCCGGTAGGAGGCCCGCTGCGGCACCTGCACACCGACGGCGAACTCGCAGTAGGTGGGCACCCGCTCGACCCCCAGGTCCTCGGCGAAGGCAGCCACCGAGGTGCCCGCCGACAGCCGCCCGGTGGCCAGCGCCGCACCGTCCGGGTCGAGCACGCGGAACGGCGCCCGGTTGTGGAAGTGCAGGTACGGGCCGGTGCCGGCGCAGTCCACGCCCTCGGCCCGGATGTTGATGTCACGGACCAGGACCCGAACCGTCGTCGGGGAGACCGCCTCCTGCGTGGCGTCGACGGTGCCGCAGCCGGTCGCGCCGGCAAGCAGCAGGGGCAGCAGCGTCAGGGTGCCTCGCCGCACGTCGTCCTCCTTCCGCCCGCCTTCCGGGGCCGCGGCGGCGGCTGTCCGTCGCCGCGGCCCCGGAAGGAACGGGGTCAGCCTCGGGTGCCGGTCAGGACTTCTCGACCCGGCACTGCTTGGTCACCGTCTTGGTCGGGTCACTCTCCGAGGTCGCGGTGAGCTTCACGAAGCCGGCGTCCGCGGCGGCGGCGGTGGCGCCCACCGACACCTTGACCGTGGTGGACTTGCCGAACTGCGCGGTGGCGAGCTGGTTGGGCAGCCAGGTCCGCCAGCCCTTGCCGGCCACCTCCGCCGACAGGCGGTAGACGTCCGACTTCAGGTACGCGCTGACGTTCTCCGGGTGCTGCTGCCCGCCGGCCGAGTACGAGCCGGTGTTGGTCAGCTCGAACGAGCAGGTCGCCCCGCGGTTGGTCGGCTTGCTGCCGCCGGTCACCTCGCCCTTGCCCAGCGTCACGCCGTGGCTGCTCGGGCCGCCGGTGCCGTCCAGCGAGCGCACCGCCACCGTGTAGGACAGCGAGCCGGCCGAGTCCCGCTTGAGATCGATGATGTAGAAGTGCAGCCGGTTGGCCTCGTCGACGTACTCGTACTGGCTGCCGGTGTCCGCGCCGGCGTGGAACAGCGCGTCGGAGAGCTGCCGGTAGTCACCCATGGTGATCTTCTGCGGGGTGCCGTCCGGACGGTAGAAGTCGATCATGTCGATGTCCTGCGGGTTGGCGTCCACCACCCACTGGTACGGCGCGCTGTCGGCGTTCTTCGTCTTGCTCAGCAGCACGCCGCTGTCCGGCGTGAAGGAGTCCGCGCCCATCCGGTCGACGACCTCGACCGTGTAGTTGTTGAAGTTGCCGCCGTCGCACAGCGGATCGGTGCTGACGCCGCACGTCGGCGACAGGTCCTTGTTCAGCGCGATGTTCACGCCGGTCAGGCCCTTCGGGCCGGCGTCGACCGCGCGGGCGGTGACCTGCGCGACCACCATGCCCGAGGAGGCGAGCGACTCCCGGGACAGCCGCAGCACGTGCTCCTCGCCGAGCAGGCCGATCTTGAGCTTGTCCCGCACGGTGTGCAGCGAGCCCATGGAGCCGCCGTTGGTCGGCGGGATCTGCCAGCGGGTGTGCGGGCCGCCCGGGCCGTTGAACGACCCGCGCGACATCATGCTCCAGATGCCGGTGTACGCCCTGCGCAGCGGCTCACCGTACGGGTTGTTGTAGTTGTCGCCGATGCCCAGCAGGTGGGTCAGCTCGTGGGCGTAGACGCCCATGCCGGAGCTCTCCCCCTGCGTCGAGGAGCCGCCGCCGGCGTTCGGCCACAACGTCGCCGCCGCCTTCCACGAGGTCCAGTCCACGTAGCGGGTCTTCGCCCAGTTCGGCAGGTTGGGGTCCGGCGGGCCCCAGGCGTCCGGCACGTCCTCCTTGTTCTGGAAGATCATCTGCCCGAACTCCTGCCAGGTCGACGACTCGTCCTGGCCGGCGCTGAGGATGAACACCAGCTCGTACTGGTTGGCGACCTCCTCGCCGACGGCCGCCCGCCAGGCGCCCAGGCCGTCGGTGCGGATGTTCTTGCCGCACACGTCCCCGCTCGGGCAGGCGCCCGGGTTGAAGCTGTTGTCCAGCCCGTACTGGTGGGACTTCGCCGGCATCTGGTACGGCCCGAACCCGGCGAGGTCGACGCCGTAGCGGCCGTTGGAGTCCTGCATCCAGTACTCGTGCAGGGTGTGGCCCTTGTTCAGCGTGTTCGGGGTGTTCAGGAAGTCCTGGTAGAACTTCGGCACGTTCGCCCGGGGGATGTTGGTCGCGACGGACTGGGGGTTGCCGAAGACCGTCGAGCGGGCCCGCTGGGAAACCGCGAACGTCTGGTCGGGATAGTCGAGCGCCACCAGGGCGATCTTGAAGTTGCGGACCGAACCCGACACGCTCGGGTCGGCCCAGTTCTTGCCGGGCACGGCCTTGTAGTCGTTCCAGGTCATCGTGTCCGGGTTCTGCCAGGCCTGCGGGTCGAGGACCTGGAACGGCGCGGTGCCGCCGGCCGGGTTGGCCGGGGCCGCGGCGGCCTGCGCCGCCCCGGTCGCCACGAGCGTGGTCACCACGGCCGCGGCCAGCAGGGAACGCCTCAGCCGCGTTCGGTTGGGGGTAGCACGGTGCACGGAACCACCTCTCGTCGGGGAAACGCGGTGCCGGGCATCCCGGTGGGGGATCGCGGAACACCTGTCAGCAGGCCGCGCAGCGAATCTAGGAGGGCGGGCCGGGGCTGGTCACCGTGCAGATGTCGGCAGGTGGGGCGGCGACTTCCGACACCTGAAGGACCGGCGCGCACCAGGGGATCAGCCGGCGGGGCCCCCGGAAGCCGGTTCGGCGGTCGCCGCGAGGGCCCGCAGCACGTCCCGGCGCACCCGCTCGGCGGCGGGCCCGGGCAGGGGCCCACGCGGTGGGCGGCACCGGCCGCCGAACCGCCCGGCGCATCCCATGGCGAGCTTGACGGCCTGCACGGACTCGGGCCGGGAGGCCCAGCCGAGGAGCGGGTGCAGCTCGGCGTAGAGCGGCAGCGCCCGGCCCAGGTCGCGGGCGACGCACAGCTCGTACAGCCGCACGGCCTCGCGGGGCAGCGCGTTGGCCAGGGTGGCGACCCATCCTGCCGCGCCGCACAGCACCAGTTCCAGCAGCACGTCGTCGGCGCCGGCCAGCACGTCGACGTGTGGGCAGAGGTCCCGCAGGCGGTGCAGCCTGCGCACGTCGCCGGTGACCTCCTTGACCGCGACGATCCCGTCGATCTCGGCGATGGTCGCCAGCAGATCCGGCGTGAGGTCGACCCGGGTGTCGTACGGCTCGTTGTGGGCGACCACCGGCAGCCCGATCGCCGCCACCTCCCGGTAGTGGGCGACCACGTCGGCGTCGCGGGCAACGTGCCCGTCGGGTGGCGGCGCGAGCACACCGTGGGCGCCGGCCTCGGCGGCCTGCTCCGCCCAGCGCCGGGCCTGCCGGCTGCCGTAGCCACCGACCCCGGGCACCACCGCGCAGCCGGACGGCGCCGCCTGCACCGTCGCCCGCACCACGGCGGTCCGCTCGTCGTCGGAGAGGGCCCGGTACTCCCCCACCGACGCGCACGGCGCGACCCCGTGGCACCCCTGGTCGGCGAGCCAGCGGACGTGTTCCTGGAGTTGGTCCAGATCGACCGACAGGTCGTCGCGGAACGGCGTGGTGACGTCCACCAGCACGCCCCGCCAGGGCCTACCAGCTCTCACTCGGGCATCCTTCCTCCGCGCCGGCACCGCCCGTCACGCCACCCGCGCTGTGCGTGCCGGCGCCGGGCGCGGTCGTACCGGAACCTTAGGAACGTCCCTCACCGCCGGTCTTCGGACAGATGCCGGAACAGGCGCGCTGCCGCCCGTCCTTTTGTCGCTACTTCGACAGTGGACCTTGCGCGGGGACCCACCCGCACCGGAGGGTAAGGACTGGCGGTCGTGCGGCTCCTGTCGCGCGGCGCAACCAGGGGAGATCCATGCACGGTGAGCTCCAGCGAATCGTCGACGCCGTCGCCGCCCGGGTGGGACGGCCCGCCCTCATCGAGGACCGGCGGCAGCGGGTGGTCGCCTACAGCGAGCACGACGGCCCGATGGACGACGTCCGCCGGATGTCGATCCTGCGCCGGCAGACGACGCCGGAGGTAATCGCCTGGTTCCGGGGCATGGGCGTGCTCACGGCGCGCGAGCCGGTCCGCACCCCCGCGTGCGCCGAGCTGGACCTGCTGCCGAGGGTCTGTGTGCCGATCCGGCACGACGACCTGCTGCTCGGATTCGTCTGGTTCATCGACGCGGACGGCGCGATGACCGCCGCCGACATCGCCACCGCGACCGGCGCCTTCACCGACCTGTCGCTCGCCCTGTACCGGGAGAACCTGCTCGGCGAGCTGGCCTCGCAGCGGGAGACCGAGGCCACCCGTACGCTGCTGGTGGAGAGCCGGGAGGCCCGCGAACACGCGGCGCGGGCGCTGCTGGAGGAGGGCACCGTGGCCGGCGACGGGACCACCGTCGCACTCGTCGCCCAGCTCGTGCCGGCCGGCGGGCGGCAGCCCGACGAGGTGGCCCGGATCGCCCTGGAACAGGCCCTGGTGACCACCCGCCGATGGATCGGGGTACGGGAGACGCTGCACCTGGTCTGGCACGACCACGGGGTGCTGCTGATCTGCGGCGACCGGGTCGCCGGCCGCCCCTCGCCGGAGGTCTCCGCCGGCCACCTGGACGAGGCGCTGGGCGCCGCGACCCGGGGGCTGGCCTCGGTGGCCCGGACCGTGACCGGGATCGGCGAGCCCCGCGCCGGGCTGGCCAACGCGGTCGAGTCCTACCAGGAGGCCGCGCAGGCGGCCCGGGTCGGGACGCAGCTTCCCGCGCTGGGCCGGGTGGTCTCCTGGGCCGGCCTGGGCATCTACCGGGTGTTGTCCCGACTGGACAGCCAGCACCTCGACGTCGCGGGCGTGCATCCCGGGCTCGAACGGCTGCTGCGCGACGACGCCCACCAGGTGCTGCTGGAGACCCTGGAGGCCTACCTCGACCTGGCGGGCAACGCGCACGCGACCGCCGAGCGGCTCCGGCTGCACCGGACCACCCTCTACTACCGGCTGCAACGGGTCGAGCAGCTCGCCGGGACCGACCTGAAGGACGGCAACGAGCGGCTGTGCCTGCACCTGGCGATGAAGCTCGGCCGGCTCACCGGCCACTACCGGACGGCGTGACCGACGACGGCCCGGACGGCCGACGGACCGGAGCGGATTCCGGGGTGCGGCCCCCGATCAGGCGGCACGCACGAGCGTCGCGCGGGGCCCGAAACCGGGGAGAGCGCAGTGGCGCCGGGCAGACGAAACGATTGACAGTGCATCGACGCACTGCTATTTGTTAATAGAGTTTCCTAATTGTCGCGGGACCTCGACAATTCCCAAGGAGGCCCGGTCCCGTGCCGCATTCTCACATTCTCGCCCGGGGCGCGCCGTCAGGTCGTTGAAACGGGACCTGTCCCGGCGCGTACCCGAACGACGACGCCTGCGGCGGCAGGGCCCGGGCCGACCACGAGCACACTTGACAACCGGGGCCCACGGAGGGCTGACCCCCGACCAGGCCGCCGGCCGCCGGCGACACCGCCTGTTCCCCAGCCTAGGAGTGCCATGTCAGCCAAGAGGACAGCCGCCTACCTCGCCGCGGCCCTGCTGGTCCCCGCCGCGGTGGTCGGCTACGGCCTGCCGACGGCCAGCGCCGCGACCGCCGGGCCGATCACCGGACTGGGCGGCAAGTGCGTCGACGTCGCCGCCGCCGGCTCCGCCAACGGCACCGCCGTCCAGCTCTACGCCTGCAACAACACCGCCGCCCAGGTCTGGACCGCCGGCAACGCCGACGGCTCGATCCGCGCGCTCGGCAAGTGCCTGGACGTCACCGCCGCGTCGACCGCCGACGGCGCCAAGGTCCAGCTGTACGACTGCAACGGCACCGGCGCCCAGCGGTGGAGCGCGTCCAACGGCGCCCTGGTCAACACCGGCTCGGGCAAGTGCCTGGACGTCACGGACCGGAACACGGCCGACGGCACCCGGTTGCAGATCTGGACCTGCGCCGGCAGCGCCAACCAGCGGTGGACCCTGCCCGGCGGGGGCGCCACCCCCAGCCCGTCCGCCCCCGCCGGCGTCAACCTCGACAACCCAGCGAAGAAGGACGTGGCCATGCAGCTCGTCTCCGCCGCGGAGAACTCGTCGCTGAACTGGCGGGCCCAGTTCTCCTACATCGAGGACATCGGCGACGGGCGGGGCTACACCGCCGGCATCATCGGCTTCTGCTCCGGCACCGGCGACATGCTGGAGCTGGTCGAGGCGTACACGGCCACCAAGCCGGGCAACGTGCTGGCCCCGTACCTGCCGGCCCTGCGCAGCGTCAACGGCACCGACTCGCACGCGGGCCTCGACCCGAACTTCCCCCGCGACTGGCGCACCGCCGCCGCCGACGGGGTGTTCCAGGCCGCCCAGGAGGCCGAGCGGGACCGGGTGTACTTCAACCCGTCGGTACGCGACGGCAAGGCCGACCGGGTCCGGGCGCTCGGCCAGTTCGCCTACTACGACGCGGCGGTGATGCACGGCTACGAGGGCATGCGGGCGATCCGCAGCCGCGCCCTCGCCCGGGCGAAGCCGCCGGCCCAGGGCGGCGACGAGCGGACCTGGCTCAACGCCTTCCTCGACGAGCGGGTCGTCGAGATGAAGAAGGAGGCGGCGCACTCCGACACGTCCCGGGTCGACACCGCCCAGCGGGTGTTCCTCAACAACGGCAACTTCGACCTCAACACGCCGCTGGTCTTCGCCGTCTACGGCGACCAGTACCGGATCGGCTAGCCGGAGAGCCGTGAGGGCGCGGGCGGTCTCACTCGGTCGGCATCGGCGCCGGCAGCGCGCTGCCCATCCGGTCCGGGTCCCAGTAGGAGCTGTCCGGGGTCGGCAGGCGCGTGCTGGCCGTTCCGACGTCGCCGGTGGACGTGGGTGCCGAGGGCTGGCCCGCCGGCCCGGGCCCGCGGGCCGTCACCACCCCGGCCACCACGACGGCGACCAGCACGACCCCGACCGCCGCCCCCACGACCACCACCCACCCGTTCCTCATCTTCCGCTCCTCTCCGCCGACCCCGGCGCTTCGACCGTTCCGGTCTCCGGCCGGCGACCGGAGCAGCACCTCGGTGGGACGCGCGCGAACCCCGACCGGATCCCACGGATCGCGGTCGGGGTCGGCGTTTCACCCTGCCGGGTGACTCAGGTGCGGTTCGCCACCGAGTTGAAGACGTCCATGATCGCGGTGTCGAAGTACGAACTCCGGTTCACCCCGTTGCCGTCCAACGTGCTCATGATGCCGTTGACGTAGCCGTACGCGTCGTTGTAAAGCCGTAGCCAGACCGAGCCGCTGGAGCCACCGGTGAAGCCGCAGCCGAGGGCGATCTTGTTCTCCTGGAACGGCCAGATGCCGGGCCGGTAGGTCGTGCCCTGGCAGTACTGCTGCCAGCCGCCGTCGTACGGGGGCGCCGCCGGGTAGGCGAGAATGGTCACGGCCTGGTCGTAGCTGTAATTGACCGAGAGCCCGTTTCCGCCGAGCACGTCGACGGGCCGCTGGTTGGAGCCGTTCGGCCACACCGTGATGTAGGAGACGTCCCGGTCGAGGTTGCTGTCGTTGATCCACACATTGAAGGTCGTCAGATACTTCGCTGACCAGCGGCCATACGGCTCGGCACCGTAGTTGTACAGCGGGACGAATACCCAGTTCTGCATCCACTGGCCGCCGCTGCCGCCGTGCACGCAGTGCCCGGCGCTCATGACGAGCAGCTTGGAGCCGCTGTTCACGGTGCCCGCCGAGCAGACGTAGTTCAATCCGTTGGCCGGGTTGTAGAAGAAGACCTTGCCGACCGTGGCGGAGGCGGCGACGTTGGCGGCCATGGAGCCGCCGGCGGCGGGGACGCGGCCGGCAGCGGCCCTCACGGTCGGCGCGGCAGGCGGCGTGGACCGGGCCGCGCCGGTCGGGCGCAGGCTCTCACCGGAACTGGCAGGAGCCTTCTTGACCAGGGTGTCCGCCGAGATCGCGGTGCGCATCCGCTCGGGGGTCCAGTAGTTGCTGGCCTGCTCGGCGGTCGTCAGTCCACTGCGGGCGGCGGAGGCGGAGACGGTCGCCGACGCCGTGCTGACCGACGTACCGGCGGGGGCGTCGGGGGCCGGGGCCGCCTGCGCGGTGCCGGCTCCGACCAGGGCCATTCCCGCGGCGAGCGTCACGGTCGCGGCGACCCGGGTCACGCGCCGGATGTCCGGAAAGTGCATTCGTTCTCCTTCTAGTGATGGAATTGGCGCTTGTCTAAGCGCTGGCGACAGCATGGCCAGCCGAGAAGCATGAACGGAAGCGGATCGGGGCGTTAATTCCGTCGCTGACAGTGTGTCGGCGTCATGACCCAGGGCAATGGCGTCGACGCCGAGAGTGATAGAAACTGGTATCCGCTTCCGAACCAGCGTCGAATACGTGGGGAGAAACGCCTATGGGTCGGCTCACCCGTCCGTTCGTGCCAACGGGTCCCGTGGCCGATTTCTACGAGCGGCTGCACGACCTGCACGTCGCCGCCGGCCAACCGAGCATGCGCCGGTTGCAGCGGCTGACCCGCGCCGAGGGGTGGCCCACGGGGATCAACCCCACCTCCGTCCACGCCGCCTTCGTCCGCCCGCGCCTCGCCCGCTGGGAGGTGGTGCGCGAGATCGTCCGGGTGCTCGGCGGCGACGTCGACGAGTTCGCCGACCTGTGGTGCCGGGCCCACCGCTGCCAGGCCCGCGACGGTGTCGGCCCGGTGGACCCGACGCCGCAGGACCGGGCGTGGGCGCCGGCGGCGACCGTCCCCGTGCCCCGGGAGCTGCCCCCCGACATCCTGCCGTTCATCGGGCGCGGCCAGCTCCGCGGCGTGCTGGACGGGCTGCTCGGCGAGGCGACGAACCGGGCGGCGATGATGACCGTGCTGCTCACCGGGGCGGCCGGGATCGGCAAGACGGCCCTGGCCGTGCACTGGGCGCACCGGGTGGCCGGGGCTTTCCCCGACGGCCAGCTCTACGTGGACCTGCGAGGCGACGGCTCGGGTCAGCCACCGTCGTCGACGGAGGTGCTCGCCGCCTTTCTCAACGCCCTCGGCGTCGTCGGTGCCGAGCTGCCCGGCACGCCGGCCGCGCTGGCCGCCTGTTACCGGACCCGGATGTCCGGCCGCCGGACACTGGTGCTGCTCGACAACGCGTCCTGCGTCGAGCAGGTCCGTCCCCTGCTGCCCGGGTCACCGGGCTGTTTGGTCCTGGTGACCAGCCGGGACAACCTGGCCGATCTGGTCGTCCGGCACGGCGCGCGGCGGCTGGAGCTGGGTCCGCTGAGTACCGAGGCGGCCGTCGAACTGTTGCGCGGACTGCTGGGCGACCGGGTCGACGCGGAGCCCGAGGCCGCGTACGAACTCGTCCGGCGCTGCGGGGCGCGCCCGCTCGCCCTGCGCGCCGCCGCGGAACGGGCGGCGGCCCGCGGCACGCTCGGGCTGGCCACACCGAACCCGACGGCCGCCGAGCCGACGCGGGGTCCGGGGGCCGCCGCGGAGCGGGTCCGGCCGCCGCGCCTGCGCGGGCCGACCGATCCGGCCCGGCAGGCCGGAGCCCTCGCGCCGGCCCTGCTGTCCCGGATGCGCCCGGCCGTCGCCGGGCCCACGGTGCGATGGCCGGAGCAGGCCCGAACCAGCGCCGGCTGAGCGGGCGTGGGGGCGTCCAGAGCTGGGACGCCTGGTCACCACGATCGCGGGGCTGCTGCGCCACGCGAGGTTCGCGGAGATCAAGCCGGCCGGGCCCGGCGCAGCGGCTTCCACGCCGCGCCGGGCCCCTTCGTCGCGCGCCG
>NZ_JBEOWQ010000055.1:0-26957 GCF_040296145.1 Micromonospora sp. NPDC002296
CCGGCCCGTCACCGCCGCGCCGCGCCCCGGCCGCCGCGACCACGACGGCCGCGCTGTTCCCGCAGGCCCCGGGCAGCGACGTCTTCGACGCGGTACGCGCCGTGCCCGCCCGGATCGACCTGACGCCCGGCCTGCCCGACCTGGCGGCCTTTCCCCGCGCGGACTGGCTGCGCGCCGAGCGGGCCGTACTGGGCCGCCTCGCCCCGGCCGACTTCGGCTACGGGGACCCGTGCGGCGCGCCCGCGCTGCGCCACGCGGTCGCCGGCTGGTTGGCCCGCAGCCGGGGCATCGCCGTCGACCCCATGGAGGTGGTCGTCGTCGCCGGGGTGTCCCAGGCGCTCGGCCTGCTCGCCCAGGCGCTGCGCGCCGACGGGATCACCCGGATCGGGGTGGAGGACCCGGGCTCCCTCGGCGTCCGCCAGCACCTGAACAACTGGGGCGTCGACACCCCGCCGGTCCCGGTCGACGGGGCCGGCGTGCGCGTCGACGCCCTCGCCGCAGCCGGCCTGCCGGCCGTGCTGCTCACCCCCGCCCACCAGTTCCCGACCGGGGTGGTGCTCGACGGCGAGCGCCGCCGCCGGCTTGTCGCCTGGGCCCGCGACGGCGGCCTGGTCATCGAGGACGACTACGACGCCGAGCACCGCTACGACCGGCCCCCGGTGCCCGCGCTGCGGGGAATGCTGCCCGACCGGATCTGCTACGCCGGCAGCGTGTCGAAGCTGCTCGCCCCCGCCCTGCGGGTCGGCTGGCTGCTGGTGCCCCGGCGGTACCGCGACGCCGTGGTGGCCGCCAAGCGCAACGCCGACCTCGGCAACGCGGTGCTCCCGCAACTCGTGCTCGCCGAGCTGATGACCTCCGGGGGACTGGAGCGGCAGCTTCGGCTGCTGCGTCGTCGCCACGTCCGCCGCCGGGACGCGATGATCGCCGCGCTGGCCAGGCACCTGCCCCGGGCCACGGTGCACGGGGCCGCCGCCGGGCTGCACCTGATGGTCACCCTCGACGCCGACGTGGCCGACACCGAGTTGGCGGCGGCGACCCTGGCGCGCGGGGTGAAGACGCAGCCGCTGTCCTGGCACTGCCAGCGCCCGTACCGCCCGGGCCTGGTCCTCGGGTACGCGGCGAACCCGGCCTCGGACATCGAGCAGGGGATCGCCACCGTCGCCGACGCCCTGTCCGGGCTCTGCCGGACGCGCGGGTCCTGACCGGGCTGCGCGTCCGGCGGCCGATCCGGGTCCACGGGCCCGCCGCCGGACCGGGGGCCGGTGCGCCACGTCACCGCGGCGTCGCCGGTCGACGGCCCGGCCCCGGGGGCGTCACTCGTCGAGGCCCGCGGCCGGCGGGGTCGCCATCTTGTGGTTCTGCCCGGGGACCTGGAAGTGGTGGAAGGTGACCGTGGCGCTGACGTCCAGGGCCTGCACCCAGTGCCACCAGCCGACGGGGATGAGCAGCATCTGTCCCGGCTCCAGCACGGTCTCCAGCACGGTTGCCTCGGCGAACCGCGGGTGCCGGGTGAGGTCCGGTCGGGCGGCGTCGACCGCGCTGAACGTGCCACCGCGCGGGTAGATCAGATGCCGCTCGTACGAGGGAACGAGGCGCACGTGCTTGCGGCCGAGGACCTGGCACAGCAGCACCGTGCTGTTGTCCACGTGCAGCGGGGTCACCGTGCCCGCCGGGCCCAGCAGCAGATGCCCGAGGGCCGCCGGGTCCACGATCCCCTCGGGCGGGCGCACGTCGGCGGCGAGCGGGCGTAGCGCCTGGGACCAGTTCTCGTTGCGGGGGACCATGTAGTAGTCGTTGGTGCGGGTCCCGGACCCGAGCAGCGCCAGGTAGTCGCGGAACGGCATGGTGGTGCGGTGGCGGTCGTACTGCCAGGCGTGGTCGGGGTTGGCCTCCCGCCCGGTCATCACCTCGACGACCGCGTCGCCGCAGGCCGCGGCCAGGCCGTCCAGGGTCCAGTCGAGCGCGGGCCAGTCCGTCATCAGACCGTCCAGCACGACGGGCCGGTGGCCGAAGTAGTACCGGGCGAAGAACTCCTCCGGCGTGAGGCCCGCGCGGCGCTCCAGGGTTTCCCCGCCGTCGCTGTTGCGCAGCGTCCGGTAGGTGTCCAGCACGGACTCCATCCAGTCGTAGCGCAGCGCGAGGCGGCGGCACACGGCGAAGTACGGGTGGGCGGTGAGCTCGCCCAGCTCCGCGTCGACGGCCTCCGGGTCGGCGCCCCCGGCGACGGCGGCGGCCCGCGCCTGCTCGACGGGGGCGCCCATGGCCAGGTTCTCGGCGAGCCACTCCTGCCAGACCCGCTCCAGCCGGGAGGTGGCGAGCACGGTCATGCCGCGCCGCCCGGGACGGCGGTGAGCTGCGGCGCGCGGGTGTACTCGGTGCAGTTGACGTAGGAGTTCTTCACGTGGGCCGGGAAGTGGTCGACGTCCGGGACGGCGGTGAGCTGGGCCTCGCGGGTGTACTCGGCGCAGGTGACGTAGTTGTTCTTGACGTGGGCGGGGAACTGCTCGGGGTCCGGGACGGCGGTGAGCTGCGCCTTGCGGGTGTACTCGGCGCAGTTGACGTAGGAGCCCTTGACGTGGGCCGGGAAGTGGTCCGGGAGTGAGGTCATGGATCAGAGTCAACGCGCCGGATCGACCCGGCCGCCAGGGACAGGCGTCCCGTCCGGCCGGGACGCCCCCGGCACCGCCGTATGGATGCGTGTATCGACTCTGTGAACTCGTGTGAACATTGGCTCTGCGGGTCATCGGCCATTCGGCCAGCATGAGCGGCCGGTTTCGAGGGTTCGGCGGCGAACAGGTTTCAGGCCCTTGTTCACTCTCACTTAATCCGGTAGAACACGAGTAGGTCCTCAGCAGGACCATCTGCCTCGTGTTCTAGGAGGACTACCCATGGCTCGTTCCCACCGTGCGGGCGGCGCCTCCTCGCCCGCCCTCTCCCGCCGCGGGGTCCTGCAGTTGGGCGGCAGCGTGGCGCTCCTGCTGGCCACCGGCGCCTGCGCCGCGAACAGCGAGTCCAAGCCCCGCGACGGCGCGTCGGGCGGCCCCACCGCCAAGGCGCTGCGTATCGCGGTCTCGAGCTACCTGTCGAGCTGGGACCAGGACTTCGTGGGCTTCGACCTGACCGCGCTGATGCTGTACAAGAACGTCTTCCCCTACCTGATCGACTACGGCGTCACCGCCGCCGGGGACAGCCAGATCCTCGACACCCAGAACGTCCCCCCGACGTTCGCCGAGTCCTTCGAACCGGACGCCACGCAGCGGGTCTGGACGCTCAAGCTGCGCCGCGGGGTCAAGTTCGCCAGCGGCAACGAGCTGACGGCCGCCGACGTGAAGTGGTCCAAGGACCGCGCCTTCGCCGCCCAGGCCAACGTCGCCGGCGTCTACCGCACCATCGGCCTGACCAAGCCCGACCAGGTCAAGGTGGTCGACGACCACACCGTCGAGTTCCACCAGGCGTTCCCCAGCGCCCTCACCCGGCAGATCCAGGCCATCTCGCTGTACGTCTTCGACTCCGTCGAGGCGAAGAAGCACGCCACCGCCGGCGACCCCTGGGCCAAGGAGTGGTTCGCCAAGAACCCGCCGACCGGGGGCTACTACAACGTCACGAAGGCCACCCAGGGGCAGGAGATCGAGCTCTCCGCGAACGCCGGATACCCGGGCCCCGACCCGGCCAGGACGCCCACCATCCGGATCTCCGTGGTGCCCGCCGCCTCCAACCAACGGCTGCAACTCCAGGCCGGCGACATCGACATCGCCCTCGGCATCAGCCAGCGCGACATCCAGGACCTCAAGAAGGCCGCCGGCATCAAGGTCATCTCGGCCGCCAGTAACCGTCAGGTCACCATCCAGATGTCCGTCACCACGGCGCCGTTCAACGACGTGAACGTCCGTAAGGCCCTCGCCCACGCGACGCCGTACGAGCAGATCATCAACAACGTCTACGGCGGGGACGCCCGCGCCGCCAAGAGCCCCGTGCCGCTGGACATGCCCGGCTACGACGCCGGCGGGTACCCGTTCACCCACGATCTCGACCGGGCAAGGGCGGCCATGGCCGCGGCCGGCAGGACCACCGTCGACTCCGAGCTGGTCTTCGAGGCCGACAACGAGGAACAGCAGAAGATCGCCGTCCAGGTGCAGAGCGAGGCGGCGAAGGTGGGGATCAACCTCAAGCTGACCCCGCTGGACCCGGCCACCCTCGGCGAGCGGCGGTCCAAGAAGAACGTCCCGCTGCAGATCACCTCGGGTCAGCTCTGGGTCGACGACGTCGAGTACATGCTCGCCACGAGCTTCGTCAAGGGCGCGAACCTCAACTACTCCAACTACAGCAACCCGGAGATCGAGAAGCTCTACGAGCAGTCGCACACCACCGTCGACCAGGCGGCCCGCGGCCAGCTCTGGAAGCGCGTCCAGGAGATCCTCGCCGCGGACGTGCCCTGGGTGGTCGTCTGCCAGCCCAACTTCAACCTGCCCGTACGCGACGACGTCGCCGGCTGGGTGCAGCCGATGGACGGCCTCGCCCGCCTGCGCTACCTGACCGCGTCGGCCTAGGTCGGGCGGGACCGCTGCCCATGCGCATCCTCCGGTTCGTTGCCAGAAGGCTGATCCAGCTCATCCCGGTGCTGCTCGGCGTGATCGTCCTGACCTTCCTCCTGGTCCGGGTGCTGCCCGGCGACCCGGTGCGGACCATCCTCGGGCAGAACGCCACCGAGGCCGACGCCGACGCCGCCCGTGCCCGCTTCGGGCTGGACCAGCCGCTCTGGCGGCAGTTCCTCGACTACCTGACCGGGCTGGTCACGGGCGACTTCGGCACCTCGATCCAGAGCGGCGCCCCGGTCGGCGCGGAGATGGCGCTGCGGGTGGGGCCCACCCTCGAACTGGTCGTCATCGCCGTGACCATCTCCCTGGCCGTGGCCACCGTCCTCGGTGTGTGGTCGGCCCGCCGCGCCGACCGTCCGGCCGACCACGGCATCCGGGTCCTCGCCCTGGTCGGCAACTCCGTGCCCGAGTTCTGGCTCGGACTCGTGCTGGTGCTGGTGGGCTACAGCGTGCTCGGCTGGTTCCCGGCCCCCAACGGGCGGGTGGACCCCGACACCGACCTGACCCCGCTGACCGGCGCGGACCTCGTGGACGCCGCGCTCACCGGCAACGGACCGGCCATGGCCTCCGCCGCGGCGTACCTGGTCCTGCCGGTGCTGACCCTGGTCATCGGCGTCGTCGCGCCCCTGCTGCGCAGCGTGCGGGCCTCCGCCCTGGAGGTGCTGCACTCCGAGCCGTACGCCGCGGCGGCGGCGCACGGCCTGCCCCGGCGCACCCTGCTGTACGGCTACCTGATGCGCGCGACCCTCGTCCGGCTGCCGTCGCTGGCCGCGCTGGTGTTCGGCACCGCCATCGGTTCCACCGTGCTCGTCGAGTACGTCTTCTCCTGGCAGGGCTTCGGCCAGTGGGCGCTGCGCGGGCTGCTCTATCGCGACTACCCGGTGGTACAGGCATCCGTGCTGGTGATCGCGCTCTGCTACGTGCTGGTGTTCCTCATCGCCGACGTGGTCCACGCCATCCTCGACCCGAGAGTGAGGATCTGATGGCCGACCCGCGCGCCAGCGGCCCGACCGAGGCCACAGCCCCGCCCGGCCCCGTCACCGGCCCCGCCCCGGGCAGCCGCTTCGCCCGCGTCCTGATCGTCACCGGTGCCGCGATCCTCGCGGTGATCGCGGTGGCCGCGCTGTGCGCGCCGCTGTTGAGCTCCTGGGGCGAGACCGAGATCGACCCCGCCGCCACCCTGACCGGCCCGGGCGGCGGTCACCTGCTCGGCACCGACGGCAACGGAATGGACATCTGGAGCCGGGTGCTCCACGCCGCCCGGCTGGACCTGGGCATCGCGGTGGCCGCCGTCGCGCTCGCCGTCACCGTCGGCACGCTGCTCGGCCTGGTCGCCGGCTACCGCGGCGGCTGGATCGACGACGTGCTGATGCGGGTGGTCGACATCTTCCAGGCGTTCCCCACCTTCATCCTGGCCCTGGCGGTGGCCGCCCTGCTCGGCAACGGCACCGTCAACCTCATCATCACCATCGCCGCGGTGAACGCCCCGGCCTACGCCCGGCTGGTCCGCGCCGAGGTACGCACCCTGCGCGAGCTGCCCTTCGTCGACGCCGCCGTCACCTCCGGGGCGTCGACCGCGGGCATCCTGTGGCGGCACCTGCTGCCCAACAGCCTCACCCCGGTGCGGGTGATCGCCCCGCTCAACTGCGGCTGGGCGATGCTGACCCTGGCCGGGCTGTCCTTCCTCGGCCTCGGCGTGAGCATCCCCGCCGCCGAGTGGGGCGCGATGATCAGCCTCGGCGCGGCGGACGTGGTCGGCGGCCGGTGGTGGACCTCGGTCCCACCCGGCCTGGCCCTGCTCGTCTGCGTCCTGGGATTCAGCCTGCTCGGCGAAGGCCTGCAGGAACGCGCGGACGCGAAGCGGCGGTGACCGGGATGCTGTCGATCGAGAACCTGTCGGTGGTCATCCGCCGCCCCGGCCGCGAGGTGGCCGCGCTCAGCGACGTCACCCTCACCGTGCGATCCGGCGAGGTAGTCGGCCTGGTGGGGGAGAGCGGCGGGGGCAAGAGCATGGTCGCCCGCGCCGTGGTCGGCCTGCTCCCCGGCGGTTCGCACGCCACCGGGCGGGTCGACTTCGACGGCGCGGACGTGCTGCGGATGGACGAGTCCGCGCTCGCCGCCCACCGCGGCCGGGGAGCGGCGATCTGCTTCCAGAACCCGCGCGGCGCGCTCAGCCCCACCCGCACCGTCGGCCGGCAGCTCGTGGACCGGCTCGTCACCCACCAGGACGTGCCCGCCGACCGGGCCCGTGAGGCCGCGCGGGAGCTGTTCGAGGCCGTCGGCATCCGCAGCCCGCAGCGCCGGCTCGACGCGTACCCCCATGAGCTGTCCGGCGGCATGGCCCAGCGGGTGATGATCTCCCTGGCCACGGGCTGCGCCCCCGGCCTGCTGATCGCCGACGAACCGACCACCGGCCTCGACGTGACCCTGACCCGGGAGATCCTGCGGCAGTTCCGGCACGCCGCCGACACCGACGGCCGTGCCGTACTGCTGATCTCCCACGACCTCGCCTCCATCGCCCAGGTCTGCGACCGGGTGGTGGTGCTCTACGCCGGCACCGTGGTGGAGAGCGGCCCGGCCGGTCAGGTGCTGCGCCAGCCGGCGCACCCGTACACCCGCGCGCTGCTGCGGTCGGTGCCCGACCTCGGCGGCCGGCCCGTCGTCGCCACCCCCGGCGCGATGCCGCTGCTGACCCGGGCGCCGCTCGGCTGCCCGTTCGCCGCCCGCTGCGCGCACGCCGACGACACCTGCGTCACCCGCCGGCCGCCCACCGAGCCACTCGTCGGCGGTCCGGACGGCTGGTCACTGGCCTGCTTCCACCCCCGCACCGGCCCCCTCGACGCCGGCTCGGCCGACGTCCCACCCGGCTCGAACGCCGCCGCCGTCCCACCGGGCTCCTCCGCCTCCGCCCTCGGCCCGGGATCCGACGCCGCAGACCCGGCCCCGCGCGGCACCGGGCCCGCCGTGCTGGAGATCGACGACGCGCACGTCGTCTACCGCAGCCGGTTCTCCTCCGGCGGCCACCACGCGCTGCGCGGGGTGAGCCTGCGGCTCGCGCCCGGCGAGACACTCGGCGTGGTCGGCGAGAGCGGCTGCGGCAAGAGCACCCTCGCCAAGCTCATCATGGGCCTGGTGCCGCCCACGTCCGGCACGGTCACCGTCGCCGGGGCAACCCCGGGGCCCGGCCGGGGCCGCGCGTCAGGGCGGGCGGCGCGGCGGCTGCGCACCCGCGCCCAACTGGTGTTCCAGGACCCGATCGGGTCACTCAGCCCGCGCCGCACGGTCGGCGACTCCATCGCCGAGCCCCTCCGGGCCGCCGGCCTGTCCGCCGCCGAGCGCGACACCCGGGTCGCCGCGGTGCTGGACCGGATGGAGCTGGACCGCGCGATCCTGCGCCGCTACCCGCACGAGCTGTCCGGCGGGCAGGCCCAGCGGATCGGCATCGCCCGCGCCCTGGTCGGCGAGCCGGACCTGATTGTCTTCGACGAGCCCACCTCGGCCCTGGACGTCACCGTGCAGGCGCAGATCCTCGCCCTCATCGCCGACGTGGCCGCCGACGCCGACCGCGCGGCGGTGTTCATCTCCCACGACCTGGCCACGGTGCGCGGATTCGCCGACCGGGTGGTGGTGCTCTACCTCGGGCGCGTCGTCGAGGAGGGCCCCGTCGACGTCGTCTTCGACCACCCCCTGCACCCGTACACGCGGGCCCTGCTGGCCAGCGCGCCCCGCCTCGGCGGGACCCCGCCGCCCGACGACGCGCCGGTCGAGCTGGTCAAGGACCTGGAAGAGGCCGACGCGGCGACCGGCTGCCCGCTGGCCGCCCGCTGCCCGTTCGTCACCGACACCTGCCGCACCCAGCCGCAGCAGCTCCAGTCCCACGGCGCCAGCCGGGCCGCCTGCTGGCGCGTCCCCGAGCTCCCCGCCCTGATCGGAAAGCAGGCCACCACGCCATGACACGTCGTCCCGTCCGGCTGGCCGTCGACATCGGTGGCACGTTCGTCGACGCCATGGAACTGGACACCCGCACCAACCGGGTCCGCTTCCGCAAGGCCTCCACCACCCCCGCGCGCCCCGCCGACGGGGTACTCGCCGCCATCACCGCCCTGGGCACCGACCTGTCCGAGGTGGAGCTGTTCATCCACGGCACCACCCTCGGGCTCAACGCGGTGCTGGAACGCCGGGGCGGACGCACCGGCATCATCACCAACGACGGCTTCCGGGACATCTTTCTCGTCGGCCGGGGCAACGTGCCCAACGACCACATGTACGACTTCCAGTACGAGCGGCCGGAGAGCCTGGTCCAGCGCCGGTTCACCGCCGGGGTGCGGGGCCGGCTCGACCACCGGGGTCGGGTGGTGGAGGAACTGGACCCCGACAGCGTCCGCGCCGCCGCCCGCGCCCTCGTCGTCGACCAGCAGGTCACCTCGATCGCCATCTGCTTCCTGCACTCGTTCCTCGACCCGAGCCACGAACAGGAGGCCGCCCGGCTGATCCGCGAGGAGTTCCCCGAGGTCAGCCTGTCGCTGTCCACCGACATCGTGCGCGAGTACCGGGAGTACGAGCGGACCAGCACCACCGTGCTGGAGGCGTACATCCGGCCGATCTTCGAACGGTACGTCGACGAGCTGGAGGCCGGGCTGGCCGAGCGGGGCTTCACCGGCCGGTTCCTGATCATGCGCTCCGGCGGCGGCTCGATGAGCAGCGCGGTCGCGAAGACGTCACCCACCCACACCGTGCTGTCCGGGCCGGCCGGCGGCATCGTCGGCGCCGCGTACCTGGCCGCCGAGCTGGGCCGCGACAACCTGCTCACCTTCGACATCGGCGGCACCTCGCTGGACGCCTGCGTCATCGAACGCGGCAACCCCGCCGCCGCGTACGAGGCACAGCTAGAGCACTTCCCGCTGTTGATCCCGACGTACGACATCCGGACCATCGGCGCCGGCGGCGGCTCGATCGCCTGGCTGGACCGGGGCCTGCTCAAGGTCGGCCCGCACAGCGCCGGCGCCGACCCCGGGCCGGTCTGCTACGGCCGGGGCGGCACCCGACCGACCGTCACCGACGCGGCCGTCGTGCTCGGCTACGTCGACCCCGACCGCTTCCTCGCCGGCACCATGGGACTGCACGACGCGGCGGCGCGCGACGCCGTACGCGAACAGCTCGCCGAGCCGCTCGGACTGGACGTGGAGGCCGCCGCCGCAGGCGTGCTCGACGTGCTGCTGGCCCGCACGGTCGGCGCGGTCCGGCAGATCACCGTCGAACGCGGCCACGACCCCCGGCAGTTCTCCCTGCTCGCCTTCGGCGGGGCGGGGCCGCTGCTGGCCCCGCTGCTGGCCCGCGAGATGGGCATCGGCGAGGTGATCGTGCCCTTCGCGCCGTCCGGCTTCTCCGCGTGGGGCATGCTGTCGGCCGACATCGTCAACGACTTCAGCCGCACCGTCATGGCCACCCTGGACGACGCGGACCTCGTCGAGCTGGACCAGCTCTTCAAGGCCGTCGGAACCGAGGCGGTCGCGTCGCTCGAGGCGCAGGGCGTGCCGGCCGACCAGGCCCTGCTGGAACGGCAGTTCGAGCTGCGCTACCTGGGCCAGGAACACAGCCTGATGGTCACCGTCGGCGGCACGCTCGACCGCGACGCGGTCCGGACCGCGTTCGACGAGCTGCACCGCAGCCGGTACGGCCACACCATGGGCAACCCGCTGCAGATCCTCAACCTGCGGGTGCGCGGCATCGGCCGCACCGACCGGCCCGAGCTGGACACCCGTCCGCGTGGCGACGGCGATCCGGCGCAGGCCCTGCTGGCCCACCGGGACGCCTACGACTTCGGCCGGCGGGCGGTCGTGCCGTTCGCCGTGTACGACAGGTCCGCGCTGGACGCGGGCGACACGTTCGCCGGGCCGGCACTGGTCGACGAGGGCACCTCCACGACGGTGGTGCCCAGCGGCCAGCGGGTCACCGTCGACGACCACGGACACCTGCTCGTCACCCTGGAGGCAGCCGCATGACCACCCTGGACGGTGCCCGCGTCGAGGTCGTCCGCAGCTACCTGCTGTCGGCGGCGGAGGAGATGCGGGCCACCCTGATCCGCACCTCGTTCAACCCGGTCATCTACGAGGTGCACGACTTCGGCCTGTCGATATACGACCCCGACCTGCGACTGATCGCCGAGGCCACCGGCCTGACCTTCTTCCTCGGCGCCAACGACCACTCGCTGGCCAAGGGCGTCGAGTACGTCGGCCGGGACAACCTGCACCGCGGCGACGTGGTGCTGCTGAACTACCCGTACTGGAACGCGGCGCACGCCTACGACGCGACCCTGTTCGCGCCGGTCTTCCGGCCCGACCCGGCCGATTCGGACGCCGACGGCGAGCTGGTGGGCTTCCTCTGCGTCCGGGCGCACTGGATGGACCTGGGCGCCAAGGACCCGGGATACGTGCTCGACTCCACCGACATGCACCAGGAGGGCCTGATCTTCCCGGGCACCAAGGTCGTCTCCCGGGGCGAGCCGGTTCGGGAGATCCACGAGCTGATCCGGTTCAACTCGCGGATGCCCGACGCCGTGCTCGGCGACCTGCACGCGCAGATCGCGGCGCTGCGCACCGGCGAACGCCGGCTGCTGGAGATCGTCGAGAAGTTCGGGCGTCCGACCGTGGACGCGGCCGTCGACCGGATCATCGCCGACGGCGAGGCCCGCGCCCGGGCCGCGCTCGCGGCCCTGCCGCAGGGCAGCTGGACCGCCGAGGACTGGGTCGACGACGACGGCATCACCGACGACCCGGTGAAGATGCGGGTCACCGTCACCATCGCCGACGGCGCCTTCACGGTCGACTTCGCCGGCTCGGCGCCGGCCACCCGGGGTCCGATCAACATGCCGTTCGGCGCCACCGAGGCGATCTGCAAGGTCATCCTCAAGTCGCTGACCTCACCCGACGAGCCGTCCAACGCCGGCACCGTCGCGCCACTGGAGGTACGGGCCGAGCCCGGCACCCTCTTCCACGCGGTCTACCCGCAGCCCACCTTCACCCTGTGGACCGGCATCGTCGCCGTCGAGCTGATCCTCAAGGCCCTGGCTCAGGGGATGCCGGAGCGGCTGCCGGCGTCCAGCGGCGGTGACGTGCCGGGGTTCATGATGGTGGGCCTGCACCCGGACACCGGTCAGATGTTCGCGGTCAGCAACAACGACCTGGTCGGCTGGGGCGGCACCCCGCACCACGACGGGATGGACGCCGCCACCCACGTCTCCGGCAGCACCGGCCGGGGCACCCCGATCGAGGTCCTGGAGGCGCGGACGGGGATGTTCTTCGAGCGGGTGGAGATCCGCACGGATTCGGGTGGTGCTGGTCGGTTCCGGGGTGGGTGCGGGTTGCGGCGGGACATCCGGTTCGTGTCGTCCGGAGAGTTCCTGTCGGTGATCAAGAAGACGAAGACCGCGCCGTGGGCGCTCGATGGCGGGTTGTCGCCGGAGCCGAACCAGGTGGTGGTGTTCCCGGGCACGGATCGGGAGGCGCGGGTGAGCACGAAGCGGACGCCGGTGCGGGCCGGTGACCGGGTGACCCTGTTGACCGCCGGTGGTGGTGGGCACGGCGACCCGAGGAGACGTGATCCGGAGGCGGTACGCCGGGACGTCGCCGAGGGCTACGTCTCCGCCCCCGCCGCCCGAGACCTGTACGGGGTGGACGTCGATGAGTGAGCCGGCCGTCGACGGGGCCACCGTCGAGGTGGTCCGCAGCTATCTTGTCTCCGCCGCCGAGGAGATGCGCGCCGCGCTGGTGCGTACCGCCTTCAACCCGGTCATCTACGAGGTCTACGACTTCGGCATCTCCCTCTACGACCGCCACCTGCGGCTGGTCGCCGAGTCCACCGGACTGTCCCGCTTCCTCGGCGCCAACGACTACTCCATCCAGCGCGGCGTCGAGTACGTCGGCCGGGACAACCTGCACCCCGGCGACGTGGTGCTGTTGAACTACCCGTACTGGAACGCGGCGCACACCTACGACGCGACGCTGTTCGCCCCGGTCTTCCTGCCCGGCGACGCGGAGCCGATCGGCTTCCTGTGCATACGCGCCCACTGGATGGACCTGGGCGCCAAGGACCCGGGCTACGTGCTCGACTCCACCGACATGCACCAGGAGGGGATCATCTTCCCCGGCACGAAGGTGTACGCCCGGGGCGAGCCGGTCCACGAGATCCACGAGCTGATCCGGTTCAACTCGCGGATGCCCGAGCTCGTCCTCGGCGACCTCAACGCCCAGATCGCCGCGCTGCGCACGGGCGAGCGGCGGATGACCGAGCTGTACCGGCAGTACGGACCCACCATGGTGGACGCCGTCATCGACCGGGTGATCGCCGCCGCCGCCGAATCCGCCGCCGAGGCGGTGGCCGCCCTGCCGCAGGGCAGCTGGACCGCCGAGGACTGGCTCGACGACGACGGCGTCACCGACGATCCGATCCGCATGCGGGTCACCGTCACCGTCGCCGACGGCACGTTCACCGTGGACTTCACCGGATCGTCCCCGGCGGTGGCCGGGCCGGTGAACCTCCCGCTCGGGGCCACCATCGCCACCTGCCGGGTCGCGTTCAAGGCGATCACCACGCCCACCGAGCAGACCAGCGCCGGCCACTTCGCCCCACTGCGGGTACGCACCGAGCCCGGATCACTGTTCCACGCGCAGTACCCGGCCGCCACGTTCACCCAGTGGACCGGCACCGTGGCCCTGGAACTGATCTACCGGGCCCTGGCCCAGGGGATGCCGGACCGGTTGCCGGCGTCCAGTGGCGGTGACGTGCCGGGGTTCATGATGGTGGGCCCGCACCCGGACACCGGCCGGATGTTCGCGGTCAGCAACAACGACCCGGTCGGCTGGGGCGGCACCCCGCACCACGACGGCATCGGGCCGGCCAACCACCTGTGCCAGACCCAGGCCCGCAACACCCCCGTCGAGGTTCTGGAGGCGCGGACGGGGATGTTCTTCGAGCGGGTGGAGATTCGTACGGATTCGGGTGGCGCGGGGCGGTTCCGGGGTGGGTGCGGGTTGCGGCGGGACATCCGGTTCGTGTCGTCCGGAGAGTTCCTGTCGGTGATCAAGAAGACGAAGACCGCGCCGTGGGCGCTCGATGGTGGGTTGTCGCCGGAGCCGAACCAGGTGGTGGTGTTCCCCGGTACGGATCGGGAGGCGCGGGTGAGTACGAAGCGGACGCCGGTCGAGGTGGGTGACCGGGTGACCCTGTTGACGGCCGGTGGTGGTGGGCACGGCGATCCGAGGAGACGTGATCCGGAGGCGGTACGCCGGGACGTGGCCGAGGGTTACGTCTCCGTCCACGCCGCCCACGACCTGTACGGAGTGACCGCATGACCGCCGCAAGCACCCCCGAGCCGTCGGGCCTGCTGCTCGGCAACTGCACCGTGCTGGACGCCCGCGTGGCGGACGGCACCAAACCCCTGCCCGACGCCGGCGTCTGGGTCCGCGGCGACCGCATCGCCGCCGTCGGCCCGTACGCCGAGGTGGCCGCCCGGGCCCGGGCCGTCGGCCCGGTGACCGACCTGGACCTCGACGGGGCGTACCTGACCCCCGGCCTGGCCAACATGCACACCCACTTCTCGCTGTCGCTGCCCGGCGCCGGGGGCGACAGCGTCAAGGGAATGGGCCCGCACGACCTCGCCCTCTACATGGCAGACGGTGCCCGGCGGACCCTGCACTGCGGCGTCACCACCGTGCGCTGCGTCGCCGAGAAGGACCACGCCGACTTCGCGCTGCGCCGCGCCATCGCCGCCGGCCGCACCGAGGGCCCCCGCATCCACACCGCCGGCCGCGCCCTCGTCTGCACCGGCGGGCACGGCCACGAGAGCAGCGACACCCTCGAGTGCGACGGGCCCGTCGGCTTCCGCCACGGCGCGCGCAGCCAGATCCGGGCGGGCGCGGACCTGATCAAGGTGATGATCTCCGGCGGCATCGCCGGAGAGCACGAACGCATCCACACCCCCCAGCTCTTCACCGACGAACTCGCCGCCGTGATCGAGACCGCGCACGCCTGGGGACGCAAGGTCACCGCGCACGCCGGACCGGCGGAGGTGATCGGCGCGGCCGTGGACCTCGGCCTGGACTGCGTGGAGCACGGCTACCAGCTCACCCCGCAGGTCGCGAAGCGGATGGCCGAGCGGGGCACGGCCCTGGTGCCGACCCTGCTGGTGACCCGTTGCAAGGAGTTCTTCGACGAGCTCGGCGTGCCGGAATGGATGCAGTGCCGGTCGCTCGGCGCGGGCCCCGGGCACCTGGAGAGCTTCGCGACGGCCGTCGCCGCCGGGGTGCAGGTGCTGCTCGGCAGCGACATGCCGCCGTTCTGGCACTTCGAGGGCACCAACGCCACCGTGCGGGAGCTGGAGTACATGGCCGAGGTGATCGGGCCGGCCCGGGCCCTGCACGCCGGCACCCTCGGCCCCGTCCGGTGGCTTGGCGTCGAGGACGACCGTGGCACCGTGCAGGACGGCAAGCTGGCCGACCTGATCGCCATGGACGACGACCCGCTCGACGGCGCCGCCGCGTTCCGGGGCGTGCGCTGGGTGATGAAGGGCGGCCGGGTCGTCCGCGACGATCGGACCGCCGCGCCGGGAGGTGCCCGATGACGTTCGCCGACACCGCCGGGTACGCCGGCCAGGACCGCACCGCCGGGTACGCCGGCCAGGACCGCACCGCCGGGGCGGCGGGCATCGCCGCCGCGATCGACGACATGTACGAGGCGTTCCTGGCCGGCGACCGCGCCCGGTTCGACGGCCACCTGCACCCCGAGGTGACCACCTGGGAGACCCACCTGCCCGGCCCGCTGCGCACCCGCTCGCAGCTCGACTCGTACCGCGACCAGCGCGACGCCACCGGGCAGCGGCCCCGGCCGGCTGTGCTCGCCGCGCGGGACAAGCAGATCGACGTCTGGGGCGAGTTCGGTGTAGCCCGCTACGTCCTCGTCGCCCGGGCCCACGCCCAGGGGCCGCCGGAGCTCACCCGCGTCACGGACGTGCTGCGCCGGGTCGGTGACCGGTGGCTGATCGTGCATCACCACGCCGAACTGCTGCGCGAACCGGAGCCGGCCCCGTGATCCGCCGGCTGGTCGCCCACCGAACGGGCGAGCCGACAGACGTGCTGTCGGTGGCGGAACTGCCCGACGACCCGCCGCCCGGCCCCGGCGAGGTCCGCCTCGCCGTCCACGCGGTCGGCCTGAACTTCCTCGACGTGTCGCTGTGCCGGGGCGAGTACCCGGTGCGGCCGGACCCGCCGATGACCCCCGGCGTCGAGGCCACCGGCCGGGTCGTCGCCGCGGGCGAGGGCGTTGCGTACCTGCTGGGCCAAGAGGTCGTCGCCTGCCCGGCGCTGCCCCGCGGCGCGCTCGGCTCCACGGTGACGGTGGACGCAACCGTGGTCGTGCCCCGCCCGCCCACCGTGGACCCGGTGACCGCGGCGGCGCTGCCGGTCACGTACCAGACGGCGTGGTTCGCCCTGGAACGCGCCGGCGTCACCGCCGGGCAGACGGTGCTGGTGCATGCCGGCGCCGGCGGCGTCGGCATCGCCGTCACCCAGCTCGCCGTCGCCCGGGGCGCGCGGGTCCTCGCCACCGCCGGCGGCTCCGCCAAGACCGCCGTCTGCCGGGAACAGGGCGCGGCGGTGGCCGTCGACTACACCACCGAGGACTTCGTGGCCGCCGTGCGGGACGCCACCGACGGCGACGGCGCCGACGTCGTCGTCGACCCGGTCGGCGGCGACATCCTGGCGCGCTCGCTGGACTGCCTGGCCTTCGAGGGCCGGCTCGTCACCGTCGGCGCCGCCGGTGGCCCACCGCCGCCGGTCGACCCGGCCCGGCTGATCGCCGCGAACGCCACCCTGGTCGGCCTGTCCTGGGGCTCCCGGTACCCGTGGCGCCGCGCCCCCGAGGTGCGCGCCGCCTACCAGGCCCTGTTCGACCTGCACGCCGCCGGTGCGGTCCGCCCGCCGGTCAGCCGGGTGGTGTCCCTGGAACAGGCCCCCGCGGCGCTGGCCGAGCTGGCCGCCCGCCGGACCATCGGAAAGATCATCGTACGGGTCCAGGAGAGGGAGCAGGCATGACGGAGATCCCGGACGGCGACATGGACATCTACGACCTGCGGGTCACCGTCGACCGCATCGAGGGCCGGTCGGTCTGCGGCATGGCGGTCGGCGACCACTTCGAGCTGACCGACAGCGCCCACCTGAAGCTGCCCGCGGGCCAGCACTTCTGCGTGTACGCGCTGGCCGCCGTCCTGCCGTTCCTCGCCGCGAAGCAGCGTGACCTCGCCGCCGGGGACTGGCTGGCTCAGGACTCCCACTTCGCCTGCCCCGACCCCGAGGAGCGACTTGTCATGAAGGTGGAACGGACCTGCCGGCGACGGATGAACTCGGCGGACCTGACCTGATGGCTGTCGAGATCGGACTCGGGCTGCAGAGCGACAAGCCCGCAGGCGCGTACGCCGCGTTGGCGCAGGCCGCCGAGGCCCACGGCTTCGACGTGCTGACCGTCTTCGGTGACCTGATGTACCAGCCGCCCATCTTCCCGCTGCTGGAGATGGCCCGGGCGACCAGCCGGGTCCGGCTCGGGACGGCCTGCCTGAATCCGTACTCGCTGGCCCCGTACGAGATCGCCGGCCAGCTCGCCGCCCTGGACCTGGCCTCGCACGGCCGGGCCTACCTGGGGCTGGCCCGCGGCACCTGGCTCGGGGCGGTCGGACTGGCCCAACCCCGGCCGCTGACCACGATCGAGGAGGCGGCGGCCGTCGTCTACCGCCTGCTGCGCGGCGACCGGGACGGCTACCCCGGCCGGGTCTTCACCCTGGAGCCCGGCACCGCGCTGCGCTACGCCGTGCACCGGCCCGACCCGCCGCTGCTGCTCGGCGCGTGGGGCCCGCAGGGCGCGGCCCTGGCCGGCCGGATCGCCGACGAGATCAAGGTGGGCGGCAGCGCCAACCCCGACATGGTGCCGGTGATCCGCGACCGGGTGCGGGTGGGCACCGACCGGGCCGGCCGCGACGTCGAGGACGTCGGCATCGTGTTCGGCGCCGTGACGGTGGTCGACACCGACGGCGAGGCGGCCCGGGCGAAGGCCCGCACCGAGGTCGCCATGTACCTCGCCGTCGTCGCGGACCTCGACCCCACCGTCGCGCTGCCCGACGGCCTGGTGCAGCGGGTCGGCGCCCTGGTCGACGAGGGCGCGCACGAGGCCGCCGGTCGCCTCATCCCCGACGACGTGCTCGACCGGTTCGCTTTCTCCGGCACCCCGGCCCAGGTGGCCGCGCAGGCCCAGACGCTGATCGACGCCGGGGTCCGCCGGGTCGAGTTCGGCACCCCGCACGGGCTGACCGACGACCGAGGGGTGGACCTGCTCGGCTCCGCCGTGCTGCCCCTGCTGCGCAGGTAGAAGGGAACGGCGGATGCGCATCCTCGTCGTGGTCGGCCCGGCAGTGGTGGCCGACGCCGCCCTGCTGGAGTCACTCGCCACCGCCGCGTGCGCGGAACTCGGCGTCACCGGCCGGTTGGTTACCGCCGCCTCCGCCGCCGAGGTGCGGTCCCTGGTCACCCGGACGGGGTCGCCCGTGGTGGCGCTGCCCGGCCCGGACCCCGAGGTACGCGCCCTGATCGGCGACGCCCCGCCCCACGTCGTGTGGTACGACCTCACCGTCGAGCCGCCCGTGCCCGGTGCCGTCCACCTTCAGGGTCGGGGCGCCTGGGGCCTGGCCTGGGCCGTCCGGCACGCCGTGCACCGCCACCGGTCGCCGGCCGCCCGGATCGCCTACGGCCCGCTGGCGGACCAGTGGGGCGAGCTGCGGCTGCCGCCCGCCGTCGGGGCGGGCCCGGTGCCGGTCGCGGTGCTGCTGCACGGCGGGTTCTGGCGGTCGGTGTGGGGAGCCGACCTGATGGACGCCCTCGCCGTCGACCTGGCCGGCCGGGGCTACGCGTCCTGGAACGTGGAGTACCGCCGCCCGGACCGGCACGGCTGGGACGCCACCACCGCCGACGTGGCGGCCGGCGTCGCGGCGCTGGCGGGCTCCGCCGCCGGCAGCCGGCTCGACCTCGACCGCGTCGTGCTCCTCGGCCACTCGGCCGGCGGCCAGCTCGCGCTGCGGGCCTGCGCCGACCAGGCGGGCGGGGCGCACCGCGACCTCCCCGGCCCGCCCGGGGTCGCGGCGGCCCGCGTCGCGCTGGCGGTGTCGCTGGCCGGCGTCCTCGACCTCACCGAGGGCGAACGGCGGTACCTCGGCGACGGGGCCATTCCCGTCGCCCTCGGTGGCACCCCCGAGACCGTGCCGCAGCGGTACGCCGCCGCCGACCCCATGGGCCGGGTGCCGATCGGGGTGCCGACCCTGCTGGTGCAGGGCGCCGACGACAGCCCCGACCTCGTCGACGCCAACCGCCGGTACGCCGTCGCCGCCCGCGCGGCCGGCGACGACGTCGACCACCTTGAACTGCCCGGCGACCACTTCGCCGTCATCGATCCCGGCTCGACCGTCTGGCGGGCCACCATGGCCGTCGTGGAGCACCGGTTGGGCCACCGAGCATAGGGCGTCGCCACCGCGGCGGGCCCGGAGATGTTCGCGGTGTTTCACCAGTGTGAACAAGCGCCGCCGGTGCCACCGCCGCCCTGCGGGCGGCGAGGCGATCGACCGGCGTCAGAACAGCCGCGGGGTGACCACCGACACGACGGTCGTCACCGCGTCGGTGTCGTTGTACATCGAGTGCGGCACCGACGAGCGCAGGTGCACGCTGTCGCCCGGCCGCAGCCGGTGCTCGACGCCGTCGACCTCGTAGAGCAGTTCGCCGGAGATGACGTACGCGAACTCCTCTCCGGCATGGCCGTAGGTGGCCTCCCGGTGGCCCCCCGGCGCGATGTGCACCAGCATCGGTTCGAGCACCAGGTCCGGCCCCCGCTCCGACAGCATCCGGTAGGTCTGCTGGCCGGAGACGTACTGGGTGGCCGGGGTTTCCGCCCTGGTGAGGGTGAAGTGCGTGGGCAGCGGGCCGACCGCCCGGTCGGGGGAGTCGGCGCCGGCGTCGAAGAACTCCGCCACCGTGTGGTCCAGGGCCTTCGCGACGCTGCCCAGCGCGGTCAGGCCGATGGAGGAGATGCCCCGCTCGACCTGGGACAGGAAGCCGATCGACAGGCCGGAACGGGCGGCCAGGCCGCGCAGCGTCAGCCCGCGCTCCTTGCGGTACTGGCGGATGCGCGTTCCCACCAGGCCGGCGGGGGTGGCGTCCGCCGCCCGCTCGCCGGGCAGGGGCCGCTCCCGGACCGGGTTGCTCTCCATGGACCGCACGGGGACCTCCTGTCGCGTCCCGGCGGGAGCGCCCGCCACGCTTGTTCGATGCTATCGAAACTTCGGGGCACCCGCGATGGCCGCCCCGCACCCGACCGGCCGTTGCGCCCGCCGCCTCGACCAGCAACACCAAGCCGCCGACGTGGCCGCCAACCAGCGCGGGCATCGACACGCCGGACGGACCGGGATGGCCCCCGGTCGCGATGAGGGGCGACCCTGAGGTGGCGGCATGTCCATCGAGTTGGTGTCGCGCTTCACGGTTGACGACGGCGAGCTCAGCGCGCTGCACGCGCGCGCCCTGGCCGAGGCTGCGGCGGCGGACGCCACGGCGGCCGGCTGCCACTGGCTGCACGTCGACTTCGAACCCCACCTGGCGTTGGCGGGCACGGGGCTGATCGCCGGCCCGGTGGATCCTGGACCGTCCTGATCGTGGATGCCGACGTCTTCGACGGGCTCGCGACGGGCGGGTCGCACCAATCGGGGCGGAATGCCTGGAGTCGGCGTGGCGGTGGGCGGGACCGACTTCTGTCAGGATGGTGACCTTTTGGTCGGCAACGTCGGGCCGCGATGCTTGTCTCTCAACATCTACCGATGTTGAGAGGTGCCAATGAAGCTTCGGTCAACCGTCCGCGTCGCCGTCATGACCGCCGCCGTCTCTCTCGCACTGCTTCCCCTGCCTACCCCTGCGCACGCTGGTGGCGGCTGCAACCCTGGCGACTGGATCGAAATCAACAAGGGGGCCGGGGCTGAGGCTCCTTCGTGGCAGCGGGGTCACAAGCACATCACCGGAAACCACTACGTCAAGGAGATCACCAGCACCGGGATCCTCTGGTACGCCGACAACAACGGCGGCTCCGACGGTGACACGACGGATACCCGGTACGAGCACACCTACTGCAACCACTGACCTGAGCCATGGTGGTGTCCGGGTGATCCGGGCACCCGATACGGGAGATGCCCTGGTCTGGCTGCTGCCGGCCGGGGCTTTCTCATGCCCGCACGGAACATCGGCGGCGGCCGGCATGATCCAGGCAGCAGGCAAGATGGAGGCGTCGAAGACCGCTGCGAGTGAGCTCCCCCTGGCCTGACGCCCTGGGCCTGCTCAATGTGGCGACTCTGCCGGTTCGGGTGGCACTTGCCCAGGTGCTTGGGGTGGTTCAGGCCGATCACCGGTCGTGAACGGTCAAGCCCAGGCTGGCGTATTCGGGCCGGTCAGCCAGTTCGCGGACTTCAGCGGTGAACCTTTCCCACGCCTCCACATCGGCGTCGGCTCGCTCGCGGATCCGGTTGCACAGGCTGCCGGTGATGGTGATTTCGGTGGTGACGCGGTCCATGTCCATAGGGTTACTCCTACCCCGTAACGGCGCATGGCGGCGTGCAGGTTGTGTGCCCGCCGGCCATCTCTCGGAGCTGCTTGTTCTGCTGGTGGGTCAGGTCAGCCACGGTCACTGCTCCTTCGGGTCGGCGGCACCGCGAGAGCTGCCTGCGGCACGGTAGATGTCAGCGGGGTTGGGGTGCGGGCAGCCGACGATGACGACCGTGTGGACGGGGCAGGTGGGGATGCCGGTCTCACCGCAGGTGGGGCACTTCGTCCCGGTGCTGGTTCTGCCGGATCCGTCGCAGGTGGGGCACCCGAGGGCCTGGAATAGCTCGAAGTCCATGGCCGATTCTCTCCCTCCCCGTTCCTGCCGCTGGTAGGTGCTCAGGGGATGAGAGCGACCGGTGCACCGGAGCCCGCCCCGTCCGGTCCACAAGGCTCGCCGACTCGGCTCACTATTCGGTCGCGACTGCCGCGATGGCGGCGTGTGGCCGAAGAGGGCCTTCGCTGGGCCGCTGCAGGCGCTCAACTTCCGCGAAGCCGGCTCGTGTCAGTCGCTCGGAGAACTCGTCGACGGGCCAGCGATAGGCGGTCACGACCTTGTGGTCGAAGGCGGCGACCTCGTCGCCTATGAAGATGCCAAGCACCAACGTTCCGGCCGGAGCCATCGCTCGCCGGAACTCGGCGAGCACGCCGTCGAGATCTTCCGGCGGTAGATGGATCAACGAGCCCCAGGCCAGGATCCCGGCGATGGAGTGGTTGGCGACGGCGAGCTGCTCCATCGACCCGAGTTGGTACCTCCCACCCGGGTGGGCTGCCTGCGCATGGGCGATGAACTCGGGGACCATGTCGATTCCCGTCGCGTCGGCCCCCAGCGAGCGAAGGTAATCGGTGAGATGGCCAGGCCCGCAGCCCAGATCGAGTACCGTGCCAGGCCGGCCCGCCAGATGCCGCCCGATGAAGGCGAGGTCGTCGGCGTGTACCTGCTGGCTTGTACCGAACAGCCCGATGTAGAGCTCTGCGACGGACGCATACGCCTGCCGGACCTGCGCCATGTTCACCACGGGACTGTATGAGCTCTCGGATCGGCAGAGCAAGCTCAGGGCCGGCGCGGGAAGCACGTCGGTCCTTGCGGTACCCGCGTTCCGGCGGATTCGAGGGCGCGGTCAGATGTGCGCTTCTGCCGCCGGACGGAAGACATGCAGCCTGGCGGATGGGCGATCGCCGCCGTGTCCTCAGGCCAGCAGACGCTCGCGCATCCTCGCGCCCGGATTGATCCCACCCACTGCCCGAGGGGCGGTCGGATCGTGCACGTCGAGGGTGTTGTTCCGGCGCATGAGCTCACGGACCGGAGGTGGCAGCCGGGGCGGATCGTCCATGGCCGCGAGGATCTGTGCGGCGGTGGAGATCAGTCGATCGGCCAGGGCAGCGGCGTCGGTGTCCACCCGCACCCGGCCGTACTCCCAACCGGCGGTGGTGAGGTCGAGCACCTCGAACACGTGGGTCAGGAGCGGGTTCGGGTCGGTCACCCGGTCGAGCCGGGCCGCCTGACTGCCGACCACCGCGACGGCGGCGGTCACCTGCGCGTACGGGTGGAAGCCGCACGGCAACGTGAACAGTGGCCACCGCAGTGCCGGGCCGGCCTCCACCCACAGCGGCCGGTAGTTCCGGCGGTGCACCAGGAGCCGCCGGCCCGTTCGGCGGTGTACTTCGTGGGCCTGGGCCAGTAGGTCCGCGTGGGCCTCGTCGGCGACCTGGCTCACGATCCGGGCCGCCACCACCAAGCCGTCGTCGCCGTTCAGCATCCCGGTGACCGCCTGGACCTGCTCGGGAAACCGGATCTGCACGTGGGCGCCGTACCGGTGCTGGACGTCCCGTAGCAGTGCCTGCTGCCGTCCCGCATCGAGCTGGACCTGCCCGCCGCCCAGCAACCGCTGGAGCCAACGCATTTTGCCTCGTTTCAGCCAGAGCCGTCCGGACTGCGGCAATGCTAGTGCGTCGGACCTTCCAGCCCAAGAACAACCCTGAGCGTCGGTCCACCTGAGCCTGTGCCCGGGGAGGTGGCGCGGGCGTCGACGGTGGGCGGAGCTGAACGCGGATGCTGCTGCCCGGGTGGGTCAGCTGCCGGGTACGGCGGTGTCCCCGGCCGTCAGTCGGCCGGGGACACCCTCGTAGCTCAGGTTGCGCCGCGATCACCAGATCGGATTCGACCTCACGGACAGTCGAACCAGCGGGTTTCCTCGCCGTCGCCGTAGTAGGCGTTCATCGGGCAGTGGTACCAGGTCCCGGTGGCGTGCGCGTAGATCTGCGCGTACTCCGGGTACCACTCGGAACCGTTACTGCCCTTGTAGACACCGATGAAATCGGGGCGTCCGATGTCGTACCACGAGAACGGCCCGAAATAGTCGTTGCTGTTGCGCTCGAAGTTGTCGGCCGAGTTGTCGAGGTTGACGTAGCCGGGGGACTCGGCGAGCGTGCCGTACACCTTCATCCGCACGGTGGCGTCGGTGCCGGCCCCGTCGATGTTCGCGGTGTGTACGAAGATCGTGTAATTCTGCACAGCGTTGGTGCCGATGCCGCGGCTCTTGTCGGCCGGGGCCGCCCCGGCGGCGGTACCGCCACCCAGCGCCATCGTCATCATGACGAGCGCGCCGCCGAACGCGATCGGGATCCGGAATCTCACGGTGACTTCCTCCTGCTGAAAAGTGTGGATGACTGCTGCTGCTGTTGCAGTGAACGAACTCTGACATCGGCCGCTGTTGCGCGGCTGACGTGGCGCTGGAATGCCGGCACCGTCCGGTGTCCGACTGAGCCGTCCAGGGCGCTTGTTCCGTCGATAACCTGAGTCGAATCCTGTGGTTGAGGCGGGGGCGGACCAATGCGAGTCAGGCTTCTCGGACCGGTCGACGTGACCGCGGGCACCACGGCCGGTTCGATTTCCGGAATCCGGCGCAAAGGCGTACTCGCGGTGCTCGCCCTGAACCCGGGCGTGATCGTCAGCACCGACCGCCTGATCGACGTGATCTGGGGAGACCAGGCTCCCGCGACCGCGACGAACAGCCTGCAGAGCCACGTTTCCTACCTGCGGCGCGTCATCGGCGCCCGGAGCGCGATCGTGGGTCGCTCTCCGGGGTACGTGCTGGACCTGCCGGGTGAGTCCACCGACGTCGAGGTGGCCGAGCGGCTCATCCGCGAGGGCACCCGGTCGACCGACCACGGGCACGCCCGCACGGTGCTGACCAGCGCCCTTGGGCTGTGGCGGGGGCGATCGCTGGTCGACGTCGCCAGCCTCGGCCGGCTGCACGAGCAGGCCGAACGCCTGGAACACCTGCGGCTGGTCGCGGTCCGGGCGCTGGTCGACAGCCGCCTGGCGCTCGGCGAGCACGCGCAGCTCGTACCGGAGCTGGAGCTGCTGACCCAGGAACATCCCCTCGACGAGCACCTCCACGAACAGCTCATGGTGGCGCTCTACCGGGCCGGCCGGCAGTCCGACGCGCTCGCGACGTACCGACGGTTGCGCCGCACGCTCCGCGACGACTTGGGCATCGAGCCGAGCCCGGCGGTGCGCAACCGGGTGAGCGCCATCCTGGCGCAGGACCCGGCGCTCGCCTGGTCCGCGCCGGCCGGCGAGGTGGTCGCGGTCGCGGCCCGCGCGTCCGCGCCGGCCCAACTACCCCCGGCGGTACGCGCCTTCGCCGGTCGTGGCGACGAACTGCGCCGGCTCGACGAACGACTCGGCCGGCCGGGTGAGCCCGATCCGCCGGCGATGGTCATCTCGGCCGTCTCCGGCGCGCCGGGAGTGGGCAAGACCACGTTGGCCGTGCACTGGGCTCACCGGGTCGCGGACCGTTTCCCGGACGGCCAGCTCTATGTCAACCTGCGCGGCTTCGACGCCGGTGGGGTGCTGGAACCCGCCGACGCGATCCGCGGCTTCCTGGACGCTCTCGGCGTACCGGTGGAGCGCATTCCGGTTGGCCTGTCCGCCCAGTCCGCGCTGTACCGCAGCTTGCTGACCGGCCGTCGGGTCCTCGTCCTGATCGACAACGCCCGCGACGCTGCGCAGGTCCGCCCGCTGCTACCCGGCTCGGCCGGCTGCCTTGCCGTGGTGACCAGCCGCAACCAGCTCACCTCCCTGGTCGCCGGCGAGGGCGCCCAGCCGCTCGCTCTCGATCTGCTGCCTGAGGCCGAGGCCCGGGACCTGCTGGCCCGCCGGCTGGGCAGTGACCGGGTGGCCGGCGAGCCGACCGCCGTCGACCAGATCATCGCGAGCTGCGCCCGGCTGCCCCTCGCGCTGGCCGTCGCCACCTCGCGCGCCGCCACCCGCCCCGGTTTCTCGCTGGCGGCGCTGGCCAGCGAGCTACGCGACGCGGCCGACGCGTTGGACGCCTTCGACGGCGGCGACTCGGCCACCGACGTACGCGCCGTCTTCTCCTGGTCCTACCAGGCGCTGAGCCCGGCGGCCGGCAGGTTGTTCCGGCTACTGGGGTTGCACCCCGGTCCGGACGTCGCGGTCCCGGCGGCGGCCAGCCTGGCCGGCGTCTCGCTGGGCCAGGCCCGGATGCTGCTGGCCGAGTTGGCCCACGCTCACCTGCTCATCGAGCACGCGCCCGGCCGGTACGGGATCCACGACCTGTTACGCGTCTACGCGAACGAGCTGACCCACGACCTCGACAGCGACAGCGAGCGTCAGGTTGCCGTGCGCCGGGTGCTCGACTCCTACCTGCACGTCGCGTATGCCGGTGCCCGGCTGCTCCAACCGTTCCGCGATCCGATCGACCTGGAGCCCGCCCGCCCTGGCGTGGCAGCGGTGGCGCCGGTCGATGCCGAGCAGGCGATGGCCTGGTTCGTCGCGGAGCATCCGGTGCTGCTCAACGCCGTCACCCGTGCGGCCGACGACGGGCTGTACGCGCACGCCTGGCGGCTGGCCTGGACCATGGCCGACTTCTTCGACCGCAAGGGTCACTGGCAGGACTGGGCGGCGACCCACGAGACCGCGCTGACCGCCGCCGACCTGCTGGCCGACCCTCGGGCCGCCGCGAGCGTACGCCTTGGCCTTGGCCGTGCCCGCGCCCAACTGGGCGAGTTCGCCGAGGCGTACGCCCAGCTCCGGCAGGCGGCCCACCTGTACGCCCTGCTGGGGGACGTGACCGGCCAGGCGCACGTTGCCCGGAGCCTCGCCTGGGTCTGTTCCCGGCAGGGGCGTCATCGGGAGGGGTTGGCCCACGCCCAGCACGCGCTGGAGCTGATCGAAGCCGGCGGCGACCGCGCCCTGCAGGCCCGCGCCCTCAACTCGGTCGGCTGGCAGTACGCCCAGCTCAGCGACCACGGTGCGGCCCTGCACTACTGTCGGCGGGCGCTGCAGCTGGTGCGCGAGGTGGGCGACCGGTTCGGCGAGGCCAACACCTGGGACAGCCTCGGCTACGCCCACCACCACCTCGGCGACCACCGGCAGGCCACCGCCTGTTACCAGCGGGCGGTGGAGCTGTTCCGTGACCTTGGTGACCGCTACTACGAGGCCGACACGCTCACCCACGCCGGGGAGAGCCACCAGGCGGCGGGTGACCCGGAGGCCGCCCGGCTCGCCTGGCTGCGGGCGTTGGACATCCTCGGCGCGCTGGGCCATCCCGACGCCGACCAACTCCGCGCCAGCCTCCGTCGCCACCCCACCCACCCCCTCGGACGCCTCACCACCCCGTCACCCTGCGCCTGACCCGGCGGGCCCGGAGAGGAATCCTCTCCG
>NZ_JBEOWQ010000056.1:0-25998 GCF_040296145.1 Micromonospora sp. NPDC002296
GGCACCGGCAACTCGGGCAGTGTGCTGTCCGGTCGGGTGGCGTACACGTTCGGTCTGGAGGGGCCGGCGGTGACGGTGGATACCGCCTGCTCGTCGTCGCTGGTGGCGTTGCATCTGGCGGTGCAGGCGTTGCGCTCCGGCGAGTGTGATCTGGCGTTGGCCGGTGGTGTGACGGTGATGGCGACGCCGGGGACGTTCATCGAGTTCTCGCGTCAGCGTGGCCTGTCGCAGGACGGTCGGTGCAAGTCGTTCGCGGCTGCCGCCGACGGCACGGGCTGGTCGGAGGGCGTTGGGGTCCTTCTCGTGCAGCGGCTGTCGGATGCGCAGCGCGAGGGGCGGCGGATTCTGGCGGTGGTGCGGGGCACCGCCGTCAACCAGGACGGTGCATCGAACGGGCTGACCGCGCCGAATGGTCCGTCGCAGCAGCGGGTGATCCGGCAGGCGCTGGCCAACGCCCGGCTCAGCTCGCAGCAGGTCGACGTGGTGGAGGCGCACGGCACGGGTACGACGTTGGGTGACCCGATCGAGGCGCAGGCACTGCTGGCCACCTATGGGCAGGGCCGGTCCGAGGATCGGCCGTTGCTTCTGGGGTCGGTGAAGTCGAACATCGGTCACACGCAGGCCGCCGCCGGGGTGGCCGGCGTGATCAAGATGATCATGGCGATGCGGCATGGTGTGGTGCCGGCGACGTTGCACGTGGACGAGCCGTCCCCGCACATCGACTGGACGGCGGGTGCGGTCACCCTCGCGACCGAGGCCACGCCGTGGCCTGCGGTGAACCGGCCGCGTCGGGCGGCCGTCTCCTCGTTCGGGATCTCGGGCACCAACGCGCACGTCATCATCGAGCAGCCGCCCGCCGAGGTGATCGAGGGCGGGACTGTCGGCGACGCCATGCCTCCGTTGGTGCCGGTGCTGCTGTCGGCCCGCACCGATGTGGCGCTGGCCGCGCAGGCGGACCGGTGGACCCGGTGGCTCTCCGCCGACCAGGGCCTCGGGGCCGTCGAGGTCGCCTGGTCCTCGGTCACCACCCGACCGGCCCTGACCCGCCGGGCCGTCGTCGTCGCGGCGCACCGCGACGACCTGCTGGCGGGGCTGACCGCCCTCGCCGGCGGTGAGCCGTCCGGCGCGGTGGTCACCGGCTCCGCGGTGGACCGGGGTCCGCTGGCGGTGCTGTTCTCGGGTCAGGGGGCGCAGCGGGCCGGGATGGGTCGCGAGTTGTACGACGGGTTCCCCGTCTTCGCGTCGGCGCTGGACGAGGTGTGCACCGAGTTGGACGGGCTGCTGCCGGGTTCGTTGAAGCCGGTGCTGTTCGCCGAGCCGGGCACGTCGGACGCCGATCTCCTCGATCAGACCGTGTTCACGCAGGCGGGTCTGTTCGCGGTCGAGGTGGCGTTGTTCCGCCTCGTCGAGTCGTTCGGTGTGGTGCCGGACTTCGTGGGTGGGCATTCGGTCGGTGAGATCACGGCCGCGCACGTGGCTGGGGTGTTGTCCCTGGCGGACGCCTGCCGGTTGGTGGCGGCTCGGGGTCGGTTGATGCAGGCGTTGCCGGCCGGTGGCGGGATGTTGGCGGTGGGCGCGTCCGAGGTGGACGTGGCGGAGAGCCTGGGCGGCCTTGCCGATCGGGTCGGGATCGCGGCGGTGAACGGGCCGGGGTCGGTGGTGGTCTCGGGGGAGATCGCGGCCCTGGACGAGTTGGCGGAGTTCTGGCGGGGTCGGGGGATCCGGACCCGCCGGTTGGCGGTGAGTCACGCGTTCCACAGTCCGCTGATGGAGCCGATGCTCGACGAGTTCCGTGCCGTGCTCGCCGGGTTGACGTTCGCCGCCCCGGTCCTGCCCGTGGTGTCGAACGTGACCGGTGCGCTGGCCGGCAGCGACGAGTTGCGCACCCCGCAGTACTGGGTGCGGCACGTCCGGGAGGCGGTGCGGTTCGCCGACGGGATCACCACGCTCCGCGCCGCGGGGGTGGACACGTTCCTGGAGGTCGGTCCGCAGAGCGTGCTGACGGCGATGGCCGCCGACGTGCTGCCGGCCGGCGGGGACGTGTTGGCGGTGGCGGTGCAGCGTCGGGACCGGTCGGAGGCGCAGGGGCTGTTGGCGGCTCTGGGTGAGTTGCACGTGCACGGTGTGCCGGTGGCTTGGCAGTCGTGGTTCGCCGGGGCCGGTGCGCGGCGGGTCGATCTGCCGACGTACGCGTTCCAGCGGGAGCGGTACTGGCCCGAGCCCGCCCGACCGGCCCGCCGGCCGGTCGGCGACGGCGGCGACGCCGAGTTCTGGACGGCCGTGGAGAGCGGCGACCTCACCGCCCTCGCGACCCAGTTCGGCGACGGCAGTGACCTCGACGCCCTCGCCCCGGCCCTGCCGATGCTGTCGACGTGGCACCGGGCCCGCCGGCAACGCGTCCTGGTCGACGGCTGGTCATACCGGGTCATGTGGAAGCGGACCGACCTCGCCGCCATCCCGGCGGGCACCTGGCTGCTGGTGTCGCCGCAGGACGACGACCCGGTCACCGGCGCGCGGACCGAGGAGGCCGCCAAGGCCCTGGCCTCGGCCGGCGCCGACGTGTTCCGGCTGACCGTCGACCCCGCCCGCACCGACCGGGACGACCTCGCCCGGCAGCTCGCCGAGACGCTGGCCGACCGGCCGGTCACCGGCGTGCTCTCCCTGCTCGGCCTCCGCGACCAGCCGCACCCGGACAGCCCGGCCGTGCCCGTCGGCACGGCGGCCACCCTGCTGCTGCTCCAGGGGCTGCACGACACCGGGACGAAGACCCGGCTGTGGTGCCTGACCCAGGGGGCCGTCGGCACCGGGGACGGCGACGCGGTCCGGCGGGTCGCCCAGAGCGGACTGTGGGGCCTCGGACTGGTCGCCGGCCTGGAACACCCGCACCTGTGGGGCGGCCTCATGGACCTGCCCGACGACGTCGACCCCGCCGTCTGGGACCGGCTGGTCCGGGTGGTCGCCGGCGCCGGGGACGAGGACCAGATCGCCGTACGGCCCACCGGCGTTTTCGTCCGGCGGCTCGCGCGGGCGGCAGCCTCCGCCCCGGCCGCCGGGGAACGCTGGCAGCCGTCGGGCACGGTGCTGATCACCGGCGGAACGGGGGCGCTCGGCGCCCACGTGGCCCGCTGGGCGGTCACCAACGGCGCCGCGCACGTGGTGCTGACCAGCCGCCGCGGCGAGCGGGCCGCGGGCGCCGGGGAGCTGCGGGAGGAGCTGGCCGCGCACGGGGCCCGGGTCTCGATCGTGGCGTGCGACGTCGCCGAGCGGGACCAGGTCGCGGCCCTGCTGGCGACCCTGGACGAGGACCCGGCGCCGCTGACGGCGGTGGTGCACGCCGCCGGGGCCGGCGACGTCGGCCTGCTCGCCGAGACCGACCTCGCCGGCTTCGCCGCCGTCCTCGCCGGAAAGGTGGCCGGCGCGGTGCACCTGGACGACCTGCTCGGCGACCGGCCGCTGGACGCGTTCGTGCTGTTCTCCTCGATCGCCGGGGTGTGGGGCAGCGGTGGTCAGGGCGCCTACGCGGCGGGCAACGCGTTCCTCGACGCGCTGGCCGACCAGCGGCGGGCCCGTGGCCTCGCGGCGACGTCGGTGGCGTGGGGGCCGTGGGCCGACGGCGGCATGGCCGGCGTCGAGGCCCAGCAGGCGCTGGCCCGGCGCGGCCTCGGCGCGATGGCGCCGGACGACGCCGTGCACGCCATGCGGTACGCCGTCGGCCAGCCCCGACCCGCCCTGACCGTGGCCGACGTCGACTGGGCGGTGTTCGCCCCCGCGTACGCCTCGGCCCGCCCCCGGCCGTTGCTCGACGACCTCGCCGAGGCCCGGGACGCGCTGCGCGCCCCCGCCGACGAGCAGCCGGGCGGCGCCGCCGACGGGCTCCGGGAGCACCTGCGCGCCCTGCCCCGCGCCGAGCAGCTCCGGCACCTGGTCGACCTGGTCCGCACCCACGCCTCGGCGGTGCTCGGTCACCCGGGCACGGACCGGGTCAAGCCCCGGCTGGCGTTCAAGGAGCTCGGGTTCGACTCGCTGACCGCGGTGGAGCTGCGCAACCGGCTCACCGCCGCGAGCGGGCTGCCGCTGCCGGCGACCCTCGTCTTCGACTACCCGAACCCCACCACCCTCGCGGAGCACCTGCTCGACGGGCTGCTCCCCGAGGCGCGGCGGTCGGACGGCCCGGACCCTTCGGAGTCGACGGTCCGCCAGGCCCTCGCGACCATCCCGCTGGCCCGGCTCCGGGACGCGGGCCTGCTGGAACTGCTGCTGAACCTCACCGACGCCGAGACCGACGCCGCCGAGTCCACCGACGAGAGCATCGACCTCATCGACGAGATGGACGCCGACACCCTCGTCAAGTTGGCGCTTGACGGATCCGATTCCTGACCGTTGTCCCAAGTACGGAGCTTGTGATGTCTACGTCCGCAGACAAGGTCGTCGAGGCGCTCCGCGCCTCGCTCAAGGAGACGGGCCGCCTCCGTCAGCTCAACCAGCAGCTCACCGCCGCCGCGCGCGAACCGATCGCGATCGTGGCGATGTCCTGCCGCTACCCCGGGGGCGTCTCCACACCGGAGCAGCTGTGGGACCTGGTCGCGTCGGGCAGCGACGCCGTCGGCGGCTTTCCCACCGACCGGGGCTGGGACCTGGACAACCTGTACGACGCCGACGCCGACCGGGCGGGCCGCTCCACCACCCGCGAAGGCGGCTTCCTCTACGACGCGGCCGAGTTCGACGCCGGCTTCTTCGGCATCTCGCCCCGCGAGGCGGTCGCCATGGACCCCCAGCAGCGGCTGCTGCTGGAGACGTCGTGGGAGGCGTTCGAGTACGCGGGGATCGCGCCCGCGTCGATGCGCGGCCAGAAGGTCGGCGTCTTCGTCGGCACCGCCGCCAACGGGTACGGGATGGGCCCGCAGACCGAGATGGAGGGCACCGACGAGGGCTACCTGCTGACCGGCACGGCCACGAGCGTCGTCTCCGGCCGGATCGCGTACGCCCTCGGGCTGGAGGGGCCGGCGGTGACCGTCGACACCGCCTGCTCGTCGTCGCTGGTGGCCCTGCACCTCGCCGCCCAGGCCCTGCGCCAGGGCGACTTCGACCTCGCCCTGGCCGGTGGCGTGTGCATCATGGCCACCCCCAGCCCGTTCGTCGGCTTCTCCCGGCAGCGTGGCCTGGCCCCGGACGGCCGGTGCAAGTCCTTCGCCGCTGCCGCCGACGGCACCGGCTGGGCGGAGGGCGTCGGCCTCCTGCTGGTGGAGCGGCTGTCGGACGCCCAGCGCAAGGGGCACCGCGTGCTGGCCGTGATCCGGGGCAGCGCGGTCAACCAGGACGGCGCGTCGAACGGGCTCACCGCCCCGAACGGCCCCGCCCAGCAGCGGGTGATCCGGCAGGCCCTGGCCAACGCCCGGCTCACCACCGCCGACGTGGACGCCGTCGAGGCGCACGGCACCGGCACCGTCCTCGGCGACCCGATCGAGGCGCAGGCCGTGCTGGCCACGTACGGGCAGGACCGGCCCGCCGACCGGCCGCTGCTGCTCGGCTCGATCAAGTCGAACTTCGGGCACAGCCAGTCGGCCGCGGGCGTCGCCGGGATCATCAAGATGGTGATGGCGATGCGGCACGGCGTCGTCCCGTCGACCCTGCACGTGGACTCCCCGACGCCGAAGGTCGACTGGTCGGCGGGCGCGGTGTCGCTGGTGACCGAGGCGCGGCCCTGGCCGGAAACTGGGCGGCCCCGGCGGGCCGCCGTCTCGTCCTTCGGCATCTCCGGGACCAACGCGCACACCATCATCGAGGAACCCCCCGCCCCGGAGGCCGACGCCGACGCCCCGGAACCGGCCGTCACCCTCCCGGTGGTGCCGGTGCTGCTGTCCGCCCGCTCCGACGCCGCGCTCGCCGGTCAGGCCGGCCGCTGGGCCAGGTGGCTGGCCGCCGACGGGAATCTGCGTCTCCTGGACGTCGGCTGGTCGTCGGTCGCGTCGCGGTCGGCGCTGGACAGCCGGGCCGTGCTGGCCGCGACCGACCGGGACGAGCTGCTGGCCGGGCTGCGTGCCCTGGCCTCGGGGCAGTCGTCGGGTGCGGTGGTGGCGGGTCGGGCGGCGGACCGGGGTCCGCTGGCGGTGCTGTTCTCCGGTCAGGGGGCGCAGCGCGCCGGGATGGGCCGCGAGTTGTACGACGGGTTCCCCGTCTTCGCCGCCGCGTTGGACGAGGTGTGTGGGCTGCTGGACGGGCTGCTGCCGCAGCCGCTCAAGCCGGTGCTGTTCGCGGCGGAGGGCACCGTCGAGGCGGGCCTGCTGGATCAGACCGAGTTCACCCAGGCCGGCCTGTTCGCGGTCGAGGTGGCGTTGTTCCGCCTGGTGGGGTCGTTCGGTGTGGTGCCGGACTTCGTGGGGGGTCACTCGGTCGGTGAGATCACGGCCGCGCACGTCGCGGGGGTGTTGTCGCTGTCCGACGCGTGTGTCCTGGTGGCGGCGCGGGGTCGGTTGATGCAGGCGTTGCCGGCCGGTGGCGGGATGTTGGCGGTCAACGCGTCGGAGGCTGAGGTGCTGCCGACGCTGGACGGGTTCACGGACCGGGTCGGGATCGCGGCGGTGAACGGGCCGTCGTCGGTGGTGCTCTCGGGCGAGATCGCCGCCCTGGACGAGTTGGCGGAGTTCTGGCGGGGTCGGGGGATCCGGACCCGTCGGTTGACGGTGAGTCACGCGTTCCACAGTCCGCTGATGGAGCCGATGCTCGACGAGTTCCGCGCCGTGCTCGCCGGGCTCACGTTCGCCGCGCCCCGGCTGCCGGTGGTGTCGAACGTGACCGGCGCGCTGGCCGACCGCGACGAGCTGCGCACCCCGCAGTACTGGGTGCGGCACGTCCGGGAGGCCGTGCGCTTCGCCGACGGGATCACCACGCTCCGCGCCGCCGGGGTCGACACGTTCCTGGAGATCGGGCCCCGCAGTGTCCTCACCGCGATGACCCAGGACGTCCTCGGCCCGCAGCCGGTCGACCCGGCCGCCGACGACGCGACCCCGGTCGTCGCGGTGCCCGCGCTGCGGGCCGACCGTCCCGAGCCCCGGGCGCTGCTCGCCGCCCTCGCCGAACTGCACGTCAACGGCGCGGCCGTCGACTGGCCCACGGTGTACACCGACACCGGCGCGACCACGGTCGGCCTGCCCACGTACGCGTTCCAGCGCCAGCGCTACTGGCCGGAGCAGCTTCCGGCCTCCGTCACCGGCCCGGTCAGCCCCGACGTCATCGACGTCGAGTTCTGGTCCGCCGTGGAACGCTCCGACGTGGCGGCGCTGGCCGCGCAGCTCGGCGACGACGGCGCGGACGTCCTCGCCCCGGCCCTGCCGGTGCTGTCGTCCTGGCGTCGGGCGCGGCTGCGCGACGCCGTCGTCGACGGCTGGTCGTACCGGGTGGTGTGGAAGCGCGTGGCGACGCCCGCCGCCGCCGCGCCGATCGGCGACTGGCTGCTGCTCGAACCGGCCGGCGACCCGGCGGCGGCGCGATGGGCCGACGCGCTGACGACGGCGTTCGGCGCCGTCGGCGGGACGGTCCACCGACTGCCGGTGGACCCGCTGACCGGCCGGGACGAGCTGGCGGCCCGGCTGGCCGAGCTGCCGGCGGACCGCCGGTTCGCGGCGGCGGTCTCCCTGCTCGGCCTGCTGGACGGGCCGCACCCCGGGCACCCTGCGGTGTCGACCGGCACCGCCGCGACGGCGACCCTGATGCAGGCCCTGCACGACGCCGACGTCGCGCTGCCCGTGTGGACCCTCACCCGGGGCGCGGTCGGCACCGGCGACGCCGACGGCGTCCGCAGCGTCGCCCAGGGCGGACTGTGGGGCCTGGCCCGGGTCGCCGGGCTGGAACACCCCCAGCTCTGGGGCGGCCTGGCCGACCTGCCGGAGCGCCCCGACGCGGCCGGCTGGGACCGGCTCGTGGGCGTGCTGGCCGGGGCCGGCGACGAGGACCAGATCGCCGTACGCCCCTCCGGCGTCTTCGTGCGCCGGCTGGTCCGCGCCGACCCCGCCGGCGTGGGAACCGTCGAACGCTGGCAGCCCTCCGGAACGGTGCTGATCACCGGCGGCACCGGGGCGCTCGGCGCCCACGTGGCCCGCTGGGTGGCGGCCAACGGGGCCGCGCACGTCGTGCTGACCAGCCGCCGTGGCGAGCGGGCGCCGGGCGTGGCGGAACTGCGGGACGAACTGGCCGGGCTCGGCGCGCGGGTGTCGCTGGTCGCCTGCGACGCGGCCGACCGGGCGCAGGTCGAGGCGGTGCTGCGCGACATCGACGCGGACGACGCCCCGCTGACGGCGGTCGTGCACGCCGCCGGCGTGGGTCAGCTCGCCAGGCTGGTGGACACCGACCTGGCCGCGCTCGCCGCCGTCCTCGACGGCAAGATCGCCGGCGCGGTCCACCTGGACGAGCTGCTGGGCGACCGGCCGCTGGACGCGTTCGTGCTGTTCTCCTCGATCGCCGGGATCTGGGGCAGCGGCGGCCAGGCCGCCTACGCCGCCGGCAACGCCTTCCTGGACGCGCTCGCGGAGCGGCGACGCGCCCGTGGTCTCGCCGCCACGGCGGTCGCCTGGGGCCCCTGGGCGGACGGCGGCATGGCCAGCGGGGAGGGCCAGGAACTGCTGGCCCGGCGCGGCATCACCGCGATGTCCCCGGCCCAGGCCGTGTACGCCCTGCGCAGCGCCGTCGGCCGGTCCGTGCCGTCGCTGACCGTGGCGGACGTCGACTGGTCCCTGTTCACCCCGGCGTTCGCCGCCGCGCGGCCCCGGCCGCTGCTCGACGACATCGCCGAGGCCCGGGACGCCCTGCGGACCGCCGACGAGGAGCCGGCCGACGGTGCCGGCGGCGGCCTGCGGCAGCAACTGCTCACCCTGCCCCGCGCCGAGCAGGACCGGCACCTCACCGACCTGGTCCGCACGGTCGCCGCCACCGTCCTCGGGCACACCGGCCCCGAGCTGGTCAAGGCGAGCCGGGCTTTCAAGGAACTGGGCTTCGACTCGCTGACCGCGGTGGAGCTGCGCAACCGGCTCAGCGCCGCCACCGGCCTCTCCCTGCCCACCACCCTCGTCTTCGACTACCCGAACCCGGCCGCCCTCGCCGACCACCTGTCGTCCGCGCTGCGTCTGCACGAGGTCGACACCGTGACCACCTGGGGCCCCGCCGGGCCGGTCGACGACGACCCGGTCGTCATCGTGGGCATGAGCTGCCGGTACCCCGGCGGCGTGAGCAGCCCCGGCGAGCTGTGGGACCTCGTCGCCACCGGCCGCGACGGCATCAGCGGTTTCCCCGAGGACCGCAACTGGGACATCGCCCGGCTGCTGGCCGTCGACGCCGAGGGCCGGCCGGTGTCGCACACCCGCGAGGGTGGCTTCGTCCCCGGTGCCACCGCCTTCGACCCGGGCTTCTTCGGCATCTCGCCGCGCGAGGCCCTGGCCATGGACCCGCAGCAGCGGCTGCTGCTGGAGGCGTCCTGGGAGGCCCTGGAGCAGGCGGGCGTCGACCCGGACCGGCTGCGCGGCAGCCGCACCGGCGTCTTCGTCGGCGCCTCCCCGTCGGGCTACGGCACCACCGACACCCCGGAGGAGCTGGCCGGCTACCAGCTCACCGGGGGAGCGCACAGCGTCATCTCCGGCCGGGTCTCCTACACCCTCGGGCTGGAGGGGCCAGCGGTCACCATCGACACCGCCTGCTCGTCCTCGCTCGTGGCGGTGCACCTCGCCGCCCAGGCGCTGCGCGGCGGCGAGTGCGACCTGGCCCTGGCCGGCGGCGTGACCGTCATGGTCACCCCCGGCGCGTTCGTGGAGTTCTCCCGGCAGGGCGGCCTCGCCCCCGACGGGCGGTGCAAGTCCTTCGCCGCGTCCGCCGACGGCACCGGCTGGTCCGAGGGCGTCGGCGTCCTGCTGGTCCAGCGCCTGTCCGACGCGCGGCGGCAGGGTCGGCAGGTGCTCGCCGTGCTCGCCGGCAGCGCCGTGAACCAGGACGGCGCGTCCAACGGCCTCACCGCACCGAACGGCCCCGCGCAGCAGCGGGTCATCCGGGCCGCGCTGGCCAACGCCCGGCTCACCGTCGCCGACGTGGACGCCGTCGAGGCGCACGGCACCGGCACCACGCTGGGCGACCCGATCGAGGCGCAGGCCGTGCTGGCCACCTACGGCCAGGATCGGCCGGCGGACCGGCCGTTGTTCCTCGGGTCGATCAAGTCGAACATCGGGCACGCGCAGGCCGCCGCCGGGGTCGCCGGCATCATCAAGATGATCATGGCGATGCGGCACGGGCTGCTCCCGTCGACCCTGCACCTCGACGAGCCCACCCCCCACGTGGACTGGTCGGCCGGCGCCGTGTCGCTGCTGACCGAGGCGCGCCCCTGGCCCGAGGTGGACCGCCCCCGCCGGGCCGCCGTGTCCTCGTTCGGCATCAGCGGCACCAACGTCCACCTGATCCTCGAACAGCCCCCCGCGCCGCCGGCCGGGGACGAGGCGGACGCCGAGGAGCCGACCCCCGTCGCCGCGCGGTCGCTGGCCCCGGTGCTCCTGTCCGCCCGCGACGGCGCGGCGCTGGCGGCCCAGGCGGACCGCTGGGCGGCCTGGATCACGGCCGACGAGGACCTTCGCCCGCTCGACGTGGCCCTCTCCTCGGCGGTGTCCCGCGCGACGCTGGACGAGCGCGCGGTCATCGCCGCGACCGACCGGGACGACCTGCTCGCGGCGCTGACCGCTCTCGCCGCCGGGGACCCCTCCGGTGCGGTGGTCACCGGCGCAGCCGGCCAGCGCGGTCAGCTGGCCCTGCTCTTCTCCGGCCAGGGCGCGCAGCGCGCCGGCATGGGGCGGCACCTGTACGCCGAGTTCCCCGCCTTCGCCGCCGCGTTGGACGAGGTGTGCGGGCACCTGGACCCGCTGCTGCCGCGCCCCCTTCGGGAGGTGCTGTTCGCCCCCGACGGCTCGGCTGAGGCGGAGCTGCTGGACCAGACCGTGTTCACCCAGGCTGGGTTGTTCGCGGTCGAGGTGGCGTTGTTCCGCCTCGTCGAGTCGTTCGGTGTGGTGCCGGACTTCGTGGCCGGTCACTCGGTTGGTGAGATCACGGCCGCTCACGTGGCGGGGGTGTTGTCCCTGTCGGACGCGTGCGCGCTGGTAGCGGCGCGTGGCCGGTTGATGCAGGCGTTGCCGGCCGGCGGCGGGATGCTCGCCGTCGCCGCAGCCGAGGCGGATGTCCTGTCCAGCCTGGACGGGTTCACCGATCGGGTCGGTGTCGCGGCTGTGAACGGTCCGTCGGCCGTGGTGGTGTCCGGGGCGGTCGATGCCCTCGATGAGGTCGAGCAGGTGTGGCGGGGCCGGGGTGTGCGCACCCGTCGGTTGACGGTGAGTCATGCGTTCCACAGTCCGTTGATGGAGCCGATGCTCGACGAGTTCCGTGCCGTGCTGGCGGGGTTGACGTTCGCCGCTCCGTTGCTGCCGGTGGTGTCGAATCTGACCGGCGGGCTGGCTGAGGGCGACGAGCTGCGTACCCCGGACTACTGGGTGCGGCATGTGCGGGAGGCGGTGCGGTTCGCCGACGGGGTGACGGCCCTGCGGGCGGCTGGGGTGGACACGTTCCTGGAGGTCGGGCCGCAGAGTGTGTTGACGGCGATGGCCGGCGACGTTCTGCCGGCCGGTGACGACGGTGTGTTGGCCGTCGCCGTCCAGCGCAAGGATCGGCCGGAGGCGCACGCGCTGTTGGCGGCCCTGGCGGAGCTGCACGTGCACGGCGTGCCGGTGACCTGGACCCAGTGGTTCGCCGACACCGGAGCGACCCGGGTCGAGCTGCCGACGTACGCGTTCCAGCACCAGCGGTACTGGCTGTCGCCCGTCGGGCAGGCGGCCGACGTGTCCGGCGCGGGCCTCGGCGTGGCCCGCCACCCGCTGCTCGGCGCGACGGTGTCGGTGGCCGGCGAGGACATGGTGGTGCTGACGGGCAGGCTGTCGCTGTCGTCCCACCCGTGGCTGGGCGACCACGTCGTCTCCGGTGCCGTGGTGGTGCCGGGCACCGCCCTGCTCGACCTCGTCGTCCGGGCCGGCGACGAGGTGGGCGCGTCCCGCGTGCGCGACCTCACCGTGCTTGCCCCGCTGGTGCTGCCCGCCGGTGGCGGCGGAATGCGGGTGCAGGTCCGGGTCGGCCCGGTCGACGCGACGGGTGCCCGGCCGGTCACCGTGCACTCCCAGTCCGAGGAGGACCCGGAGGCCGGCTGGACCCGGCACGCCGACGGCGTCGTCGGCCCCCCCACCGCCGAGGAGCCCACCGTGGGCGCCTGGCCCCCGGCCGGCGCGGCCGAGGTGGACCTCACCGGCTGGTATCCGGCCGTCGCCGGGCACGGGCTCGCCTACGGGCCGGTCTTCCAGGGCCTGCGGCGCGCGTGGACCGCCGACGGCACGGTGTACGCCGAGGTGGCCCTCCCCGACACGGTGGTCGGGGACCCGGCCGGATTCGGCGTGCACCCGGCGCTGCTGGACGCCGCGCTGCACCCCGTCGGGCTGCTGCCCGCCGAGGCCACGGGCGACGGTCCCCGGGTGCCGTTCTCCTTCGAGGGGGTGCAGGTCCACACGATCGGCGCGCGGGCCCTCCGGGTGCGCCTGACCGCGAGCGGGTCCTCGGTGCGGCTGGTCGCCGTCGACGAGGCCGGCACGCCGGTGGTGTCGGTGGACTCCCTGACCCTGCGGGAGATGACTGCGGCGAGCACGCCGAACCAGGCGAACCGCTCGCTGTTCGAGGTGTCGTGGCAGCCCGAGCAGGTCGCCCCGGCCGACGCCGGGTACGGCTGGGCGGTGCTCGGCGGCGACGCCACCGACGGCGCGGCGCTGACGTCGGCGTACCCGGACGTGGCGGCCGTGGTCGGGGCGGTGACGGGCGCGACGGCCCCCGCCCCGGCGGCGCTGCTGCTGCCCGTGCCCACGGCGACCGAGGCCGGCGTCCCCGAGGCGGTGCGCGCCGCGACCGAGGCCGTGCTGCGCGAGGCGCAGGGCTGGCTGGCCACCGACGCCCTCGCGGACTCCCGCCTGGTCGTCGTCACCCGTGGGGCGGTCGCCGCCCAACCCGACGACCGGGTCACCGACGTGGCGGGGGCGGCCGTCTGGGGTCTGCTGCGGTCCGCGCAGTCGGAACACCCCGGCCGGATCGTGCTGGCCGACCTCGAACCCGACGCCGACCTCGGCCCGGAGCTGCTGGCCCTGCTCGCCGGATTCGCCGCCGAGCCGGGCGCGGGCGGGCAACTCGCGGTGCGCGCCGGCACGGCGTACGTCCCACGGCTGGCCCGCGCGGCCGGCGGCGCGCAGGCCACGCCCGTGGTCGGCGCGGGCACCGTACTGGTGACCGGCGGAACCGGCTCCCTGGGCGCCCTGGTGGCCGAGCACCTCGTCACGGCGTACGGGGTCCGGTCGCTGGTGCTGGCCTCCCGCCAGGGCCCGGCGGCCCCGGGCGCGGCCGACCTGGTGGAGCGGCTGACCGGCCTCGGGGCCGCCGTCCGGATCGCCACGGCCGACGTGACCGACCGGACGCAGGTCGACGCGCTGGTCCGCCGGATCACCGCCGACGGGCGGCTGGCCGGCGTGGTGCACACCGCCGGCGTCCTCGACGACGGCGTCGTCACCGGGATCACCGCCGACCGGCTGGCGGACGTGCTGGCGCCCAAGGTCACCGCGGGCTGGTGGCTGCACGAGGCGACGGCGGAGCTGGACCTCGACCTGTTCGTGCTGTTCTCGTCCATCGCCGGAGTGCTCGGTTCCCCCGGCCAGGCCGCGTACGCCGCAGGCAACGCCTTCCTGGACGCCCTCGCCCAGCTCCGCGCCCAGCGGGGCCTGCCGGCGGTGAGCCTCGCGTGGGGCATGTGGGACACCGACGGCATGGCCAGCTCGATCAACGACACCGACCGGGCCCGGGTCAGCCGGGCCGGCCTCACCCCGATGACCGCCCCCGTCGGCCTCGGGCTGTGGGACGCGGCGCTGGCCCACGGCGGCGCCGCGCTGGTGCCGGCCGTGGTCGACCTGCCGGCCATGCGGGCGCAGACCGCCGCCGGCCGGGTGCCGCCGATGCTGCGGACCCTGATCGGCGCGACCGCCGGCCGGCGGCGGCCGGCCGCCGGAGGCTGGGCCGACCGGCTCGCCGGCCTCGACCCGCAGGAGGCGCGCACCCAGGTCGCCCTGCTCGTCCGGGGCCTGATCGCGCAGGTCCTCGGGCACAGCGGCGCCGACCAGGTGCCCGCCGACCGGGCGTTCCGGGAGCTGGGCTTCGACTCGCTGACCGCCGTGGAGCTGCGGAACCGGATCAACACCGCGACCGGGCTGCGGCTGACCTCCACCCTCGTCTTCGACTACCCGACCCCCGGCGCGCTGTCGGACCACCTCTACGAGCAGCTGTCCGGGCAGTTCGCCGAGCAGCGCGACGCCGTGGCGAACACGAACGTCGACGAGCCGATCGCGATCGTGGGCATGGCCTGCCGGTACCCGGGCGGCGTGACGAGCCCCGAGCAGCTCTGGCAGCTCGTCGCCACCGGCGCCGACGGGATCGGGGAGTTCCCGGCCGACCGGGGCTGGGAGCTCGACCGGATCTTCCACCCCGACCCGGACAACCCCGGGACGTCGTACACCCGGCACGGCGGGTTCCTGTACGGGGCGGCCGAGTTCGACCCGGCCTTCTTCGGCATCAGCCCGCGCGAGGCGTTGGCGATGGACCCGCAGCAGCGGTTGCTGCTGGAGGCGTCGTGGGAGACGTTCGAGTCCGCCGGGCTGGACCCGGTGCGGTTGCGGGGCAGCCGGACGGGCGTGTTCGCCGGCCTGATGTACCACGACTACGCCTCGCAGGTGCAGGAGCTGCCCGAGGGGGTGGGCGGCTACATCGGCACCGGCACGTCGGGCAGTGTGTTGTCGGGCCGGGTGGCGTACACGTTCGGCCTGGAGGGGCCGGCGGTCACCGTGGACACGGCGTGTTCGTCGTCGTTGGTGGCGTTGCATCTGGCGGTGCAGGCGTTGCGCTCCGGCGAGTGTGATCTGGCGTTGGCCGGTGGTGTGACGGTGATGGCGACGCCGGGGACGTTCATCGAGTTCTCGCGTCAGCGTGGTCTGTCGCAGGACGGTCGGTGCAAGTCGTTCGCTGCTGCCGCCGACGGCACGGGCTGGTCCGAGGGCGTGGGCGTCCTGCTGGTGCAGCGGCTGTCGGACGCCCGGCGGGACGGCCGGCGGATCCTGGCCGTCGTCAGGGGTACGGCGGTGAACCAGGACGGTGCGTCGAACGGGCTGACGGCGCCGAATGGTCCGTCGCAGCAGCGGGTGATTCGGCAGGCGTTGGCGAACGCGCGGCTGACGACGACCGATGTGGACGCAGTGGAGGCGCACGGCACGGGTACGACGTTGGGTGACCCGATCGAGGCGCAGGCGTTGCTGGCCACCTACGGGCAGGACCGGCCGTCCGACAGTCCGCTCTGGCTGGGGTCGATCAAGTCGAACATCGGGCACACCCAGGCCGCCGCCGGGGTGGCCGGCGTGATCAAGATGATCATGGCGATGCGGCACGGGACGATGCCGCGCACCCTGCACGTCGACGAGCCGTCGCCGCACATCGACTGGACGGCGGGCGCGGTCGAGCTGCTCACCGAGGCCCGCGAGTGGCCCGCCCCGGGCCGGCCGCGCCGCGCCGCCGTCTCCTCCTTCGGGGTCAGCGGCACGAACGCCCACGTGATCATCGAGCAGCCGCCCGCCGAGACCCGGACGGAACCGGCGGACGCCGCCGTACCGCCGCTGGTGCCGGTGCTGCTCTCGGCGCGGACCGAGGCCGCCGTGGCGGCCCAGGCCGACCGCTGGGCCCACTGGCTCGCCGCCGACGAGACCCCGCGCCCGGCGGACGTCGCCTGGTCCTCGCTGGTCAGCCGGTCGACGCTGGAACACCGCGCGGTGGTCGCGGCCACCGACCGGGACGAGCTGCTGGCCGGGCTGCGCGCCCTCGCCGCCGGCTCACCGGCCGGTGCGGTCGTCACCGGTACGGGTGCGGCGCGCGGCCCACTCGCCGTGCTCTTCTCCGGTCAGGGTGCGCAGCGCGCCGGGATGGGTCGGGAGTTGGCGGAGGCGTTCCCCGTGTTCGCCGCCGCGCTGGACGAGGTGTGCGGGCACCTGGACCCGTTGCTGCCGCGTCCGCTTCGGGAGGTGCTGTTCGCCGCCGAGGGTTCGGCGGAGGCGGAGCTGCTGGATCAGACCGTGTTCACCCAGGCTGGGTTGTTCGCGGTCGAGGTGGCGTTGTTCCGCCTCGTCGAGTCGTTCGGTGTGGTGCCGGACTTCGTGGCCGGTCACTCGGTCGGTGAGATCACGGCCGCGCACGTCGCCGGCGTGCTGTCCCTGGCCGACGCGTGCGCCCTGGTGGCGGCGCGTGGTCGCCTGATGCAGGCGTTGCCGGCCGGCGGCGGGATGCTGGCCGTCAACGCGTCCGAGGCCGACGTGACGTCCAGCCTGGACGGCCGCACCGAACGGCTCGGAATCGCCGCCGTGAACGGCCCGTCGGCCGTCGTGGTCTCCGGTGCCGTCGACGCCCTCGACGAGCTGGAGCAGGTCTGGACGGACCGGGGCGTACGCACCCGCCTGCTCGCCGTCAGCCACGCGTTCCACAGCCCGCTGATGGAGCCGGTGCTCGACGACTTCCGGACTGCCCTGGAGGCGCTGACGTTCCGCGCGCCGCTGCTGCCCGTGGTGTCGAACCTGACCGGGACGGTCGCCGACCCGCAGGAGATCACCCGCCCCGACTACTGGGTGCGGCACGTCCGGGAGGCCGTCCGGTACGCCGACGGGATCGGTGCCCTGCGCGACGCCGGGGTGGACACGTTCCTGGAGGTCGGCCCGCAGAGCGTGCTGACCGCCATGAACGCCGATCTGCTGGCCGAGGGAACGCTGACGCTCGCGACGCAGCGGCGGGATCGTCCCGCCCCGCAGGCACTGCTGCACGCGCTGGCGGAGCTGCACGTCAACGGCGTGCCGGTGACCTGGCAGCAGTGGTACGCCGAGGCCCGCCCCACGTTGGTCGACCTGCCCACGTACGCCTTCGAGCACGAGCGGTACTGGCTCGGCGCCGGCCGCCCGCGCGCCGGGGACGTCTCCGGTGCCGGCCTGGGCGTCGCCGACCACCCGCTCCTGGGCGCCTCGGTCACCGTGGCCGGCGAGGACATGGTGGTGCTGACCGGTCGGTTGTCGGTGTCGACGCACGGGTGGTTGGCCGATCATGTGGTCGGTGGTGTGGTGGTGGTGCCGGGTACGGCGTTGGTGGAGTTGGCGGTGCGGGCCGGTGACGAGGTGGGTGCGTCGCGGGTGCGGGAGTTGACGGTGGCGGCGCCGTTGGTGTTGCCCGGCTCGGGTGGGGTGCGGGTGCAGGTGCGCGTCGGCGCGGCCGACGCCTCCGGCTCCCGGGCCGTGACGGTGCACTCCCAGACCGAGGGCGACCCGGAGGCGGAGTGGATCCGGCACGCCGAGGGCGTGCTCGAAGCGCCCGGCGCGGCGGAGCCGGGCATCGGCGCGTGGCCGCCGGCCGGCGCCGACGAGGTGGACCTGACCGACTGGTACGGCGTGCTCGCCACGCACGGCCTGGCGTACGGGCCGGTGTTCCAGGGGTTGCGGCGGGCCTGGGCCTCCGGTGACGAGGTGTTCGCCGAGGTGGCGTTGCCGGACGAGGTGACGGGGGAGGCGGCGGCGTTCGGGGTGCACCCGGCGCTGCTGGACGCGGCCCTGCACCCGGTCGGGTTGCTGCTGGCGGGGGAGGCCGGTGGTCCCCGGGTGCCGTTCGCGTTCTCCGGCGTGCAGGTGCACGCCTCGGGGGCGTCGGTGTTGCGGGTGCGGTTGACCCGTGAGGGCTCCGGGGTGCGGTTGGTCGCGGTGGACTCCTCGGGCGCGGCTGTGGTGTCGGTGGACTCGTTGGTGCTGCGGGAGATGACCGGGGTGGTTGCCCCGAACCCGGCGAGCCGGTCGCTGTTCGAGGTGGCGTGGCAGGCGGAGGAGGCCGTCTCCGCCGGTGACGCGGCCGGGTGGGCGCTGCTGGCGGCGCAGCCGGGGCAGCTCCACAGTGTCGGCGGCGAGGGCGCTGCCGGGCTGGCTGGCGACGAGGGTGTTGCCGGGCTGGCCGGTGAGTTGGTGGCCCGGGGCGGGCTGGTCTCGTACCCGGATGTGGCTGCGGTGGTGGATGCGCTTGCGTCGGGCGCGGCGGTGCCGTCGGCGCTGGTGTTGCCGGTGTCCGCCGGTGTTTCCGGCGCGGCGGTTCCGGAGTCGGTGCGCGAGGTGACGTCGGGCGTGCTGGCGACCGTGCGGTCGTGGTTGGTCGCGGATGCCTTGGCGGGTTCGAGGCTGGTGGTGGTGACCCGGGGTGCGGTGGTGGCTCGGGACGGTGACGAGGTGTCGGATCTGGCGGGTGCGGCGGTGTGGGGCCTGCTGCGGTCGGCGCAGTCGGAGCATCCGGGCCGGATCGTCCTCGCGGATGTCGACGGTGACATGGACGCGGGCGTGGTGGCCGTCCTGGCGCGGGTCGCCGAGGACGCCGCGGGCGGTCAGGTGGCCCTCCGCGCGGGTCGGGTGTTCGTGCCGCGTCTGGTGCGGGCGTCGGTGTCGGGTTCCTCGCTCGTGGTGGGTGAGGGTTCGGTGTTGGTGACCGGTGGCACCGGTTCGCTGGGCGCGTTGGTGGCGGAGCACCTCGTTCGGGCGCACGGGGTGCGGTCGTTGGTGCTGGTGTCGCGGCGGGGTGCGGATGCTGCGGGTGCGGCCGAGTTGGTGGAGCGGCTGTCGGGGTTGGGTGCGTCGGCGCGGGTGGTGGCGTGTGACGTGACGGACCGGGAGCAGGTGTTCGGGCTGGTCGCCGAGGTCGCCTCGGCGGGCCGGTTGGCGGGCGTGGTGCACACCGCCGGCGTGCTGGACGACGGTGTCGTCGAGACGCTGACGGCCGAGCGGTTGGCGGGTGTGCTGGCCCCCAAGGTGTCGGCCGGTTGGTTCCTGCACGAGGCCACCACCGGGCTGGACCTGGACCTGTTCGTGGTGTTCTCGTCGGTGGCCGGGGTGTTGGGTTCGCCGGGCCAGGCGGCGTACGCGGCGGGTAACGCGTTCCTGGACGCCCTAGCGGTGCACCGCAGGCAGGTGGGCCTGTCGGGGGTGTCGTTGGCGTGGGGGATGTGGGATACGGCGGGTATGGCGGCGTCGATCGGTGAGGCGGATCGGGTGCGGTCGGCGCGGTCGGGGTTGCCGCCGATGAGTGCCGAGACCGGTCTTGAGTTGTTCGACGCGGCAGTGGTGGCGGGGCGGCCGGCGTTGGTGCCGGTGGTGGTGGACGTGTCGGCGTTGCGGGCTGCTGCTGCCGGTGGTGTGGTGCCGCCGATGTTGCGGGCGCTGGTCGGGGCGACCACCACGCGCCGCCAGGCGGGACAGGGCGGCGACTGGGCCAACCAGTTGGCGGGCCTGACCCCCGAGGAGGCTCGCGCCCAGATCGACGTGCTGATCCGGGGTCTCGTCGCCCAGGTGCTCGGGCATGGTGGGGCGGAGTCGGTGCCGGCGGACCGGGCGTTCCGGGAACTCGGGTTCGACTCGCTGACGGCGGTGGACCTGCGGAACCGGTTGAACGCGGCGACTGGGCTGCGGTTGGCGTCGACGCTGGTGTTCGACTACCCGACCCCGGCCGTGCTCGCCGACCACCTCTACGAGCTGGTCTCCGGTCAGATCACCGCCCGGCGGTCGGCGGTGGTGACCGCGGGCACCGACGAGCCGATCGCGATCGTGGGCATGGCGTGCCGGTACCCGGGTGGCGTGGAGACGCCGGAGCAGTTGTGGACCCTGCTGTCCGCCGGAGGCGACGGCATCTCCGAGTTCCCGACCGACCGGGGCTGGGACCTCGACGGCCTCTTCGACCCGGACCCGGACCGCAGCGGCACCTCGTACACCCGGCACGGCGGTTTCCTGTACGGGGCGGCGGACTTCGACCCCGCCTTCTTCGGGATCAGCCCCCGCGAGGCGATCGCCATGGACCCGCAGCAGCGGCTGCTGCTGGAGGCGTCGTGGGAGTCGTTCGAGTCGGCGGGGGTGGATCCGCAGCGGGTGCGGGGCAGCCGGACGGGTGTCTTCGCGGGCGTCATGTACCACGACTACGCCTCCCGGTTGGAGGACCTTCCGCCGGACGCCGAGGGTTACGTCGGTACCGGCACGTCGGGCAGTGTGCTGTCGGGTCGGGTGGCGTACACGTTCGGTCTGGAGGGGCCGGCGGTGACGGTGGATACGGCGTGTTCGTCGTCGTTGGTGGCGTTGCATTTGGCGGTGCAGGCGTTGCGGTCGGGTGAGTGTGATCTGGCTCTTGCCGGTGGTGTGACGGTGATGGCCACCCCCGGAACGTTCATCGAGTTCTCGCGTCAGCGGGGCTTGTCGCAGGACGGCCGGTGCAAGTCGTTCGCGGCGTCGGCCGACGGCACGGGCTGGTCCGAGGGCGTGGGTGTGCTGCTGGTGCAGCGGCTGTCGGATGCGCAGCGCGAGGGGCGGAACATTCTGGCGGTGGTGCGGGGCACCGCCGTCAACCAGGATGGTGCGTCGAACGGTCTTACGGCGCCGAATGGTCCGTCGCAGCAGCGGGTGATTCGGCAGGCGTTGGCCAACGCGCGGCTGACGACGGCCGATGTGGATGCGGTGGAGGCGCACGGCACGGGTACGACGTTGGGTGACCCGATCGAGGCGCAGGCGTTGCTGGCCACCTATGGGCAGGACCGGCCGGCGGGCAGTCCGCTCTGGCTGGGGTCGGTGAAGTCGAATATCGGGCACACGCAGGCTGCGGCTGGTGTGGCGGGCATCATCAAGATGGTCATGGCGATGCGGCATGGTGTGGTGCCGGCGACGTTGCACGTGGACGAGCCGTCCCCGCACATCGACTGGACGGCGGGTGCGGTGGCGCTGGCCACGGAGGCCATCCCGTGGCCGGCGGTGAATCGTCCGCGTCGGGCGGCGGTGTCGTCGTTCGGGATCTCCGGTACGAACGCGCATGTGATCATCGAGCAGCCGTCCGCCCCGGTGGTTGAGGGTGTGGTTGTCGGTGGGGTGGTGCCGTCGGTGGTGCCGGTGGTGTTGTCGGGGCGTACGGATGGTGCGTTGGCGGCGCAGGCGGGCCGGTGGGGGCGCTGGTTGTCGGCCGATGAGGCTGTGCGTCCGGTGGATGTGGCCTGGTCGTCGATCACCACCCGACCCGCCCTGGAGCACCGTGCCGTGATCACGGCCACGGGCCGCGATGACCTGCTCGCGGCGCTGACCGCTCTCGCCGCCGGAGACCCCTCCGGGATGGTGGTCACCGGTGCCGCCGGCCAGCGCGGTCAGCTGGCGCTGCTGTTCTCCGGTCAGGGTGCGCAGCGTGCCGGGATGGGTCGGGAGTTGGCGGAGGCGTTCCCCGTGTTCGCCGCCGCGCTGGACGAGGTGTGCGGGCACCTGGACCCGCTGCTGCCGCGCCCCCTTCGGGAGGTGCTGTTCGCCGCCGAGGGTTCGGCTGAGGCGGATCTGCTGGATCAGACCGTGTTCACCCAGGCGGGTCTGTTCGCGGTTGAGGTGGCGTTGTTCCGGCTGGTGGAGTCGTTCGGTGTGGTGCCGGACTTCGTGGCCGGTCACTCGGTCGGCGAGATCACGGCCGCGCACGTCGCCGGCGTGCTGTCCCTGGCCGACGCGTGTGCCCTCGTCGCCGCCCGTGGTCGTCTGATGCAGGCGTTGCCGGCCGGCGGCGGGATGCTGGCGGTCAACGCGGCGGAGGCCGAGGTGCTGCCGACGCTGGACGGGTTCACGGACCGGGTCGGTGTCGCGGCTGTGAACGGCCCGTCGGCCGTGGTGGTGTCCGGCGCGGTTGACGCCCTTGACCAGGTCGAGAAGACGTGGCGGGGCCGGGGCGTGCGCACCCGCCGGTTGACGGTGAGTCATGCGTTCCACAGTCCGTTGATGGAGCCGATGCTCGACGAGTTCCGTGCCGTGCTGGCCGGGTTGACGTTCGCCGCGCCGCTCCTGCCGGTGGTGTCGAACCTGACCGGTGCGGTCGCTGAGGGCGACGAGCTACGCACCCCGGACTATTGGGTGCGGCACGTGCGGGAGGCCGTCCGGTTCGCCGACGGGGTGACGGCCCTGCGGGCGGCTGGGGTGGACACGTTCCTGGAGGTCGGGCCGCAGAGCGTGCTGACGGCGATGGCCGCCGACATCCTGCCGGCCGGTGACGACGGTGTGTTGGCCGTCGCCGCCCAGCGCCGGGACCGGCCCGAGGCCCACGCGCTGCTCGCGGCCCTGGCCGAGCTGCACGTGCACGGCGTGCCGGTGACCTGGACCCAGTGGCTCACCGACACCGGAGCGCAGCGCGTCGACCTGCCCACGTACGCGTTCCAGCGGGAGCGGTACTGGCCGGCGGCCGGCCGCCCGAGGTCCGGTGACGTCTCCCGGGCCGGCCTGGGCGACGCCGAACACCCGATGCTGGGTGCGGCGGTGGACCTGGCCGGCGCCGACGAGATGGTGCTGACCGGCCGGCTGTCGCTGGCCACCCACCCGTGGCTCGCGGACCACGCGGTCTCCGGCGTGACGCTCGTCCCCGGCGCCGCCCTCGTCGAACTGGCGGTACGCGCCGGCGACGAGGTCGGCCTGTCCCGGCTGCGGGAGCTGACCGTCGCCGCCCCGCTGATGGTCCCCGACTCCGGCGGCGTGCGGATCCAGGTACGGGTCGACGGGCCCGCCGGCTCCCCGGAGCGCGCCGTGGCCATCTACTCGCGCCGCGACGACGACGCCGAGGCGGGCTGGACCCGGCACGCGGACGGCGTGCTCGAAGCCTCCTCCCCGGAGGAGCCGGGCATCGGGGCGTGGCCGCCGGCCGGCGCGTCCGAGGTGGACCTGACCGACTGGTACGCCGCCCTGGCCGGGCACGGCCTGGCGTACGGGCCGGTGTTCCAGGGCCTGCGACGCGCCTGGACGGCCGACGGTGCGGCGTACGCCGAGGTGGCCCTGCCGGACGACGCGGCGGGCGACGCGGCGCGGTTCGGCGTCCACCCGGCGCTGCTGGACGCCGCCCTGCACCCGATCGGGCTGCTGCTTTCCGGCGCGGAGTCGGACGGCCCCCGGGTGCCGTTCGCGTTCTCCGGTGTGCAGGTGCACGCCACGGGGGCGCGGGTGCTGCGGGTCCGGCTCACCCCGGTCGGCTCCGGGGTGCGACTGGTCGCGGTGGACTCCTCGGGTGCCGCCGTGGTGTCCGTGGACTCGCTCGTGCTGCGGGAGATGGCCGGCCTGACCGCCACGAGCCCCGCCGCCCGTTCGCTGTTCGAGGTGACCTGGCAGGCCGAGGAGACCGCGCCGGCGGGGGAGGTCGGCGACTGGGCGCTGGTGACCGGTGACGGTGAGCCGGCCGACGAGTTGGCGGCCCGGAACGGGCTGGTGGCGTACCCGGACGTGGCGGCGGTGGTGGCGGCGGTCGAGGCGGGTGCGGCGGCACCGGCGGCACTGGTGCTGTCGAGCCGTACCGTCCTCGGCCAGGCCGGTGACCTGCTGCCCGAGTCGGTGCGCGAGGCCACGTCCGGCGTGTTGTCGTCCGTGCGGTCGTGGCTGGCGGCGGATGCCCTGGCGGGTTCGCGGCTGGTCGTGGTGACCCGGGGTGCGGTGGTGGCTCGGGACGGTGACGAGGTGACGGATCTGGCGGGTGCGGCGGTGTGGGGCCTGCTGCGGTCGGCGCAGTCGGAGCATCCGGGCCGGATCGTCCTCGCGGACCTGGAAGCCGGCGACGTGGGACCCGAGCTGCTCACCGCGCTCGCCGGTGCCACGGGTGCGGGCGGTCAGGTGGCTCTCCGCGCGGGTCGGGTGTTCGTGCCGCGTCTGGTGCGGGCGTCGTCGTCGGGTTCCTCGCTCGTGGTGGGTGAGGGTTCGGTGCTGGTGACCGGCGGTACGGGTGCGTTGGGTGCCCTCGTCGCGGAGCATCTGGTGGTCGCGCACGGGGTGCGGTCGTTGGTGCTGGTGTCGCGTCGTGGCCCTGATGCTGCGGGCGCGGGCGAGTTGGTGGAGCGGTTGGCGGGTCTGGGAGCCGCCGCTCGGGTGGTGGCGTGTGACGTGACGGACCGGGAGCAGGTGTTCGGGCTGGTCGGTGAGGTCGTCGCGGCTGGTCGGTTGGCTGGTGTGGTGCACACGGCTGGCGTCTTGGACGACGGTGTCGTCGAAGGGCTGTCGGCGGAGCGGTTGGCGGGGGTGTTGGCGCCGAAGGTGTCGGCGGGTTGGTTCCTACACGAGGCGACGGCTGACCTGGATCTGGATCTGTTCGCGTTGTTCTCGTCCATCGCTGGGGTGTTGGGTTCGCCGGGTCAGGCGGCGTATGCGGCGGGTAACGCGTTCCTGGACGCGTTGGCGGTGTATCGGCGGCAGGTGGATCTGCCTGCGGTCAGCCTGGCGTGGGGGATGTGGGACACGGCGGGTATGGCGGCGTCGATCGGTGCGGCGGATCGGGTGCGGTCGGCCCGGTCGGGTCTGCCGCCGATGAGTGCCGAGACCGGTCTTGAGTTGTTCGACGCGGCCATGGCCGTGGACCGGCCGACCTTGGTGCCGGTGGTGGTCGACGTGCCGGCGTTGCGGGCTGCCGCTGCCGGTGGTGTGGTGCCGCCGATGTTGCGGGCGCTGGTCGGCACTACGGCGACCCGCCGCCAGGCGGGACAGGACGGCGACGGTTGGGTTGGACGGCTCGCCGGGCTGACCGAGGACGAGGGCCGGGCACAGGTCGCCCTGCTCATCCGGGGCTTGGTTGCCCAGGTGCTCGGGCATGGTGGGGCGGAGTCGGTGCCGGCGGACCGGGCGTTCCGGGAGTTGGGCTTCGACTCGTTGACGGCGGTGGACCTGCGGAACCGGTTGAACGCGGCGACGGGGCTGCGGTTGGCGTCGACGCTGGTGTTCGACTACCCGACCCCGGCCGTGCTCGCCGACCACCTGTGGTCCGAGCTGGCCGGCGTACGCCGGTCAACGGCACAGCCGACGGTCAGCGCGGTCGCCGGCACCGACGAGCCGATCGCCATCGTCGGCATGGCCTGCCGGTACCCGGGTGGGGTCGACAGCCCCGACCAACTGTGGGAGCTGCTGGCCGGCGGCGGGGACGGGATCTCGGAGTTCCCGGCGGATCGGGGTTGGGACCTGGAGTCGCTGTTCGACCCGGATCCGAACGGCAGCGGCACGTCGTACACCCGGCATGGCGGTTTCCTGTACGGGGCGGCGGAGTTCGATCCGGGCTTCTTCGGGATCTCGCCGCGTGAGGCGTTGGCGATGGACCCGCAGCAGCGGTTGCTGCTGGAGGCGTCGTGGGAGACGTTCGAGTCGGCGGGTGTCGACCCGCAGCGGGTGCGGGGCAGCCGGACCGGCGTGTTCGCGGGCGTCATGTACCACGACTACGCCTCCCGGCTGATGGACATCCCCGGCGAGGTCGAGGGTTACGTCGGTACCGGCACGTCGGGCAGTGTGTTGTCGGGTCGGGTGGCGTACACGTTCGGCCTGGAGGGGCCGGCCGTCACCGTGGATACCGCCTGCTCGTCCTCGCTGGTGGCGTTGCACCTGGCGGTGCAGGCGTTGCGCTCCGGCGAGTGTGATCTGGCGTTGGCCGGTGGTGTGACGGTGATGGCGACGCCGGGGACGTTCATCGAGTTCTCGCGTCAGCGTGGTCTGTCGCAGGATGGTCGGTGCAAGTCGTTCGCTGCTGCCGCCGACGGCACGGGCTGGTCCGAGGGCGTGGGTGTGCTGCTGGTGCAGCGGCTGTCGGACGCGCAGCGGGAGGGGCGGCGGATTCTGGCGGTGGTGCGGGGCACCGCCGTCAACCAGGATGGCGCGTCGAACGGTCTTACGGCGCCGAATGGTCCGTCGCAGCAGCGGGTGATTCGGCAGGCGTTGGCGAACGCGCGGCTGACGACGGCTGATGTGGACGTGGTGGAGGCGCACGGCACGGGTACGACGTTGGGTGACCCGATCGAGGCGCAGGCGTTGCTGGCCACCTATGGGCAGGACCGGCCGGCGGGCAGTC
>NZ_JBEOWQ010000057.1:0-25654 GCF_040296145.1 Micromonospora sp. NPDC002296
GGCCCGGGTGCCGCCGGCGCTGGCCGAGCTGTGGGCCGACCGGGACCTCTACCCGCACGCCCACCGGGGCGCGTACACGGGGCTGGCCGCGACCGTGGACGCCGGGATCGACGGGCTGGCCGACGCGCTCTACGAACGGGTGCTGTTGCCCGAGGGCTGGGTGCCGTACCCGGACACCGCGCCGACCCTGGCGGCGCTGCGGGAGGCCGGGGTGAAGGTGGCGGTGGTCAGCAACATCGGCTTCGACATCCGGCCGTTCTTCGCCGCCTGGGGGCTCGACGGGCTGATCGACGCGTACGCCCTGTCGTACGAGGTGGGGCGCTGCAAGCCGGACCCGGGGATCTTCTGGCGGGCCTGCGGGATGCTCGGGGTGGACCCGGAACGGGCGCTGATGGTGGGCGACACCGCGGCCGACGCCGGGGCGGTGCGGGCCGGCTGCGCGGCACTGGTGCTGCCCGAGGCCGAGCCGGGCCGACCCAACGGGCTGGGTTCGGTGCTCGGCCTGGCCCTGCCGGCCTGATCCCGCCGGGGGCCGGTGGCGGCGCGGGGTGTCCGGTCGGCGGGGCCAGCGGCTCACCCCTGGTCACCGCAGCAGCCGGACCGCGCCCGGCACGGCGGTGACGGTCACCGGCAGGTCGAGGGCCCGCTCCCCGTCGGCGTACGTGGTGATGCCCTCGGCGGCCAGTTCCACCGTCCGGGCCCGGTGGCTGCTCACCAGCGGGTGCTGGACGTGGGTGCCCCGGTAGATGCGCGGCTTCACCCGGACCAGGGTGCGCCGGTCGAACCGGCCGCCGACCACCACGTCGAGCAGCCCGTCGGTCGGGTCCGCGTCCGGGCAGATCCGCATCCCGCCGCCGTAGCTGGCGCAGTTGCCGACCGCGACCAGCACCGCGTCGACGTGCAACGGCTCGCCGTCGAGGCGCAGCGTGTACCGGCGGGGGCGTAGCCGGGCCAGCTCGACCAGGATCGCCAGGTCGTACCGGCGGGGGCCGCGCGGGTGGCGCATCCGGTTGGCCCGCTCGTTGACGATCGCGTCGAACCCGGCGGCGAGCACCGCCCCGTACCAGCGGGGCGGGCCGTCCGGCCGGGTCATCCGGGCCAGGTCGACCGGGCTGGTCCGGCCGGCCCGTAGGGCGTCGACGATCGCCTCCGCGGCCGCGAGCGGGTCGGCGGGGAAGCCGGTGTCGGCGGCGAAGTCGTTGCCGGTGCCGGCCGGCACCACCCCGAACGGCACGGCCGTCGCGGCGACCGCCTGCAGTCCGCGGTGCACGGTCCCGTCCCCGCCCACCGTCACCAGCGCGGCGATCCCGTCGGCCAGCGCCGCGTGGCACGCCCGTTCCGCCTGGTCGGTCGTGCGCGCCTCCAGCAGGCGTATCGGCCGGCCCGCCCGGGCCAACCGCTCCAGCACGCCGGGCAGCAGTCCCCGGTGCCGCCCGCGGCCGGCCGTCGGGTTGGCGAGCACGGCGACGGGGCCCTCGGGATCCGGGCCGGGGGCGGTGCGGTCGGCAGCGGTCACGGCGAGCACCGTACCGCCGTGCGGGCGCCCCCATCATCTTCCTTCCTGCCCGAAATCCGCCCCGGCCCTTCGGCGCCGGTCCCACCGGCCGGCCCGCCGGGGATTGACTGCGGTGGGTTGCTGTGCTAAATGGCACGGGAATTGCCATGAAAACAGCGGAGACGGACCCATTGGTGCCACGAGACAGTCTGCTACCGGGGCGTGACACATTGCCTTTGGTCGTTTAATAATGGCTGCCGCTGATCCGTCAGGGTCGGGTGCGGGGTCACCGACGACGATCGAAGGGAAACTATTCCGTGAAGCGGGACCACTCACCCGTGCTGCCGGGCGACGGCGCCACCGACTACGCGCGCTACATGCGCACGGACACGCTGCTGGAGCTCCAGCGCCGCCCGGAGCAGATGATCCACCGCGACGAGCTGCTCTTCCAGGTGGTGCACCAGTCCACCGAGCTGTGGCTGAAGCTGGCGGGGGCCGAGCTGGCCGAGGCGGGCGCCCGGGTGGCCGCCGACGAGCCGGCGGCGGCGGAACCGCTGCTGGCCCGGGCGACGCTCGGGGTGCGGCTGATCACCGACCAGCTGGAGATGTTCCGGCACCTACCGCCGGCGGCCTTCCAGGCGATGCAACCGGCGCTCGGCACCGGATCCGGCGCCGAGTCGCCCGGCTGGCGCGGGGTGCAGGCCGGGAGCCGGAAGCTCGGCCGGGCCTTCACCGACCACCTCGCGCGGCGGGGGACCGACCTGTCGACGCTGCTCCGGGCGGACCCGACGGACCCGGCGCACCGGCTGGCCGAGGCCATGGTCGAGTGGGACGAGCGGGTCGCGTTCTGGCGGGTGCGGCACTACCAGGCCGCGATCCGGGTCGGCGGCCACGGCGTCGCCGGCACCGAGGGCAGCCCGGCCAACATGCTCGCCAGGCTGATCGACCACCGGTTCTTCCCGGAACTGTGGCAGGCGCGCGTCGCCCCCGCCGCGCCGGCCGAGGACATTCTCCACCCGGAACTGCCCTGAATAATCCCGCCGGCCCGAAATTCGCCGGAACGTCACCGTCCGTGTTTTACATAATTGTAATGTCGAGGTGCGGTTCGTGCGCGAGCTGACGAGCTGGCTGTCCGGTGGGGCCGATCCCGACAGTTTTCCCTACCTCCCGGTGACGGCGGAGTTCCACCGGACCGGCAAGCATTTCGTCGGAAAGGGGCTGCTAGCACTCCTCGACGAGGCGAGGGCGCACATCGCCGCCACCCGGGCGACCGGCGCCGGACCGGAGGACCCCGGCCCCGTCCGGCTGCTGCGCGGCTTCCTCGACGTCGCGCTCGACAAGTGGGACGGTCGGTACGACTACCGCAGCTACCTCGCGTTGCGCCTGCTCGGCCTGCCCTGCGGCGACGACCACGCCGGCGGGTCGGTGGCGGAGCGGGCCGCCACACGCCAGGGCCGCGACCGGCTCCTCGTGCACCTGGTCGCCGACGCACTGGCGTTCGAGCTGGCCGCCGCCGCCGGCACCACCGACCTGCTGCCCGAGCAGCGGCCCGGGCCGGCGCTGGTGGCCAAGCGCCACCGGCTGGGCGTCCGGGCCGTCTCCCCCGCGCTGTCCCGCCTGGGCCTGACCGTCGACGATCTCCAGCCGGCCACGGCCGCCGCGGCACTGCACGCCCTGGCCGCCGCCGACCGCAGCACCGCCGAGGAGCGGGCACTGCGGCTGAGCATGCTGCCGGTGTACCTGTCGCACGACGAGTACCTGTTCATCCGGGTGCTCCAGGCCTACGAGTGCGTCTTCGCCGGGCTCGCCGACGAGCTGCGCGCGACGATCGACGCGCTCGACGCGGGCCGGGCCGTCGCGGCGGCGGAACGGTTGGGGTACGCCCGGGACCAGCTCGCCTCGGCCGCACCCCTGTTCTCGCTGCTGGCGAGCATGCAGCCGGAGTCGTTCCGGACGTTCCGGGCGTACACCGAGGGGGCCAGCGCGATCCAGTCCCGCTCCTACAAGCTGATGGAGTCGCTGTGCCGTACCCCCGAGGGGTCCCGGCTGGACTCGGCCGCCTACCGGTCGGTGCCCGAACTGCGCGACCGGGTGCGCGCCGGGGGGCCGTCGGTCGACGCGGCGCTGCGGGCGGCCGTCCGCAGCGGCCGGCTGGCCGGGGCGGACCGCGCCCTGGTGGAGGGGCGGATGCGCGAGTTCGCCGCGACGGTGCTGCACTGGCGCCGCACCCACCACCGGCTGGCGGTCCGGATGCTCGGCGAGCGGCCCGGCACCGGCTACACCGAGGGGACCCCCTACCTGGCCGAGGTCCGGGCGATCCCGGTCTTCACCGCCGTCGCCGCCGACGCCGACCCGGCGGCCCCGTCCGAACCGAGTGGAGGCTGTCCCGAGTGAGCGCACCCGAACTGGAATCCGCGATCGGCGGGCAGCGGCGTCCCGGCGCCGCCGCGCACGCCGCGCTGCGCGCCGAGTTCCCCCTGCTGGAGAACTGCCTCTACCTGAACAACAACTCGACCGGCGCGGTGCCGCGGGCGGCGCAGGGCGTGCTCACCGGCTACTGGGACACGTTGCGCACCTGGCGGGACGACGCGTGGCAGGGCTGGCACGAGGGCCTCGACCGGTACGCCGACGGGCTGGCCGCGTTCATCGGCGCCCCGCCGGGCAGCGTGGTCACCGACGCGAACCTGAGCATCCTGCTCGGTCGGGTCGCGTCCTGCTTCGACTACCGCCCGCCGCGCGACCGGGTCGTCATCACCGACCTGGAGTTCCCGGCCGTGCCGTTCGTGTGGAACGCGTTCCGCCGCTACGGCGCCCGGCTCGACGTGGTCGGCACCGGCGGCCCCGACCTCGACGAGGACGCGCTCGTCCGGCGCATCGACGAGCGGACGCTGCTGGTGTGCGTGCCGCACGCCAGTTTCTCCTCCGGTGCCACCGTCGACCTGCGCCGCCTGGTCGCGCGCGCCCACGACGTGGGCGCCCTGGTGGTGGTGGACGCCTTCCAGAGCGTCGGAATCATGCCGCTGGACGTGACGGCCCTCGGCGTCGACGTCGTCCTCGGCGGCGCGCACAAGTGGCTGTGCGGGGTCGGCACGGCCTTCCTGTACGTCCGCCCGGACCTGACGCCGACCCTGGAGCCGGCGGCGACCGGTTGGCAGGCCGGTGACCGGGCGCTGACCTTCCGGCCGTCGACCGGCTGGGCGGCCGGGGCCCAGCGGTTCGCCGGCGGGACCCCGTTCCCACTCACCTCGCTGGTCTCCCAGGTCGGTCTGGACCTGCTGGCCGGCGTGGGCATCGCCGCGATCCGGGAGCACTCCCTGGCGTGCACGTCCCGGATCCTGGCCCGTGCCGGGGCCGCCGGCATCACGGTGGTCAGCCCGACCGAGCCGCACCGGCGCGGAGGCGTCGTGTGCCTGGACGTCCCGGACGGTGAGGCGGTCAAGCGGCGGCTGGCGGCGCGGGACGTGATCTGCAGCTGGCGGGGCTACCTGCGGGTCGGCCCGCACGTCTACAACACCCTCGACGAGGTCGACGCGTTCATGGACGCACTGGAAGAGGAGCTGGGCCAATGACCGTCACGCTGTCGCCGCGGGCACTGATGAGCCTGCTCGCCAACGGCACCAAGGCCATGGACGTGCTGGAGACAGCGCTCACCATGGGCCTGCTCGACGTGCTGGAGCCGGGTCCGGCCGTCCTCGGTGAGCTCGCCGAGAAGTTCGGGGTACGGCCGCTGCGGCTGTACAAGTTCCTGGACTGCCTGGAGAGCCTCGGGTTCGTCGAGCGGGACGAGCCCGGCGACGACATCACCACGGCCCGCTACCGGGCCGTGCCCGGGCTGCGTGACGCCGTGGCGGCGGTCGCCGGGCCGGACGCGATCGAACGGGACCGGGACCGGTACCCGTGGCGGCGGCTGCACGGCCGGCTCGCGGAGAGCCTGCGCGGAGACGCCGGCATGACCGAGGACGACTTCGCGTGGCCGCCGCGCGACGACGAGCAGACCGCCGCCTTCGAGCGCAGCATGGCCGTCGGCCTCGGCCCGGTGATCGAGACGGTCCACCGGCACGCCGACCGGTTGTGGCCGGACCGGCGGCGCCTGCTCGACGTCGGCGGCGGCGACGGCACGCTCGCCGCGCGGGTGCTCGACGACGCCCCGGGGCTGCGGGCCGACGTGTACAACCTGCCGGCGGTGGCACCGCTGGTGGAGCTGACGCGGGCCCGCTGTGGGCACCCGGACCGGCTGGGGTTCGTCGGCGGCGACTTCCTCGCCGAGCCGCTGCCGGGCGGCTACGACGCGCTGGCGTTCGTACGGGTGCTGCACGACTGGCCGAACGACGTGGCCCGCACGCTGGTCGAGAAGGCGTACGCCGCGCTCGCGCCGGGCGGGCTCCTGCTGATCTGCGAGGAGTTCCGCACCCCGGACCGGCTGGCGATGCAGTTCTTCTGGAGCTACTTCCTGATCGGCGTCGACAGCTGCGTCAGCCGGCTGCGGGAGGTGGAGTTCTACACCGGCCTGCTCGAGGAGGTCGGCTTCACCCGGGTGCGGGTGCTGCCCGGCGGCTGGGAGCTGGTCACCGCGTACAAGCCGCCGGACGCGCCGTGAGCCGGGCGGGGCGGGCGGCGGCGCGGCCGCCGACCGGGGGCGGGGGTGCGTTCGTCGTCGAGCAGCGGCTCACGGATGACGACCACCCGGCGGGAGACAGCGCCGCGTGACACGTCGTTCGTCGGCGGGAACCACACGCCGCCGGCGAGCGACTATCGGTACATGCGGTGTGAGCAGTGGCGGGAGATGCTGTCGGCCCAGCTGGACGGGGAGGAGACCCCGGCCGAGCGGGCCGCGGCCGAGGGGCACCTGGACACGTGCGGTGACTGTTCGGCCTGGTTCGACGCGGCGGCGGCGGTGACCCGGCGGGCGCGTACCCGGTTGGTGTCGCCGGGGCCCGACCTGGCCGACGCGGTCCTCGCCGCCGTTCCGGCCGGGGCTTCCCCCCGCCGGTGGACGCCCGTCTGGCGGGGCCGGCTGGTGGCCGGGTTGCGGGCCGCGCTGGGCCTGGTCGGCGCCGTGCAACTGGTGCTCGGGCTGACGCAGGTCGGCCGGGGCACGGTCGTCGCGCACGCGCACGCCACCGGCCAGCACCTGTGGCACGAGTCGGCGGCGTGGAACGTCGCCGTCGGCGCCGGGTTCCTGTTCGTCGCGGCGCGGCGGTTCCCGCCCGCTGGGGTGCTGCCGATGCTCAGCGCCTTCGTCGCGACGCTGGTGCTGCTGTCGGTGAACGACCTGATGACCGGCCAGGTGGCCGCGTCCCGGCTGGTCAGCCACGGTTTCCTGGTGGTCGGCTGGGCGCTCACCGTGCTGCTGTCGCGGCCCCGGCTGCGCCCGGGTGGTCCGTCGCCGGGGCAGGGACGGTCGCGGGCCTCCCGCTGGCGGGTCGAGCCGGACCAGGCCGAGCAGCCCGCCCCGCTGCGCCTGGTGCCACCGCAGCCGTACGCCGCGCAGGCCAGCGACCGCCGGGCCGCCTGAAAGGCCGGCCCTCGGCGGTGCCCGGGGGCTCAGCCGGCGCTGGTCGGACGGGCCGGGTGGGCGTCCGCGGCCTCCGGGGGCTCAGCCGGCGCTGGTCGGGCGGGCCGGGCAGGCGTCGGCGTGCCAGGCGGCCACGAGGTCCTCGCGCGCCCGTGCCACCCGGGAGCGGATCGTCCCGACGGGGCAGCCGCACACCTCGGCGGCCTCCGCGTAGGACAGGCCGACCACCTGCGTGGCCACGAACGCCAGCCGTCGCTCCGGGGCCAGGGCGGCGATCAGCCGGTGCAGGGCGACACCGTCGTCGGCCGCGGGCTCGACCGCGCCCACGCCCTCCGCCGCCGTGCGCCAGTCCGGCAGGGACGCGGTACGCGGGCGGGTCACCGCCGCCCGGACGTGGTCGACGGCGACCCGGCGGGCGATGGTGAACAGCCAGGTGCGGGCCGAGGAGCGGCCGGCGAAGCCGGGCAGGCCGCGCAGCGCCCGCAGGAACGTCTCCTGGGTCAGGTCGTCGGCCTCCCCCGGCCCGGCGAGGTGGGCCAGGAACCGCCACACCGGGCGTTGCAGGGCCCGGACGAACGCCGCGGCGGCCTGCTGGTCGCCCTGCCCGGCGAGGCGTGCCCAGCGGGTCACCTGCTCGTCGTCGGCCTCCGCGGTCACCACCGCCGGCCGCCCGACCCGAGACGGGTGGCCGCGCCCGCCCGGCGGTGCGCTTCGGCGGTGCTCACGCGGACCGGTGCGGCCCGCGGCGCTGTTGCGTTCACGTGGTCTGTCTCCCGGCCCGGCTCCGGCGGCTGACGCCTCCCACCAGCGGTGGGAGGGCGGTCTCCGCGCGCCGCCCCGGTGCGGCGCACCACTGTTTGTCGGTCGCGGGACCGGAAAAGTTCCCGGTGCCACGCGGCGGTCGGTGCGACGGGGACGGGCGGGCCACTCCCGCGTGGGAGCGGCCCGCCCGTGTCCGACCGACGTCGCTCAGTCGTCGCTGTCGTCGTCGCTGTCGTCGTCGTCATCGTCGTCGGCGTCGACCGGCTCCTGCTCGGCCTTGACCACCGCGCCGTCGTTGCGGTCGACGTCGACCTCGTGCTCGGTCTGCCCGTCGACGATCTCGACGCTCCACACCTGACGGCCGTCCTCGTCCTCGGCCTCGACCTCGACGATCCGGCCGCCACCGGCGCGCGCCAGAGCGATCTCGCCGGCCCGCCGCTCGTCGATGCTCCCGCCGGCGGGCGAGCCGGTGGGGGGCGGCGTCGCCGTGCCGGCGGGAGAGCCGGTGGCGGGCGCACCGGTCGCCGGCGCCGAGGTGGGGACGTCCGGGCTGCCGGTCGCCGCCGGGGCCACGGTGGCGGCGACCAGGGCGGTCGGTACGGCGCGGTCGTCGGCGGCGGTGACGCCGAGGGCGACCCCGGCCACCGCCAGCATCGCCGCGCCGCCGACGGACGCCTTGATCAGGGAGTTGCGCTTCATCTCGGTGCACCTTTCCTCGGTTGCTACGTCGAGGATGGGCCGTGGCGGGATAGCGGCGCGCTGCACGAACGCTAAGGCCCGGTTAAGGCCGCCTGCGGGGCCAGCCACAGGCGCACCTCGGCCCCGCCGCCCGGTGCGGTGCGTAGCTCCAGCCGGCCGCCGCCGGCCTCCGCCACCCGGCGGGCGATGTCCAGGCCCAACCCGGTGGACCCGGCCGGGCTGGCTCCCCGACGTACGGTGGCGGCCGGCATGCCGGTGCCCTCGTCGGTCACGACGAGAACCACCCCGTCGGAGTCGCGGGCGAGACGGACGGTGAACGCGGTGCCGTCCGGGGTGTGCGCGAACACGTTGCCGAGCAGCGCGTCGAGGGCCGCGGCCAGCTCCTCGGCGGGCACCGCGACCGGCAGCGGCCCGGGATCCAGGTCGCGGCGGACGTCCCGCCCGGTGTCCTCGGCCAGCACCGACCAGAACGCCACCCGGTCGGCGACCACCGCCGCCGCGTCGCCGCCGGTGGCGGCCGGTGACCGGTCGCGGCGGGCCTGGCGGATCAGGCCGGTCACGGCCCGCTCCAGCCCGTCCACCGCGGCGGCGATCCGCGCCGCCTCCTGCGGCTCGCGCAGCGACTCGGCCTCCAGCCGCAGCGCCGTCAGCGGGGTACGCAGCCGGTGGGAGAGGTCGGCCACCTGCTCGCGCTCCTGGGCGAGCAGGACCTGGATCCGGCCCGCCAGGTGGTTGAGCGCGCCGGCCACCTCGCGCAGCTCGGCCGGGCCGGCGGGCGTCACCCGGGCGTCCAGCTCGGCGTTGGCCAGCCGGTGCGACACCGCGGACAGCTCGCCGATCGGCCGGACCAGGGTGCGGGCCAGCCGGTCGGCGACCAGCAGCCCCAGCAGCACCAGCAGCACCCCGAGCAGGGCCAGCACCAGCCAGGCCCGGGTCACCCCGGCGGTCAGCTCGGCGCGCGGCACCACCGTCCGGATCACGCCCGTGCCGTCCGGCCGGCCCTGCACGGCGATGACCACCTCGCGTCCCTCGTCCGACTCCGCGGTGAGGCTTCGCCCTCGTTCGGCCAGGGCCACCGCCGGGGTACGTGGGACGGGCGTGCCCAGCACCGTGTCGCCGGGCAGGAACACGCTGACCGGCCGGCCCGACTCCGCGGCGAGCTGCTCGGCGGTCAGCCGGATGGTCGCGGCGTCGGCCGTACCCACCACCGGCACCAGGCTCTGCGCGTCCGCGGTCGCCCGGATGGTGGCCCGGTCCTCGGCCACGTCCCGCACCAACAGCGCCAACGGGACCAGGAAGGCCACGAGGGTGAGCACGCTGACCGCGGCGGCCAGCAGCGCCAGCCGCGCCCTCACCCGGCACCGCCCGGGGACTCCAGCCGGACCCCCACCCCCCGCACCGTGTGCAGGTAGCGGGGCTGCTGGGCGCTCTCACCCAGCTTGCGGCGCAGCCACGACAGGTGCACGTCAACGGTCTTGTCCGCGCCCCCGTACGGGATCTGCCAGACCTCGGTGAGCAGCTCCCGCTTGGTGACCACCTCGCCGGGCCGGGCGGCGAGGTGGTGCAGCAGGTCGAACTCGCGCGGGGTCAGCTCGACCGGCATGCCGTCGAGGGTCACCTGCCGTGAACGCGGGTCGACCCGCAGCCCGCCCACCGCCAGCGTCAGGTCCTGCGCCGCCTGGCCCGCGCCGCGCCGGAGCACCGCGCGGATCCTCGCGTCCAGTTGGGCGGCGGTGAACGGCTTCACCACGTAGTCGTCGGCGCCGGCGTCGAGGACCCGGACCAGCTCGGTCTCGTCGTCGCGGGCGGTCGCCACGATGATCGGCACCGCGCTGACCGCGCGCAGCATCCGCAGCAGGTCCCGCCCGTCGAGGTCGGGCAGGCCCAGGTCCAGCACGACGAGGTCCGGCCGGTCGTCGAGGGCGTCGCGCAGACCCGCCATCGCGGTGGACGCGGCGGCCACGGCGTGACCCCGGTCCCGCAGCGCCCGCGCCAACGGCGTCCGGATGGTCAGGTCGTCCTCGATGAGCAGCAGGCGGGGCACAGGATGCAGGCTAGCCGCCGGGACCGCCGCCGGCCGGTTCCTTAACCCTCTCTTAGCGTCGACCGGCGCTCCCGCCAACCTTCGATCGGGGATAGTCGGGGGATGCGTCGTCGCCGTGCCCTCGCCTTCGCCGGATGGCTGGCCACCGCCGTGCTCGCCACCCTGGTCGGGGTGGCCGCGATCCGGCTGGTCGGGGAGAGCATCACCGGAACCCCGGGCGGGGTGCACAGCCAGCGGGACGTCGAACGGGCGCTGGCCTCGCCGCAGCCGAGCACGGCGGTCCCGGGCGGCAGCCCGTCCACCGGGCCGGGCGCGCCGTCGGCGACCGCGTCGCCGGGGGCCGGCGCGCGTCGGTTCTTCGCGACCGCCGGCGGCAGCGCGGTGGCCGAGTGCGCCCCAGGCGGGGTGCGACTGGTGTCCTGGGCGCCCGCGCAGGGCTACCGGGTCGGCGAAGCCGACCAGGGCCCGGACGACGACGTCGAGGTCACCTTCATCGGGTCGGGCGGCGAGCACGAGCTGAAGCTGCGGTGCGTGGCCGGCGAGCCGGTGGCCGTCGCCGACGACTGATCCGGCGACGGCCACCCGCGGATCTCGGTCAGCCGTGGTGCTTCTGCTGGCAGGGCACGCAGAAGCGGGCGTGCGGGACGACCTCCAGCCGCTCCGGCGGGATCTGCGCCCCGCACTTCTCGCACGCACCATAGCGACCGTCCTCGATGCGGTGCAGGGCGTCGACGATCCGCTCCAGGCTCATCCGGGTCGCCGCGATCAGCGCGGCACGGGTGTGCGCCTCACCCGGGTCGCCGGTGTCGGCGGTCAACTCGGTCAGCCGAACCGTCTGCGCCGCGTGATCGTCGGTCAGTGTCGCGCGCAGGTCGGCGAGCCACTGCTGGCCGCTGAGGCGCTGGATGTCGGTGCTCATGTCGCGTCCTTCCGGAAAAGGGTAAAAGAAAAGGGCCGAAGCCGGAAGCTTCGCCCTGGTGGCCGTACCCGTCGGAGATATCCCGGCGGGGGGGGCCACGCCCGCTGGGGAGCGGGCTCGGCAGCCCGTGGATGGGGGCGGCGCCGAGCGACGGCGCGCCCGCCGGGCGGGTGGTCACCCGCGTGTGACGGCGGCAGCCGGCAGCCGGCGACGCCGTCACGACGGTGACGGTGACGCGGGCGAGCGGGGCGGCCGATGGCATGGAGCCACCATAGGCCGCCCCGCCGCAGAACCCAACCAGGTTGCTCGCCGGCCGTCCCGGCCCAGGCACGGCCCGCCTCGCCCTGCCGGTGGTAACGCCGGTCATGTTCAGATCGGGTCGACCCGGCCCAGCCGCCAGTAACCCATGAACGCCACCGCCCGCCGGTCGATTCCCCGCTCGGCGACCAGGTGCCGGCGCAGCGTACGGATCACACCGGCCTCACCGGCCAGCCAGGCGTACAGCGGCCCCGGCGGCACCGAGGGCGACACCTCCCAGAGGAAGTCCCGGTCGACGTCCACGTCGGCGATCGACGCCCGCCCGGACGGCAGGCCCGCCATGGCCGGTGTCCGGCCGGGCAGCAGGCTCGTCGCCGCCGCGGCGACGGCGGGGACCAGGCGGCTGCCGTGCGGACCCCCGTCGCGGGGCAGCCAGGCGACCTCGACGCCGGCCGGGGTCGGTACCGACAGCGCATCGGCCCGCTCCGGCACCTCCAGCACCACCCGGCCCCGGGCGTCGGGTGAAAGCCGTTCCAGGATGGCGCAGATCGCGGGCACGGCCGTCTCGTCGCCGGCCAGCAGCAGGTGGCCCGTCGCCGGAGGCCGGAACTCGATCCCGCCGTGCTCGCCGGGGTAGCCGGCGTCGGGGCCGAGCAGGGCGGCCTCGTCCCCGGGCCGGACCCGGTGGGCCCACCGGCTGGCCGGACCGCCGTCGCCGTGCAGGACGAGATCGATGTCGACCTCGGCCAGGTGCGGCCGGGCCGCCCGGACGGTGTAGGTACGCACCGGGCAGCGCCGGTTCTCGGGCAGGGCCCGCCACCTCACGTGCCAGTCGGCGCCGACGGGGAGCTGGACCCCGCGCTCCCCGGGCAGCGGCAGCGCCAGTTTGACCCGCTGGTCGTAGCCGTTGTCCGCGAACCGGTCCAGGTCGGGGCCGGTGAAGGTGACGCGGAGGAACGAGGGGCTGAGCCGGCGTACGGCACGGACCTCGACGGCGAACAGGCGCCACGGCGCGATGGGCAGGGTCTCGGTCATGACACCCTGCGCCGGCTGCGGCTGGACGTGATCAGTCGACACGAGGTTAGGCTAACCTAACGGCGCGACCGGGTCTCAGGGCGGTGCGGCCTTCCCCCCTTCGGGCGAGGGCCAACGCCCTGACCGGGCCGGACGATGCCCGCCGGCGGGTCACCCGAGCGCGGCGTCCCGGTCCAGGAAGAGCAGCTGGGCCCGCTTCTCCGGCAGGTCGATCTGCGGCCCCGGCACGAAGCCCGCGCGGGTCAGCCGGGCGATCGCCTTGTCGTTGCGCGCGTCGGGCTCCGCCACGATGCGCCGGCGGCCCGGGTCGGCCAGCACGAAGGCGAGGAAGGCATCGAGCAGTACGGCAGTGAAGCCCCGCTCGGTACCGCCGTCCGGCGGTCCGATCATCAGGTGGATGCCGAAGTCGCCGGGACGGACGTCGTAGCACTCCCCCACCGGGTCGGCCGCCGGCTCGTACGTCTGGAACAGCGCCACCGGCCGGCCGTCCCGGTGGACCAGGTAGGCGTGGTGGGTGGCGAGCGAGTCCAGGTACTCGTAGATCTCCAGCACCCGCTCGCGGCTGGCGTCGCGCATGCCCCAGAACCGCGAGCGCTCCCGGGTGACCCAGTCGTGGATCACGTCGATGTCCTCGGCCGGCCGCACGGGCCGGATGGTCACCTCGCCGAAGCCGTCGATGTGACGCGAGCGGGAGGTCGGGGCAGTCGTCATGTCTCTCCTCGATGGGGCCGGCGCCCAGGCCGTCGGGCGCACGCCACGGTCCACAGTCTCCCGCCCGGCCGGCCGCGACCACCGACGGGGTGGCCGGCTCCGGGGAGCCGGCCACCCCGCGTCGCAGGGGGCGGTGGGTGCCTACCGCCAGGTGTCGGTGCTGGTCCGGGTGCCGCTGGACGGGGTGGTGAAGGTGCGGTTACCGCCGTTCTCCCAGATGACGGCGCCGGCCGCGGTCTTCTTGATGTACTTGTACTCCACCGCCGTGTTCGGCGGCAGGTTCAGCGTGGCCCGCCAGACCGGGTAGTCGGCCGAGGAGAGCGCGACGGCGTTGGCCGGGTTCCAGCCGCCAAGGGCGGCGATGTTGCCGACGACGTAGACGTTCTGGCCGTAGGAGGTGGTGACGGTGGCGTGGAACGAGGCGGCGACCTGCCCGCCGGTGTCGGTGTCGCCGCGGAAGGTCTCGTTCACCGTGTAGGTGCCGCCCGCCGGGGTGGTGAAGGAGCGGTTGGCGCCGCTCTCCCAGGTGACGGCGCCGGCCCCGGTCTTCTTGATGAGCTTGTACTCCACCCCCGTGGACTGCGGCAGGTCGATCACCGTCTGGTACGTGTTGCCGCCCTGCGCGGTCAGCTTGACGGCGTTGGCCGGGGCCCAGGAGCCGAGGGCGGGGATGCTTCCGACGACGTAGACCTCCTGGTCGGCGGCCGGGGTCGCGGCGACGGTGAAGGTGGTGGCGACCTTGTCGGTGGGGATGACCGTCGGGGTGACCGTGGGGGTGACCGTGGGCGACGGGGTGGCGCCGCCGGGCCGGGCGTTGACGTGGATCGCGACCGCGTTGTTGGCGGGGATGGACACGGTGGCCCGGCCGCCGGAGACGGTCACCGTGCCGCCCGCGCAGCCGGACGCGGTGGCGGGTCCGGAGACGACGTCGCAGTACTGGCCGTCGGCGAGGCCGGTGACGAACGTGGCGGTGGTGGCGCTGCCGGAGTCGTTGACGCCGAACCAGGCACGGTCGCCCCGGTGGAAGCCGATGACGTTGCTGTTGACGGTGGTGAAGTCCGACACGCTCTTGACGGAGCGGGCGGCGTTGGCCCAGCCGACCATGCCCTTGACGCCGGTGGACTGGGTCAGGCAGTTCCAGGCGCCGCCACAGGCGGTGTCGGTGACGTAGCCGCTGCCGTTGGCCGGCGGGGACTGGTTGCGGGCGTTCCAGGAGAAGCTGTCGTAGACCGACGGCTTGCCGTGCGGGTAGGCCAGGGCGAAGTAGTTGGCCAGGGTGTAGTCGGTGCCGTTCTTGTAGGACAGCACGACCCCGTCACGCTCAAGGTCGTGGTTGGTGACCATGGAGAAGACGTTGGCGCTGGGGGCGTCGAGATTCCAGCTCGGGATGTTGGCGAGCGTGGAGATCGAGCCCTGGAAGGCGGACTTGAGGCCCTTGGCGTACCCGAAGTCGAGCACGTCGCCGTTGCCGATGAACGCCCGCGCCTTGAGCGCGTCGTTGCTGGCGCCGTCGAAGATCTCCTGCGCGATGTACGGGCGCTTGTTCTCGGCCACGGTGTTGTGGAGCTTGCCGAGGAGCGCCGCGAAGTCGTCCTTCTTGATGTGCTTGACCGCGTCGACCCGGAAGCCGTCGACGCCGAGGCCGATCATGTCGTTGAGGAAGCCGGCGATCTTCGTACGGACGCTGTCCTTCTCGGTGTACAGGTCCGTCAGCTGCAGCAGCTCGCAGTTGGTGACCTGGGCCTCGTTGTTCCAGTCGTTGATGCCGCCGCTGGTCGGGCAGTTGTCGCCCGGCCGGTGGAAGTCCCCGTTGCCGTAGGGCACGGCCGGAAAGCTGTAGCCGGGGCCGGAGAAGTCCGTGCCCGCGTACCCGACGATGGACTCGTCGTTGTTCGCGCCGGCCATGTGGTTGACGACCGCGTCGACGTACACCCGCACGCCGGCGTTGTGGCAGGCGGTGACCATCGCGGCGAACTGCGCGCGGGTGCCGAACCGGCTCTCCAGCTTGTACGACACCGGCTGGTACACCTCGTACCAGGGGTACGCGCCGTCCTTGCTGTTGGGCAGGCTCACCGACTCCTGCGGCGGCGCGACCTGGACCGCGCCGTACCCGGCGGGGCCAAGGTGGTTGGTGCAGGCGGCGGAGACGGACGGCCAGTTCCACTCCCACAGGCTGGCCGTCACCTCGCTGTCGTTGAGCCCGGCGGCGGCGCGGGCGGGGGTGGCGGCGGTGGTGGTCGCGATCGCGGCCGGCACGACCAACGCGGCGACGGCGGCGGCGAGCAGCAGGCCGCCGGCGCGGCCACTCAGGGGTGACCTCAAACGTTTCATGACAGGTGAACCTTCCTCCGGGGGTCGAAGAGGCACTGTGGATGGACGGCCGTCCAGGTAGCAAGACGATGCGGTATGGATGAAAGACTTTGCAAGACCTTTCGGCAAGATTTTTGAAACCTGCCGGCAATACTCCACCCGGCGCGACCCCTCCCACCGCGCTCCCCGCACATCCCCCCTGCCCACTTCGGAGGGCAGCCCTCGCGCTGGAGGGAATTGCTTGACGCGCCCGGAGAGATCAGCGCAAACTTGCCGCAACAACTTCCAGCACTTGCGGCAGCTTGCACGGCCCTGTCGCCGCCACGCCGCACGCTCCGGCCGGCGTCGTTCCCCGCCCGGAGTGCGCCTCAGCCGGTGCGGTGCGCCCGCCGCAGCAGCCAGGCGGCGACCAGGCCACCGGCGAGGACGGCGACCGCGCCCACCGTCTGCCCGGACTCCGACGCGGCGCGGAAGGCGTCGGCCACCTGTGCCCGTTCCGCGTCGGTCCGGGCGGCGGCCAACGCCGTCGGGAACGACCCGGCACCGGCCAGCGCGGCGGGCAGCAGGGCCGCGAACCGGGCGTTCAGCACGGCGCCCAGGACGGCGACGCCGAGGCTGCTGCCGACCTCCGTCATCGTGCCGTCCACGCCGGCGCCCGCGCCGGCCTTCTCCGGAGGGATCGCGCTCAGCACCGCCTCCACGATCGCCGGGTTGGCCAGGGCGCAGCCGGTGCCCATGGTGAGCAGGCCGGCCAGCAGCACGCCGTAGCCGTCCCCCGGGCCGTGGGTGACGAACAGCAGGCCGCCGCAGAGCAGGGTCATGCCGACGGCGATGGCCCCGGCCGTGCCGAGCCGGTGGATCACCCGGGCGGCGATGCCGGCGAGGTTGAGCACGACGATGGACAGCGCGAACGGCACCATCCGCAGTCCGGCCTCCCAGGCCGGGTACCCGCGCACGAACTGGAGGTGCTGGGTCAGCAGGAACAGCGCGCCGGTGGCGCCGAAGGTGATCAGGACGACCCCGGAGACCGCGCCGACGAAGCGGCGGTCCCGGAAGAAGCCCATGTCCAGCATGGGGTGGGCGATCCGCCGCTCCCACCACACGAACGCGGCGAGCAGCAGCACTCCCCCGACGGCCGCGCCGAGCACCGGGGCGGAACCCCAGCCCCGGTGGGGGCCGGCGATGATCGCGTACACCACGGCGGTGAGACCGGCCGTGGACAGCACCACCCCGCCGAGGTCGAGGCGACCGCCGGACGGGTTGCGGGACTCCGGCACCAGGAGCCCGGCGGCCACCAGGCAGACCCCCACGATCGGGACGTTGACCAGGAAGATCGCCTCCCACGGGAAGCGGGCGAGGATGACCCCGCCGACGGGCGGCCCGGCCGCGAAACCCAGCGCGCTGGCCGCCGCCCAGATGCCGATCGCCCGGGGCCGCTCGGCGGCGTCGAAGACCTGCATCGCCACGGCGAGGGTAGCGGTGACGAGCAGGGCGCCGCCGATGCCCATGCCGGCCCGGGCCGCGATGAGCTGCCCGGTGGACTGGGCCAGCGCCGCGGCCAGCGAGCCGGCCCCGAACAGGACGAGGCCGGCCAGCAGCAGCCGGCGCCGGCCGTACCGGTCGACGGCGCTGCCCGCGGTGAGCAGCAGTCCGGCCTGGACCAGCGCGTACGCGTTGATGGTCCACTGCACGTCGGCGGCGCTGGCGCCCAGTTCGGCGGTGAGCACGGGCACCGCCACGGTCAGCACCGTGTTGTCGAGCACCACGGTGACCTGGGCGAGGCAGAGCACGGCGAGGATCAGCCACCGGGTGGGCAGCGGACGGGCGGGGACGGGCAGCGTCCGGACCGCGGTTTCGGACAGGCTCATGGCGCTCCCGGGCGGAAGGGACGGTTCCGTTTCACGCACCCCTCCCGTAAGGTCGACCTAAGTTAGGGGAGGGTAACCTAAATGGAGCGGTTGTGGGAGCCTGCCTCGCCGCGTGCGCCGCACGCCCGGACGGCCGGCATCCGTCGCGACGCCTGGGGCGTGGCGCACCTGTGGGCCGACACCGTGGACGAACTGGCCGGGCTCCAGGGCCGGGCGGCGGCGCTCGACCGGGCGTGGCAGATCGAGGTGGAGCGGTGGCGCTCCGAGGGCCGGCTCGCCCAGCACGTCGGGCCCGCCGAAGTCAGCTGGGACCGATTCGCCCGCCGGGCCCGCCTCGACGACACCGCCCGGCGCTGCTACGCCGGGCTCGACCCCGCCACCCGGCGCTGGGTCGCCGCGTACGCCCAGGGGGTCAACGACGGGCTCGCCGAGGGGGCCGCCCGGGCCCCGGAGTTCGCGGCGGCCGGCTGTGCCCCCGGCCGGTGGCGGCCGTGGTCCCCGCTCGGCGTCTTCCTGGTGCAGCACGTGCTGTTCTCCACCTTCCCGAACAAGCTGTGGCACGCGCACGTCGCCGCCACCCTCGGGCCGACAGCGGCCGGGCTGTTCCGCGCCGAGCCGCCGGCCGGTTCGGGCAGCAATGCCTGGGCCGTACCCGCCGACCCGGCCACCGGGCGGGGCCCGGTGATCGCCGGCGACCCCCACCGAATCCTCGAACTACCCGGCATCTACCACCAGGTCCGGCTGGCCTGCCCCGAGTTCGACGTGCTCGGGTTCGCCTTCCCCGGCGTACCCGGCCTGCCGCACTTCGGCCACGCCGGCGAGGTGGCCTGGGCGGTGACCAACGCGATGGCCGACTACCAGGACCTCTACCGGGAGCGGCTGCGCCGCGACGGCGACCGGGTCCTGGTACGCGAGGCCGACGGCTGGGGACCGGCCCACCGCCACGTCGAGCGCATCGGGGTACGCGGCGGCGACCCGGTGCCGGTCGAGGTGATCGAGACGCCCCGGGGCCCCGTCATCGACGAGGACCGGCACACCGGCGAGGCGATCAGCCTGCGCACCCCCGCCCGGGTCGAGCAGCGCCTCGGCTTCGACGCGCTGCTGCCGCTGCTGCGGGCGCGGACCGTCGAGGACGTCGCCACGGCGCTGCGCCACTGGGTCGAGCCGGTCAACAGCGTGCTCGTCGCCGACCGGTCGGGGGCGGTCGCCCAGCTCGTCACCGGCCTCGTCCCGGTCCGCGACGAGCGGTGCCGGCGGGAACCGGTGCCCGGCTGGGAGCCGCGCTACGACTGGACCGGCGAGTACGCCCCGATGCCCCGGACCCCGGTGACCGGGCCGGCGGTCTGCGCCAACGACCGCCGGCCCGACGTGGCGGCGCTCGGCGTCGACTTCGCCCCGCCGCACCGCGCCCGGCGCATCCACACGCTGCTGGCGGCCGGGGCCGAGCCGTCCACCGTGCACACCGACGACCGGCTGGAGGCCACCGTCCTGCACGGCGCGCTCGACCGCCTCGACGCCGACGCCCTCAGCGCGCCGGCCCGAGCGCTGCGTGACCGGTTGACCGCCTGGGACGGTCGGATGGGCGCCGACAGCACCGACGCCGGCGCGTTCGCCGCCTGGCGGGCGGCGCTGGCCCGAGGGCTGCACGAGCACCCTCGGCTGCGCCCACTTCGCGCCGAGAGCGCGTACGACGAGCTGTTCGCGGCGTGGACCAACCCCCTGGGCCGCATCGGCCACGCCCTCGACGCCGTGGTCGCGGGGCTGGACCGCCTCGGCGTCGACGTGGGGCCCGTGGCCTCCGCCGCGCTGGAGGAGGTGGCGCACGGCGACCCGCCCGGTACCTGGGGGCGGCGGCACGTCCTGCACCCGGTGCACCTGTCGGTGGCCAAGGAGGTCGACGTCGCGGTGGAGGAGATGCGCGAGCGCGTGGCGCTCTCCGGCGACGGCGACTGCGTGCTGGCCACGAGCAGCGTCCCCGGGGTCTCCGACGCCTGCTGGCGGGGCCCGGTCGCCCGCTACGTCTGGGACCTGACCGACCGGGCGGACAGCCGGTGGGTGGTGCCGTTCGGCGCCTCCGGCCGCCCCGGCGACCCGCACTTCGACGACCAGCTGCCCCTGTGGGCCGCCGGGGAGCTGATCCCGGTGGTCACCGACTGGGCGCAGCTCACCCCGGAGCAGGAGCCGAGCCACCCGTGACACACCAGGTCACCCGCGCCGTGGGGCCCGCGCCGGCGCGGTCTCTCACCCGGGCCCGGTGCGAGGCCGACCACTGCGCGCCGGCGGCCGGCTGAGCCGGATCGGGCAGAAAGCTTCAGGATGATCTGATGGGTCGAAGGGTATCGACATCGACTCTCGTGACGGTATAGCGTGCCCGTCATCGTGATCGTCGATCGACGGGGCCCCCGTCCTTCACCGAGGAGTGCCGTGGCCACCTCCCCCTCCGCCACCCTGCGGCGTCGCCGCCTGCTCGGCCTACCCGCCCTGCTGGCCGCCGCGTTCACCGTCACCGCCCGGCCCGCCCCGGCCCGCGCCGCCGGGCAGGCCGAGTGCCTGGCCGACTTGATCCAGACATCCTGATACCCACGGCCCCCTGGCTCGCCGACGTGCTGCGGGCGGCGGGCGGGCAGGTCGTCAAGGAGGGCGACTGACGCAACCGGGCGCGCCGGGCGACTTCGCCCCGATCGGGGTGCTGTGGCACCACACCGCGTCCACCTCATCGCCGACGCATCCGGCTCACCCGGATCGTCTGAGGCCACCGCAGGGGGGGTGGGTGAGGCGTGCGGCCCGGACCGGCGGCACGCCTCACTCCTGCCCCAACCAGGTGCGCAGCGCCCACCACCAGCGCACGGTCTGCGGGACCGGCCACCGGCCGCCCGGCTCGGCCAGCGTCGGCGGCAGCCCGGCCAGCTCCTGCAACCGGCGCAGCCGGTAGCGCACGGTGTTCGGGTGCAGGTGCAGGGCGGCGGCCGTCAGGTCCAGCCGTTGCCCGTGGTCCAGGTAGGCCAGCGCGGTCGAGGCGATCTGCCGGTGGAAGTCGTCGGCCGGGTCGAGGGCACCGAGCAACTCCCCGCTGACCAGCCCGGCCAGCTCCGGCTGGGCGGCCAGCGCGGTCTCGCCGGCCAGGTCGACCACCCCGTGCAGGCCGCGCAGCCCGGCCCGGGCGGCGACCCGCAGCGCGGCCACGCACAGCCGGTGCAGGGCCGGGGCCTCGGCCAGCGGTCGGGCCGGGGCGGCCACCACGAGCACGGCGGCGTCGGCCAGGTCGGCGGGCGGCAGCCGCGGGGCCAGGCCGGCGAGCCGGTCGTCGACCGTGCCGAAGACTCCCCCGCCCCCGCAGAGCTGCCGCCGCACCACCGGGATCCGGGCCGGGTCGGTCAGGTCGGTGACCACGCAGTGGTACCGGCCGTCGGGGCGCAGCCCGAACCCGGCCAGCTCGTCCGGCCGGCCGTCGGCCGCCTCGTCGAGCAGCAGCCGCCGCAGCAGCCGGTTACGGGCGTCCCGCCGGGTGCGGACCAGTTCCAGCTCCGCCGTGTGATGGCCGTCGACCAGGGCGCGCTCCAGGGCGCTGGCGTACCGGCCGAGCTCCAGCAGGGCCTCCAGCAGCGCGGTGTCGGGTATCCCGGCGGCCCGGCCGCGGTCCAGCGCGATCTCCACCACCTTCTGCCGGCCCGCCTGCACCCCGCGCAGCAGGCCCGCGACGGAGACGCCCTGCCCGGCCCGGTCGGCGCCGAGCCGACGCGCCTCCGCGAAGTCCCGTTCGCTGGGCTCCGCCAGGCGCTGGAAGGAGGCCAACCCGGCGGCCAGCAGGGCCGCCACGTGCCGACGGTTCTCCGCCGGCGGCAGCCGCGCCACCTCCGGGGAGTGCACCCGGGCGGCCTCGACCATCTCGTCCACGACCTGCCGGTCCGCGGCCAGCTCGCGCAGCAGCGCACCGAGGGGCCCGGTCCGCTCCGTCAACGCCATCGGCCCGCTCCCCCCGCCACGGCCACTGTGGCCCGTCCACAACGGCCCGGCCCGGTTTTGGCTCCCGTCGCCTACCGGGAGTCCGGCTTCGGTTGGTTTCCTTCTGTTACCGCAAGGTAACACCGCGTTCCGCGCCGCGGAACGCCACACCACGGCCGCCCCACCGTCCAGGAGCAGTCCATGACCGCAGCACCGTCCGCGCCCGCGCGCGCCCACCGTCCCGATCCACGCCGGTACGGCGCCCTCGCCGCCGCCCTCGCCCTCGCCCTCACCGCCGCGCCCGCCCCCGCCGTCGCCGCCCCCGCCGCCGCCGGGCCGGCGGAGGTGATGTTCGTCGGCAACAACTGGGAGGGCACCGTGGACGTCATCCGCCCGCGCGGCGACTACGCCCGCCTCGGCCGGATCAACGTCGTCCCGGACAAGCAGCAGCGGCTCTGGGAGATCTACCTCAACCCCATCAAACTCGCGTTCTACCTGGGCATCCAGCAGGGCCCCGGCGAGGGGCACGACCAGCTCGTCGACGACATGTACACCACCCCGGACGGCACCGCGCTGGTGGCGTCCCGGCCCAGCTTCGCCGACGTGGTCTCGATCGACCTGAGCACCGGGGCGGTGCGGTGGCGGTTCCCGGTGTCCGGGTTCCGCTCCGACCACATGGCGGTGTCGCCGGACGGCACCCGGGTCGCGGTCTCCGCCTCCACCTCGAACAAGGTGCACGTCCTCGACATCAACACCGGCCGGCAGGTCGGCTCGTTCGACGCCGGCGACAAGCCGCACGAGAACCTCTTCACCGGCGGCGGTCGGCACATCTGGAACATGTCCATCGGCGAGGTGAACACCTCGCTCGACGACCCGTCGCAGGACTGGACCAAGGGCGACCGGCACATCACGGTCGCCGACGCCGCCACCTTCCAAACGGTGAAAGAGATCGACATGCGGCCCCGGCTGGACGCCTTCGGCCGCGGCGATCTCTCCGACGCCGTCCGGCCCGCGGTGTTCACCCCCGACGAGCGCAAGCTCTACTTCCAGGTGTCGTTCTTCAACGGCTTCGTCGAGTACGACGTGGCCACCGACAAGGTCACCCGGGTCGCCACCCTGCCGAAGAACCCCAACACCAGCGAGGACCGCACCACCTGGGTCAACGACTCCCGACACCACGGCATCTCGATCAGCCCCGACGGCGCGAAGCTCTGCGTCGCCGGCACGATGGACGACTACGCCACGGTCGTCGACCGGGCCACCCTCGCCCCCGGGCCGCTGGTCGTGGCCAGCAAGCCGTACTGGGCGACGGTGAGCGGGGACGGCCGCGACTGCGTCATCTCCGAGTCGGGCGCGGACCGGGTCACCGCGATCAGCTTCGCCACCGGCCAGAAGGTGGCCGGCGTGCCCGTCGGCGACCACCCGCAGCGAATCCGGATCGGCCGCCTGCCGAGCGACTGGACGCCGCCGACCGTCCGATAGGCCCGGCGCACGGTGCGGCCCGGCCGGTGGTCCGGCCGGGCCGCACCGTGCTGTCGTCCGGTCAGCCGCCGAGGCTCGCGGCGCCTGCGGCGATCGCGGAGGCGAAGTAGCTCACCTGGGTGTAGACGCCCGGGTAGTTGGGGCGGGCACAGCCGTTGCCCCAGCTGACGATCCCGACCTGGATCCAGGCGTTGCCGGCGTCGCGGCGGAACATCGGGCCGCCCGAGTCACCCTGGCAGGTGTCGGTGCCGCCGCCGGCGTAGCCGGCGCAGATCTCCTCGGCCGGGATGATGTCGCCGCCGTAGTTGGAGTTGCAGACGGAGTCGCTGACGAACGGCACGGTGGCCTTGAGCAGGTAGCGCTGCTGCGCGCCGCCCTCCCGCGCCGCGCCCCAGCCGGCGACGGTGAAGGTGCCGCTGTCGTACGCGCCGCTGGTGGCGATCGGCAGGGTGGCCAGGGTGGTGACCGGGGTGGCCAGCCGGATCAGCGCCCAGTCCTTGCCCGCGCCGTTGTAGCCCGGGGCGCGGTAGACGTAGTTCGACCGGACGGTGATCCGGCTGCTGGACTGCAGGTCGACCGCGCCGAGCGTGGCCGTGATGCTGGTGTTGGTGCCCGTGGAGCCCACGCAGTGCGCGGCGGTGAGGACCAGCCGCGGGCTGTAGAGCGCCCCGCCGCAGCCCATCGAGAGCCGCACCATGAACGGGAACTCGCCCTGGGTGGCCGGGGTGCCGCCGACGACGTTGGGGGTGATCGTGTCGTCGGGCGCCGCAGCGGCGGGTGCGGTGAGGGTGAGGCTGCCCGCGGTCACCGCGGCGAGCGCGGCGGCCAACAGGCCGGTGAGGGTGCGCCAGCGAACCATATGTTCCTCCGCATCGGGGGACCGGCGCGCCGGTGGACGCACCGTCGTCGAGATGACGGAAATTCTATTGACGGATATGTATTTCTGATCATCCTCTCCGGGTCATACGACGGCGCTATTCACCCGTCGGGCCGGGGCCTACGGTGGGCGGCGCGACCGTGCCAACCGAGCCGTCCGGCCCAACCACCCGTCCGGGCCGGACCGGCCCGAGCACCGCGGGCAGTCGCTCAGCCGGCACCGAAGCAGACGAAGGCAGCCGCCGTGGCCGCGGCGGAGCCGTCGCCGGTGGCCACGAACGCGGCCTGGGCGTCGGCGAGGGCCCGGGCCGGCCGGACGCCGGCGCGCATTCGCCGGTGCAGGTCCAGCATCAGTGCGGTGGTGAGGTCGGCCGGCACCGGCAACACGGTCGCCACCAGGCACCGGGTGCCCAGCGCCAGCAGCACGGCGGTGAAGCCCAGCACCTCGTCGCCGGGGCGCACCCCGGACAGCCCCGAGTCGCACGCGGAGAGCACCACACAGCCCGGCGGACGGGGCAGCCGTTCCAGCTCGTACGCGAGCAGCGGCCCGTCGGCCAGCTCCAGGCCGGAGAAGAGCGGGTTGTCGGCCCGGAACGTGCCGTGCGCGGCGATGTGGGCCAGCCCGGCGCCGTCCAGCGCGGCGGTCAACGCGTCGGCGGTGGCGTCCGCCCCGGCCAGCAGCCGAGAGCCGGGCAGTTCGCGGGCGAGCAGCCCGACCTCGGTCCGCGCGGCCGGCAGGCGCGGGCCCGCCGCCAGCACCGCTGCGCCGTCGGGCGCCGCCCGGCCGTCCGCCCGCAGCCAGGCCGCGGCCGACGGGGCCACCGTCACCGGGCGCCCGGCGCAGGTCGGCAGGCCGGACCACGGGACCGCGTGCAACGCCGCTGTCGGGACGAGCACCAGGGGGCGGTCGCCCAGCCGCCGGCGCAGCGGGTCGAACAGCTGCCGGTCCAGCGCCGCCGCGGCGTGCCCGACGCCGGCCCGGGCGGCCCCGGTGTCGCCGGTGGTCACCAGCCGGCGCAGGCCGAAGCGATGCCGCCGGGCCTGCTCCACCGCCTCGGCGAGCGGACCGAGGTCGTGCAGGCTGGCCCGACCGTCGCGAACCAGCACCGCCCGCAGGTGGTTTCCGTGCGCCACCAGCTCCACCAGCACGCGCGGGCCGAGCCGGGCGGCGAGCGCCGCGACGCCCGGCGGGGCCGCCACGTCACCGCCGCCGGGCACGCGCCGGGCCAGGTCCCGGATGCGCTGTTCGAGCCGGGCCTGTCGGCCCCGCAGCGCGTGCGTCGGCCGGCCCGCGAGCAGGGCGTCCTCCAACAGGCTGCTGACCAGGCGAAGCTCGCTGAGCACCGCCACCAGGTCCGGATCCTCGGGCGGCAGCGCCGGCCGGGTGCGCAGGGCGTTGGCCCGCCACCGCTCCGCCCAGGCCAGGACCCGGCCGGGGGCGCCGGACCGGACCGCGAGGTCCAGTCCCTCGGCGGCCAACTGCTGCCCGTACGCCCCGCTGTGCGCCCGCAGCTCGGTGGCGCCGAGCGAGGCCCGGTGGCTGTCCAGCACGGCCAGTCCGCGCCGCAGCGCCCGGGCGGCGGAGCGGTCGTCCCCGGCGAGCCGATGCGCCAGCGCCAGGGCGTACCACCCCTGGGCCCGGCCCGGCGCGGTGCCCCGCCGACGGGCCCTCGCCGCCCGGCCCAGCAGGGTCGCCGCCTTCTCCGTGCGGCCGAGCGCGGCGGCCAGCCGGCCGGCG
>NZ_JBEOWQ010000058.1:0-25135 GCF_040296145.1 Micromonospora sp. NPDC002296
GGCGTCGGCCTGCCCGGCCCGCCGCCGTGCCTCGTCCGCCGCGTCGGCGGAGCGCCGCGCGTCAGCGGCGGCGGTGTCCCGCTCGGCGGTCAGGTCGGCGGCCCGCCGGCGTTCGTCGTCGCGTTCGCCGGTCACCGTACGCAGCTCGTGCCGGGCGGCGTCGCGGTCCCGTTCGGCCTGCACCCGCAGCGCCTGCGCAGCCCCGTTGTCGCGGCGCGCGGAGTCCCGGGCCGCCTCGGCGGTGTCGGCCCGCTCCCGGCCCCGGGCCGCGTCGGCCTCGGCCCGTTCGGTCCGCTCGCGGGCGGCGTCGGCCTCGGCTGCGGCCGTGCGGGCCTCCTGACGGGCCCGGGCGGCGCCCGCCGCCGCGTCCTCGGCGTCGCGGCGGGCCTCGTCGCGTTCGGTGTGTGCCTGGGCCAGCTCGGCGGCGGTCTCGGCGCGTAGCTGCGCCAGCTGCCGCTCCACCCCCGCCGGGGACAGCTCGGCGTGCAGCGCCTCGGTGAGGGTCTCCACCACCTGGTCGAGCCGGTCCACGGCCTCCCAGGTGCGGGCGACCTGGCCGGGCAGGCCCGGGGCGTTGCGGTGCCGCATCCGGTTGTTGCGTGAGGCCCGCTGGCAGGCGCCGTCGTTGTCCCGGCAGTAGCGGAACGGCCGGCCAGCGCCGGCCCGCTGCGGCACGTCCCGGCCGCAGTGCGCGCAGGGACGGGTCTCGGTGGGGGAGGGCTGGGCGTCCATCGAGGCGGAAGTCTAGCCACGCCGCCCACCCGGCGGCGGGTCAGCCGGCGGCGCGGGCCGCGCCGTCGAGGGTGTAGCGGCGCTGCGCCAGCACCGCGGCGAGCATCAGCGCGGCCGGCAGCAGCCCGAAACCGTAGCGGATCGCGGTCAGCGCCGCGCCGGGCTGGGCGACCGGCTCGCCGCCGGCCGAGGCGACGAACCCGCCGGCGGCGAGGCACAGCGCGTACGCGTACGGGCCCAACGCCGCGCCGGTGGCCTCGGTGGCCGTCCACACCCCGGTGTAGGTGCCCGCGCCGGTGACGCCCGCGGCGCGGATGACGTCGGGCACCATCGCGAACGGCAGCAGCTGCATCCCGGCGAACGACACCCCGAGCACCGCCACCGCCGCGACCAGCACCGGCAGGCCCACCGGTCGGCCCACGGCGAGCACCAGCGACCCGACGGCGAACGCGACCTGCGCGGCCAGCAGCGCCCGCTGCTTGCCGACCCGCCGGGCCACCGCCAGCCAGCCGGGGGTGACCAGCAGCGCCGGGGCGACGAACGCCGCGACCAGCACGGTGGTCAGCGCGGGACGGCCCAGCTCGTACTCGGCGTAGTAGGGCACCCCGGCGAGCACCAGGTGCGTGGTGGTCGACATCGCCAGGTACGCGGCGACCAGCCGGCGGAACTGCCTGTCGCGCAGCGCCGCGACCAGTGCCCGCCACCCGCCCGGGGCGTGGCCGTCGCCCGACGTCCCGGCGGCCCGGCGCAGCCGGCCGATGCCCGCCATCCCGACCAGCATCGCCGCGAGGGTGCCCACGCCCAGCAGCAGCCCCATCCGCTGGTAGCCGGCCCGCGTCGCGGTGTCCCCGCCCGTCAGCAGCGGCGCCAGCAGGCCGGCGACCAGGATCCCGGCGGTGAGCACCACCATCCGGAACGCCATCAGCCGGGTCCGCTCGTGGTAGCCGATCCGCAGGTCAGCCGGGGTGGCCAGGTAGGGCACCTGGTAGGCGGCGAAGAGCAGGTTCCCGGCGACGAAGCACACCGCCACCCAGCCCGCCGCCGGCGCACCGGTGAGTCCGCCGGGGACGGCGAACAGCGCGGCGAACGCCACCGGCAGCAGGCAGCCGACCAGCAGCAGGGGTCGCCGGTCCCCGCGGCGGGCCTGCTGCACGTCGCAGCGGTGCCCCACCCACGGGTGCAGCAGCACGTCGGCGACCTTCGGCGCCAGCAGCGTCAGGCCGGCCAGCCACGGCGCCACGGCGAGGACGTCGGTGAGGAAGTACAGCAGCAGCAACCCGGGTACGGTGACCCAGACGCCCATGCCGAGCGAGCCGGTGGCGAAGCCGAGCAGCGGCCCGCGCGGCAGGCGGGTGCCCGGTGCGCGGTCGCGGGTGTCGAGCCCGGTCATAGGTCTGCGTCCCTCCGGCGGCACGCCGCCCCCAATCCAACGGTCGTCGGATTGTAGGGGGACAATGGCGGCCGTGACCATGCCCCGACGGCGACCGGGTCGGCCCCGGCGTTCCGACACCCGCGACACCCGCGAGGTGGTGCTGACCGCCGCCACCGCACTGTTCGCCGCCCGCGGCGTCGACGCCGTCGGGCTGCGGGAGGTCGCCGCGGCCGCCGGCGTCGACGTGGCCACGGTCTCCCACCACACAGGTACGAAGGCGCAGCTCTACGACGCCTGCTTCGCCCGGGTGTTCGCCGCCGAGCGGGCGGTGCTGGAGGCCGGGGCGGCGCGCGCCCGCGAAGCCCTCGACGCCGGGCCGCAGCAGGCCCGGCGCGCCCTGCACGACCTGCTCGACGTGTTCGTCGACTTCCTGGAGGACCGGCCGGAGACCACCGCGCTGTGGCTGCGCCGCTGGCTGGAGCCGGACCGGCACGCCGAGTTGGACCAGCGCTACGCCACCCCCCTGTACGACCTGGTGGAGGAGTTGCTGGCCGCCGCCACGGCCGGCGGGGCACTGGTCGAGCCGACCCCGCACGTCACGGTGCGCAGCCTGGTGTGGGCGGTGCACGCGCACGTGGTGGCACTGGCCACCCCCGGCGGGTCGCCGGCGCGGGAGCGGCGGGAATTCCGGGCGTTCCTGCGCCGCCTGCTCGACGCCCTGTACGGCCCGCCGGCTTGACGGGCGGGGCCCGACCCGCGCATTATCCGGCAAGCGTTGGATTAACTGTCGAGGGGGACCGCATGGGGGCACCGCCACGGGTCGCGGTCATCGGCGCCGGCGCCGCCGGCCTGGCCACCCTCAAGGCCCTCGCCGACGTCGGCATCACCGCCGTGGCCTACGAGGCCGCCGACACCGTCGGCGGCCTGTGGGTGTACGGGGCCCCCGACTCGCCCGCCTACCGCACCCTGCACCTCAACACCAGCAGGACCCGCACCCAGTTCGCCGACCACCCCATGCCGGCGCACTGGCCCGACTACCCCGACCACACGCGGGTCGCCGGCTACCTGCACGACTACGCGCGACGCTTCGGGCTGCTCGACGCCGTCGCACTGCGACACACCGTCACCCACGTCGCCCCCGGCGCCGACGGCCGCTGGACGGTACGGGCCACCGGCCCGCACGGCCCCGTCGAGGTCGACGTGGAGGCGGTCGTCGTCGCCAACGGCCACAACCGGGTGCCCCGCCCACCCGAGCCCGGCTACCCGGGCGACTGCGCCGCCGAACAGCTGCACAGCCACGACTACCGGGGCCCCGAGCAGCTCACCGGACGGCGGGTCCTCGTCGTCGGCGGCGGCAACTCCGCGATGGACATCACCGTGGACGCCTCCCACGTCGCCCGACGAACCCTGCTGTCCCTGCGCCGGGGGGTGTGGGTGGTGCCCAAGTACCTGCTCGGCCGCCCGGCGGACACCCTCAACGGGGCGCTCGCGCGCCGGCTGCCCTGGCGGCTGCGCCAGCGGATCAGCCAGGGCATGCTCGCCGCCACCGTCGGCCCACCGCCCCGTTACGGCCTGCCCGCCCCCACCCACGGCTTCCTGCAGGACCACCCCACCCTGTCCGACACGCTGCTGTCCCGGCTCACCCACGGCGCCGTCGAGACCCGCCCCGGCATCGCCGCCTTCCACGGCGACCGGGTCGAGTTCACCGACGGCCGCGTCGACGAGGTCGACCTCGTCGTGTGGTGCACCGGCTACCGCGTCGCCGTGGACTTCCTCGACCCGGCGCTGCTCGGCGACGGCCCCGACACCCTCCTGCTGTACCGGCACGTGTTCCACCTCGACGCTCCCGGCCTGGCGTTCGTCGGGCTCATGCAGTCCACCGGGGCCGCGTTCCCCCTGGTCGAGGCGCAGGCCCGGCTCGTCGCCGCGCACCTGGCCGGCCGGTACGCCCTGCCCGACGCGGACCGGCGGCGGGCCGCCTGTCGCGCCGAGCTGCGCGCCGCCACCGCCCGGTGGGGGCAGCGCCGACCGGCGATGCGGGTCGACTTCGACGCGTACCTGGCCGACCTGCGCCGGGAACTGGCCGCCGGCGTCCGCCGGGCCCGGACGGCGCGATGAGCGCCCTGACCGGCCGCCGGGTCGTCATCACCGGCGCCCGGGGCACCTTCGGACGCGCGCTGTGCGCGGCCCTGGCCGCCGCCGACGCCCGCGTCATCGGCCTCGACCTGTACCCCGGCACCACCGCCGGAGTGCCGGTGCTCGGCGTCGACCTGACCGACCCGCACGCCACGACCGCGGGCGTGCGTGCCGCCGTCGCCCGGCTCGGCGGCCTCGACCTGCTGGTCAACAACGCCGGCGTCGGCGGACCCGCCCCCGCCGAACTGGCGCCCGACGACACCGTGCGCCAGCAGATCGAGGTGAATCTGCTCGCCGCGTGGCGGACCACCGCCGCCGCCCTGCCCGCCCTCGTCGACGCCCGCGGCCGGGTGATCTTCGTGGCCAGCCGGATGGCGGTCCTGCCGCTGCCCCTCGCGGCCGCGTACGGGGTCAGCAAGCGCGCCCTCGTCGCGTACGCCGACGCGCTGCGGCTGGAGGTCGGCACCCACGTCGGGGTCAGCGTCGTCTACCCCAGCATGGTCGCCTCACCCATCCACGACAGCACCTCCCGCGCCGGCCTGTCCCTGCGGGGGGTGTCCCGGCTGGAATCCGTCGAGGGCGTGGTCGCGGCGATCCTGCGCGCGGCCACCGCCCGACGCGCGCCCCGCGACGTTTCCACCACCGCCCGGGGACGCCTCGAGCTGGCCCTGGCCCGGCACGCGCCCGCGCTCGCCGACCGCCTCGTGCGGCGCACCGTCGCCGGCCGGGTCGCCGCCGGTGACCTCGACGGCGCGCCGCTGGCCGAGGGCCTCGTCCGCCGCCACCGCGACGCCGCCGGCTGACCGGCGCGGCGGGCCGTCAGAACGTGGCCGCGGCGGCCCGGGACCGGTCCGCCGCGATGCGCACGGCCAGGGCCGCCAGCACCGTTCCCATCAGGTACCGCTGCACCCGCAGCCAGGCGGGGCGGCCGGCCAGGAACGACGCGACCGATCCGGCGCTCAGCACGATCAACGCGTTCACCGTCAACGCGATGACGATCTGGACGCCGCCCAGCAGCAGGCTCTGCGCCGCCACGTGCCCCCGCGCCGGATCCACGAACTGCGGCAACAGCGACACGTACAGAATCGCGATCTTCGGGTTGAGCAGGTTCGTGACCAGGCCCATCGTGAACAGCCGCCGCGGCCGGTCCGGCGGCAACGGCGCCGGCGCGAACGCCGACCGGCCACCGGGGCGCACCGCCTGCCAGGCCAGCCACAGCAGGTACCCCGCCCCGGCCAGCTTCACCACCGTGTACAGCGCCGGCACCAGCACGAACACCGTCGCGATGCCGGCGACCGCAGCCGCCAGGTAGACACCGAACCCGACCGCCACCCCGGCCAGCGACACCAACCCGGCGCGGCGGCCCTGCGTCACCGACCGGGACACCAGGTAGACCATGTTCGGGCCGGGAGTCAGCACCAGCCCCAACGCCACCAGCGCGATCCCCAGCACCGCCGCCGCATCGACCATGACCCGCCCCCGCTTCCCCGTTCGAGTTCGCGGTCGAGCCTAGCTGTGCCCGGGGCCCTCCGCGCCGACCAATCGGCAGGCGTTGGCTCCGGGGCGAACCGGTCGTCGCCCAGCGGCAGGTGCAACGCCTGGGGAGGTCGGCTTGCGGCCATCCCCACCGTCCACTCCGGCCCCTCGACGGGCAGCACCGGCCCGCGTGATGGGCGACACTACGGGGATGCCGGTCCTGCTGCGGGTCCCCGCGACCGCCCACCGTCCCGAGCTGGTGCTCCGCCCGTGGTGCGACGCTGACATCGCCGAGCTGATCGAGGTCTACCGCGACCCGGAGCTGCGCCGCTGGGTGCGGCGCCCCGTCGACGACGTCAACGGCGCCCGGCGTTGGGTGACCCGCAGCAGGCAGGGCTGGGCAGCCGGCAGCCGGTTCAGCTTCGCAGTGCTGGAGCCGCGGCCCGCCGCCGCGGACCGGCTCGTGGCCACGGTGGTGCTCAAGGAGGTCCTGCCCGGCCGCGAACACGCCGAGGTGGGCTACTGGACGGCCGCCTGGGCGCGTGGGCGCGGCGTCGCGCCCCGGGCGGTGGAGGCGGTCACCGACTGGGCGTTCGCCCGGTTCGCCGCGACCGGGCTGGCCCGGCTGGAACTGCTGCACCAGGTCGACAACCTGGCCTCGTGCCGGGTCGCGGAGAAGACCGGCTACCTGTTGCGGGAGGTGCTGCCGGCCCGCGCGCCGTTTCCCCGCGACGGGCACCGGCACGTCCGCGGGGCACCGCCGGCCCCACACCGCGTCCAGGCCTGACGGGAATGCCCTGCGACGACGCGACGCTGCCCCAGACGGCAGGGGTTTCGGCAGGCGCGGGAGGTGGCGACGGTGACCGACAGGTGGGAGGCGGCGGCCGAGGCGCAGATCCGCACCGCCCAGGAGCGCGGGGAGTTCGACAACCTGCCCGGCATGGGCAAACCGCTCCCGGGACGGAACACCCCGTACGACGAGTCGTGGTGGATCAAGAGCTTCCTGGAGCGCGAGGCGCTGCCCACCGAGCTGCTGCTCCCCACCCCGCTGCAACTGCGCCGCCGCATCGAGCGGATCCCCGACGAGGTGCGGGACCTGCCCACCGAGCAGGCCGTGCGGGCGTACGTGGGTGACCTCAACGCGCAGGTCCTCGCCTGGCTGCGCAACCCGACCGGGCCGCGGGTCGTCGTCCGGCCCGCCAACGCCGACGAGGTGGTCCGGCAGTGGCGCGCCGCCCGGGACCGGTCCCGGGCGGAGACCGGCCCCGCACCGCAGCCGCCGCAGCCACCGCGAAGCCGTCGAGGCTGGTGGCGGCCCTGGGGCCGCCGCGCCTGACCGGGGTGACGCCCGCGGCCGGTCAGCCCAGGGCGTCCTCGATGAGGTCGGCGGCTCGCGGGGTGCCACCCTCGGCTCGCGTGTCGGCACGCAGCAGCGCCAGGCGGCGACCTTGACTTATCGATCGCCGTCGATTTAACTTTTAGGAAAGTTTCCTAAAAGGAGGACGCCATGGGCGGTCGCACCGGTCCACGAAGAGCCACCCGCCTGCCGCTGGCCGTCACGGTCCTGCTGGCCGTGTTCGGCGCCATCGTCGCGCCGTCGACGGCGGCCTACGCCGCGGCCGGTCTCACCGCCAACTTCTCCTCGTCCGACAACGGCTCGTGGCGGATGGACAAGTACGTCATCAGCAACCCGACGGCGACCGCGGTCTCCGGGTGGACCCTCGAGTTCGACCTGCCGGCCGGGGTGACCATGGGCAACGCCTACCACGGCACCGTCACCCGGGTCGGCGACCACGTCACCGTCGTCAACGCGCACTACAACGGCACCGTCGCGGCCGGTGGCAGCACCGAGCCGTACAGCTTCTGGTACATCGCGACCGGCACGGCCACCGCGCCGACGAACTGCCGGGTCAACGGGAACAAGTGCGACGGCAGCCCCGACCGGGCACCGGGCACGCCGACCGGCCTCACGGTCGGCGGGCGGACCACCAAGACCGTGTCGCTGACCTGGTCCGCCGCCGCCGCCACCGACTTCCCGATCGCGGGGTACGACGTGCTGCGCGGCGGGACCGTCGTCGCGTCGGTCACCGGCACCGCGGCGACCGTCGGCGGGCTGACGCCGAACACCTCGTACACCTTCTCCGTGGTGGCCAAGGACACCCGCGGCAACACCTCACCGGCGAGCGCCACCGCGTCGGCCACCACACTCAACCCGGCCGACGACACCGTCGCCCCGCCGGCACCCGGTGGCCTGCGCAGCACCGCCGTGACCGCCAACAGCGTCACGCTCGCGTGGAACGCCGTCAACGACGCCAGCGGCATCGCCGGGTACGACGTCTACCGGGGCACCCAGCTCGCCGCCACGGTCAACGGCACGGGCACCAGCATCACCGTCGGTGGACTCACCGCACTGACCGCGTACACCTTCACCGTCCGCGCCCGCGACACCTACGACAACGTCTCGCCCGCCGGCACGCCGGTCACCGTCACCACCGGCGACGTGATGGGCGCCGGCCGGTACGCCAAGGTCGGCTACTTCGTCCAATGGGGAATCTACGGCCGGCAGTACTTCGTGAAGAACCTCGACACGTCCGGGGCCGCGGCGAAGCTGACCCACATCAACTACTCCTTCGCCAACCTCGACCCGGTGAACCTGACCTGCCTGCAAGGCGTCACCCGGGGCACCACCCAGAACCCGCAGGACCCTGACCAGGGCACCGGCGCGGGCGACGCCGACGCCGACTACGGCCGACCGTTCAGCGCGGCGCAGTCGGTGGACGGCGTGGCCGACACCGGCTGGGAGAAGCTGCGCGGCAACTTCAACCAGCTCAAGAAGCTCAAGGCCAAGCACCCGCACCTGAAGATCCTGATCTCGCTCGGAGGCTGGACGTACTCCAAGTTCTTCTCCGATGCCGCGGCGACCCCCGCGAGCCGGGAGAAGCTGGTCCGCTCGTGCCTGGACATCTACCTGCGGGGAAACCTGCCGGTGGCCGGCAACTCCGGCGGGCCGGGCACCGCGGCCGGCATCTTCGACGGCATCGACCTCGACTGGGAGTGGCCCGGCGCCGAAGGGCACCCCGGCAACCACTGGGGGCCGCAGGACAAGGCCAACAACACGGCGCTGCTCGCCGAGTTCCGCCGGCAGATGAACGAGCTCGGCGCGACCACCGGCAAGCAGTACCTGCTGACCGCGTTCACCCCGGCCGATCCGGCGAAGATCGATGCGGGGTGGGACATCAGCCGCGCCGACGGCACGCCGAGCGTCTTCGACTACCTCGACTTCGCCAACGTGCAGGGGTACGACTTCCACGGCGCCGGCAGCGACAACTCGTGGGAGCCGAACCGCACCGGGCACCAGGGCAACCTGTACCGCGACGCGCAGGACCCGTACCCGTTCGAGTTCAGCGTCGAACGCGCCGTGCGCGCTTACACCGCCGCCGGGGTCAACCCGCGCCAGCTCACCGTAGGATTCGCCTTCTACGGCCGCGGCTGGCAGGGGGTGGCCGCCGGGACCCTGCCGGGCGGCGGCTCGGCCAACGGTGAGTGGCAGACCGCCACCGGGGCGGCGCCCGGCCAGTTCGCCGAGGAGGCGGGCACCCGCGGGTACGCCAACCTGCTCGCGATGGTGCCCGGCTGCACCGTCCAACACGACACCCAGTCGGTCTCGTCGTACTGCTTCACCGGAAACGGCGGGCAGTGGTGGACCTTCGACGACCCGTGGGCGATCGGCCAGAAGAGCACCTGGGTCAAGCAGCAGAACCTGCTCGGCGGCATGATCTGGGAGATGTCCGGCGACACCACCGCCGGCACCCTGATGTCCGCGGTGGACACCGGCCTGCCGTCACCGCGCTGACAACGACCCGGGGGCGGCGGCGCGGTGGCCCCGCCGCCCCCGGCCTCACCGTCAGACGGGTTCGGAAGCCGGCGTTCCCGCCGTCGGCCTCGATGGTTCAGGGCAGCGCGGCCTGCCACGTCCACGAGGTGCGGCGCGGCCGGCCGTCGAACTCCGTCCGGCCGGTCATCCACAGCAGCACCTGCGCCGGCGGGCCCGGCGGGGCCTCGGGGAACAGCCGGTCCAGCGCGACAGCGGCGAGCCGGTCGGGAAGCTGCCAGGTCACCCCGAGGCCCCGGGCGACGTCGTGGGCGTGCAACAGGGCCTCGGCGACGCCCATGGCGGCGAACCCGGCCGGATCGCAGGAGCCGAAGTGCCAGGCCCGCAGGCCCGGGTCGGCGGCGTCGAGGGCCGTGGCGAGCAGGCCGCCGCAGGCGGCGGCGACGGCCAGGACCTCGGCGGGAGTCGCGGCGGGGGAGACGGTCAGGTCGAACGGCAGGTAGCCGCCCGAGGGCCGGCCGGCCACCTGCCCGGCGTACGCGAGCAGGTCGTGGGCCAGGTGCGCGGCCGTGGCCCAGCAGCTCCACTGCAGCGTGCCCGCCGGGACGGTCCAGTCCCGACCGGTGTGCGGCCTGAGCGCGCCGAGCATCGCGTCGGTCGCGGCCCGGACGTGCGCCCCACCCGCCTGCATCGTCCTCCGATTGTCAGTTCTCGATGTGATCTGACCAGCGAGGCGGCCCCCACGCTGGTGCCGGCCGTCTTGGTGGGGAAGGTTCATGTGAGCATCCCTGTCCCGTCCTTTCGATTCACCGCAGCGCGCTCAGCTTCCGGCGGCGCCGAACCATCTGGGCAGGTGGCTGAGCAGATCCTGCTGGTCTTCACCGACCCACGCCACGTGGCCGTCGGGCCGCAGCAGCACGGCGGGCGCGTCCAGTTCCTCGCTGACGTCGACGACGTGGTCGACCCGATCTGCCCAACCCGCCACCGAGAGCCGGCCGGTCTGGTCGAGCAGCAGCCCCCGGCCGCCGTGCATCAGCTCGTAGAGGCGGCCCCGCTTCAACCCCACGTCCCGCAGCCGTCGGCCGAGCAGCTCATGGCCCTGGCCGAAGTCGTAGCGGACCCCGATCGCGGTGATCTTCTCGGTCAGGTACCGGTTCACGTCCTCGAAGTTCATCAGTTCCGCCACCAGCCGGCGCACTGCCTGCGGGCCCGGCTCGACGGACAGCAGTTCCATCTGCGCACGGGTGTTGTCCAGCACGTCGGCGGCCACCGGGTGCCGTTCGGCGTGGTAGCTGTCCAGCAGCCCCTCCGGTGCCCAGCCGTTGACCTCGGCGGCCAGTTTCCAGCCCAGGTTGAACGCGTCCTGGATGCCGAGGTTGAGCCCCTGCCCGCCCAACGGCGGGTGGACGTGCGCCGCGTCGCCGGCCAGCAGCACCCGGCCGACCCGGTAGCGCTCGGCCAGCCGGGTGGCGTCGCCGAAGCGGGAGAGCCAGCGCGGTGAGTGCACGCCGAAGTCGGTACCGGCGTGGACCCGCAGCTGTTGCTTGAACTCCTCAAGGGTCGGTGGGACCGTACGGTCCTCGGCCACCCCCTCGGCGGGCACGACAATGCGGTACGCCCCGTCCGCGAGGGGCCCGGCGCCGAACCGCAGTTGCGTCCTGCGGACCTCGGTCACCACGGCGGTCAGCGTCTCCGGCGGCACGGCCACCTCCATCTCGCCCAGCAGCGTGTCGACCCTGGTGGGCTCGCCGGGGAAGCCGACGCCGAGCAGCTTGCGCACCGTGCTCCGGCCGCCGTCGCAGCCGACGAGGTAGCGCGAGCGCAACCGCGTGCCGTCGGCGAGCTCGACGGTCACCCCGTGGTCGTCCTGGCCCAACCCGACCAGTTCACCGCCGCGCCGGATCTCGACGCCGACCTCGATGGCGTGCTCGGCCAGCAGGCGATCGGTGATGGTCTGCGGGATGCCGAGGACGTACGGATGTGCCGTGTCCAGCCGGCCCGGCGACGGCTTGGGGATGCCGGCGAAGAACCCGCCGGCCGGGTACTGCTGGCCGAGCGCGAGGAATCGCTCCAGCAGACCGCGTTGGTCCATCACCTCGATGCTGCGCGCGTGCAGGCCGAGCGCGCGGACGTACCCAATGGGCTCCTTCTCCTTCTCCAGCACGAGCGTGTGCACGCCGTGCAGCCGCAGCTCGCTGGCCAGCATCAAGCCGGTCGGTCCGCCGCCGGCAATGATTACGTCAATCATGGAAACCCCCAATGAACAAGCTTGCATTTCGGCCAGTCGCCCGCGCAGTCCGGTGGCGCGGACACCCGCACCTCCGCGCCGAGTGCCCGCAACCGCACCGCGATTCCCACCAGCGGTTCGACGTCCCGCGAGACCCCGCCGTCGACCAGAGGGAACGCACTTCGCGAATCCCTGATTACCGCAGGTTCTGGCTTCGGCTGGAGATTCTGCGGCACGACCCGGGTCTTGCCGCAAGACCCCCGGTGCGCTATATATTGAGAGTGGCAAGGAGTGGATAATCTCCTTGCCACTACCTTTTGTCGGCCTGCTGTGGGTGAGGAACTACCGCTGCGGATTGCGAACGAGCACCGTCAGCCGGCCGGGTACCGACGCACGGACCCACGCACGCGTACCGCCACAGGTTCCCGGTCGAACTGCCGGCAAGGATCCGTTGACGATATATTGATCATCTATATATTCTTCGCGATGTGAAGCCGATGCGTGAACCGACGTTCCTCATCCTCACCGCGCTCACCGGCGCCCCTCGCCACGGGTACGGCATCGTCCAGGAGGTCGAGACGCTCTCCGACGGCCGGGTCAAACTCCTCACCGGCACGCTCTACACCGCGCTCGACCGGCTGACCGCCGAGGGGCTCGTGGAACACGACCGCGACGAGGAGGTCGACGGCCGGGTGCGCCACTACTACCGGCTCACCGCGCCGGGGCTGACGGCCCTGACGGTCGAGACGGCCCGCCTGCGCCAGCTCACCGGCGCGGCCGAGGCCCGGCTGCGCGCCCTCCGCCCAGGCATCGTCTGATGACGGGGCCGCTCGCCCGACGGTATCGCCGGCTGCTCTTCTGCTACCCGCGCGCCCACCGCCGCGAGGAACTGCTCGCGACCCTGATCGAGGCGACCCCGCCCGGGCGCACCCGGCCGACGGTGCGTGAGGCCGCCAACCTGATCCGGCACGGGCTGCGGGCCCGCCTCGGTCGCCCCGCCAGCCGCACCGTCGCCGCCTGGGCGGTCCTGGCCGCGATCATCAGCGGGGTATTCGCCGCCGCGTTCGCCGTCCGCGCCGGCTGGGAGACGGCCGGACCGCTGCCCCGGGCCGCGCAGACCCGGGCCATGCTCGCGGAAGTCCTGCCCGGGCAGGACTTCCGCGGCATCGAGGACGCGCCGGCCATGTTCGTCATCTACGGCCAGCCGCTCAGCTGGGCTGCCGCCAACGACATGCTGTTCGGCGACGGCGCCGAATACGCGTTGAATGGCGTCGGCGGGGCCGTCGACGGCATTCCGAGCCAGTCGCCGCAGGAGACGATCGACCTGACCCGGCAGCGGCTGCGGGAGACCGGTTGGACGGTGTACAGGCCGATCGTGCGCAACATGTACGAGTGCATCGGGCCGCCGTGCGATCCGTCGGCGATTCCGACGGACACCACCCTCGTCGCGCGGCGCGGGAACACGACGCTGACGCTCCAGGTGAACTCCGGGTCCACCGCGGACGGTACGTTCCTCACGGCGACCTTCCAACGCGCGACGCCGCCGGCCGTCTACCCGTTCGCGGTCGTCGGCGGGCTCGCGGGCGCGGTCGTCGCCTTCCTGCTGTTCGGCTGGGCAAGCCGCCGCACCGACGGGCGGCGCCTGACGGGCGGGGTCGCCACGACCCTGTTCGGTGCGACCATGGTCCTGTGGTGGGCGCCGACCCTGTTCGCGGCACCACTGACGGCGTACCACCATCTCGACGAACCGCATCCGTCGTGGCACCCGATGTGGGAATGGCTGGGCCAGCCGACGTTCTCGCTGCTCTTCGTCGTCGGTGGCGGCTGCGCCCTGCTCGGCCTGGCGCTGGCCGCACTCCCACGCCCGCGCGCCGTGGCGGCGCCCACGACCGCTCCGTCGTGATTAGGCCGCCGGGCGAAAGCGGTCGAGTTCGTGGCACGGCAGGTCGGTGTCGAGCCAGCCGAGTTCGGGCCCCACGAGTGGACGGGCCGCACGATCGAGTACCACCGGGCGCAGGTCCGGGGCGGCCATCTCTGCTTCCGCGAGTGCATCACCGGCAGGTGATCAACGGGGATTCTGGAAACTGCTGACCGGGACGCCGTGACAGGCCTGCACGAACGCTGTGGGCCATGGAAAGCCGCCATGAGCGGGTGCGGCGGCGGACGGAACGTTGGATCGGATCCTGGCGCACGCGCACGAGCCGGGTGCTTGTTTGCCGCACCCACGCGGCTTTGGTAGGAATGGGGTCACGGTGGCCACAAGCGACTACGACAACTTTGCGGACGCCTACTCGGCAGAGAACGAGGCCGGCCTCTTCAACGCCTACTACGAGCGGCCCGCAATGCTTCGCCTCGCCGGCAACGTCTCGGGCCGCCGAATCCTCGACGCGGGGTGCGGTTCCGGCCCGTTGTCAGCTGCGCTACGCGCCAAGGGTGCCGTGGTCACCGGCTTTGACGCGAGTGCGGCCATGGTCGACCTGGCCCGCCAGAGGCTGGGTGAGGACGCCGACTTGCACGTGGCGGACCTGAGCGCGCCGCTGCCGTTCGCAGACGCCGAGTTCGATGACGTCGTCGCGTCCCTGGTCCTGCACTACCTGGAGGACTGGTCCGGCCCTCTCGCCGAGCTGCGTCGCGTGCTGAAGCCAGGCGGTCGCCTGATGCTCTCGGTCAACCATCCCGCAGGCTATGCGATCGAGTATTCCGAGGCAGACTACTTTGCGCTTACGGAGTACTCCGAGGACTACGTCTTGAACGGCCAGACCGTGTGGCTGACCTTCTGGCACCGGCCGCTGCACGCCATGACAGACGCTTTCGCTGCTGCTGGGTTTCGCATCGCGACGATCAGCGAGCCGCCCCCTTCTCCGGAGACTCCTGCGGAGCTGCTCCCACCCGTCAAGGGTTCCGGGTCCTTCATGTGTTTCCTCTTCTTCGTCCTGGAGTCCGCCTAGGAGGAAACTCCGGGCAGCGCAGGGGACGTGTTCCTACGGCCGTCCGGACCTATGCCCTCGGAGGCGAACTGGCCTGGCTCACATGATCGACAGGACAGGCCGTAGTGGACCGCGGTGACGAGCCCTGCTGGCTACACGGTCTCCGCAGGCCCAGCGCCTGCACCGCGCGGTGTGGGGGTTGGTCCGTCTTGCAGGATCTCTCGGAAGCCCCTGCATGGTCCGGTAGGCATCCGGGGTCAGGGCCGAGATTCACCGACGACGAGCGTTCCGGCGTGTTCCGGCAATGGGGACCACGGGAGCTGGAGGTTCGCGGCGCCGTCAAGGGCTCCCGTGCGCGGCGCGATGTACCAGGTACCGCGTCGGCCCGTCAGTGCCGGTGGCCTCGTGGGACAGGCCGTCCCACCGGTCAGGCTGCGGGGCGAGCTCCCCGATCTGACGATGCCGAATCTGCTCGTGGACCTGCGGCCAGGCCTGCCGTGCCGTCGCGGCGTCCACCAGCTCCAACGACCCTGCCGGCGGCTCGAAGTCGATGAAGCGGGCGTCGCTGCGCTCCAACTCCCAACGAACGCGCACCGTCGCCGGGGAGAACCCGCACTCGCGCTCAGGGCGGCCAACGGTTCGCCACGCTCCAATTCCTCATCGAACATCGCCTGCATCAAGCCCACGCCGACGATGGGTCGCGATCACGCCGGTCGCCGTGACTCCACCAAAGGGGACAGCACTTGTGAGCTTGTCGCGCTGGCAGTGCTCAGGTGCTCGTGAATGAAGGCCAGCCGGGAGGCGGGGTCGGTCTCCGGAAGCTCGATCAGTTCGTAGCCGTGCCGGGTGTAGGCGGTGACCATGGCGTCGTGGGTGCGGACAGCCTCATCGAAGTCCTGTTGGCGTTCGCTGTCGGTGGCATAGATGTGTGGCCAGGGCGGGGCGATGAAGACGTGCTGGTGATAGCGGAACAGGTCGGCTGCGGCGGAGACGTGCCGCGGAACGGGACGATTGAGCAGGAGGTAGTAGCCGACGAGGTCGGGTATGCCGCGATCAAAGAACACGGTGCTGTCATGGTGGGCGGCCTGGCGGTAGGACCGCATTTCCCAGGCCAACATGATCTCTGCGAACAGGATTTGGTCCGCGGTGTGCAGTGCGCGCCCGCCGATGGTGGTCTGGTCGCGGATGATCTGCCGGCCGGCCTCGTCGACGCAGGTGAACCCCTGCTGCCGGAGGCCATGGATCAGAGTGGTCTTTCCTGCTCCGGGCCCTCCGGTGATGACGACGAACGTGCCGGTGGGATGCATGGTTTCTCCCATGGTGGTTCTCGGACTTTCGGGCAGAGATGCGGTGACCTGGTCGGCCTGGTAGTCGTGTCCGGCGCGGTTCGCAGTCACGGGACGGTGCGGGTGGGGCTGTATGGGCCAAGGCGTCAGCCTTGAGGCCGCCGTTGCCGAGAAATGCCTGGTCCCAACGATCGCAGCTGACAAGGTGGGGCAAGCGGCCGGTTGATAGCCTGCGGCGGTGCCGATCATCATCCGCCTCGCCGCCGCGTCCGACATGCCGTGACGTCGCACCTGCGCCGCTCCGTCCGCGCGATCATCCTTGATGAGGACAACCGGATCCTGCTCTGCCGGTTCGTCTCTCCTCACCCGGCGGTGCCAGAGCAGGCCAAGGCCGTTTGGGCGGCCCCAGGCGGCGGCATCGAACCCGGTGAGGACCGGCTGACGGCTTTGCGCCGTGAACTGCGTGAGGAGACCGGCCTGGCGATCTCCGCCGATCCACCGCACGTCTGGCACCAGGTAGTCGTGGCCGCCGACCGTGCGCCGGGCTTCGACGGCATCATCAACGACTACTTTCTCATCCGCGCGAACCACTTCCAGCCCTGCGGCGAGCTGACAGACGACCAACTCGCTGCGGAGGAGAACCTGGTCGCGTTCCGGTGGTGGCAGCTCCCGGAAATCGCTGGTTATACGGGATCTGAGCTGTTCTCGCCTCGCGACCTCACAACACCCTTGACAGCACTTCTCACAGCGGGGACGCCGGACCAGCCGGTCCAACTCGGCCTCTAGCAAGTTCCGGGTGCGATCACACATACCTGTGACCAACCCGCGTTCGACCTTAATCAGCGACACGTCGAACCGGCATCAGCCCTGCACCCGTCGCGGACCGCGACGACATGGCCTGCTGGCAGACCGGCGCCGACCCCGGCGTGAAGGTGGCGACCCATCTACCGGGCGGGATGCCGGGAACAGCGGGCCTGGTACCTGACTCGACACGTCCTCGAAGAGCGCGACGACCTGTCGGAAACCCCAGGCAACCCGAACTACCACGCCGGGTACGTCGCCGCAGGGGTCTGCTACTGCCACCTGCTGACGAGTTCGCCAGTTCACCTGCAGACCCGACAGACACCGACCGCGCCAGCCGCCACCCCTTCCCGACGTCCACCCTGATTACTGGATTACCGGTTACGTCAATCCAGTAATCAGGGCGGACAAAGCGGGCAAAAAGCCAGCACATCATAATGACAGTTATTGTGCGTAAGGAGTTGGGATGGTGCGCACCGCCCGGGTGCAGCCCGCAGCAGGGGGCTGACGGCGAGCACGGTCGGCGTGCCGAGCCCGAGAGGGTTGTTGCTCTTGGGAAGCCCGACGAGATGCAGTTCGAGTGGGCGTTCTGTTCTCGCTCCAGGTCACGCTCAGGCAGGACTACCTGCCCACCCGAGTCGGCACCGCGAGCGGCATCACCCTCGGCCTGACGGTCAGCATCGCCCCGCGGCAAGGCACGACGCGGGTGCCCCGCTCGCGCCCACGTCGTCCGTCAATGCCTGACCACCCGGCGGACTCACAGGCCAGCCGCGCCCCGCGCACGGAAACGGGGGGGGATGGCGTTGGGGGGTCAGCCGGTCCAGGGCCCGGCTTGGGCGGTGCGGGCGCGGGCCACGGCGGCAGCCTCCCGCTCGCGCCGGCGACGTTGCGCCTCTCGGTTGCAGGCCCGGCACACGCTCCGGTACTGCCCGGTCCGGTCGTCGATCTCCCGCTCGTGCCCGTTGCGGCATCGGGGCTCGCGGACACGGCTGCGGCAGCTGTCGGCCCGGGTGAGCTGCTGTAGATGGGTCGGCTCGACGCAGTCCCTGACACCGCAGACATGGTGCACGTCCAGGGTGGGGTCGTAACCGCCGACGAACACGGCGTACGCCGCTATGTGCGCCCACGCCCGGCGCGCGATCTTCTGGTAGACCCCGCGTCGGGTGCCGTAACCGCGGATGATGAGACAGCCGTCGTCGGAACGTGCCGAGCGCTGGAGCAGATGTTCCCGCAGGCTTTCCGGGGTGAAGTGACGCGCCAGACCGTTGACGTCGGACAGCATGGCCTCACTGTAGGGACGTCCTGCGACGTTCCCGGCCCCCGGTCCTGTCACCGGCGCAGAGCGCCGCGCCGTTCGCGGCGCGCGAGTTGCCGGGGAGTCGGCGGGCGAGGGCTCTCGTCGCGTACCCCGACCAGTTCGGCGAAGGTCGGGTCGACGGCGAGCAGCGGGCGTGGCCCGTACAGTGCCATCGCCGTCAGCAGTTCGCCGGCGCCGCGTTCGCGCCAGACCGGCCGGTGCTGCGGGTCCAGGTCGGCATGGGCGCGCCGGGTGCGGCGCAGCAGCCGGCGGGCCGTGGCCCCGATCTCCGGCACCTCGCACAGCCGCCACCCGCCGAGCAGGGTGGCCCCACAGGCCAGGAGCAGGCCGACGACGGAGGCGGGCCCGCCCACGTCGCGGGACAGCAGGGCGCTCTCGGCCAGCCGGAGGATGCCCACGGCGGCCACCCCGAACAGCGGCAGCGCGGCGAGGGCGATGCGGCGGCGCTGCCAGGGGGTCAGCAGCCAGCCGTCGCGCAGCAGGCGGGCGACCAGCCGGCGCAGCACCTGGTTGACGCCCGGGTCGGCGAGCACCGCCGCCCAGGTCTGCGGCTGCCGTACCGCAGCGTGCACGGCCCGCACGAGGGGGCCCGACCGGGCGGGGGGCGGCCCGGTCGCGACCATGGTGGACAGCTCACCCACCCGCAGCACCCCGGCGCGGCACAGCGCGGCGGCGGCGACCTGGCAGGCCAGAACGGTGCGGTCGGTCAGGTACGCCAGGGCGGTCACGCCGGGTTCGCGGCCCCGGGTACGCCGTCCGGTCAGCCAGCGTACGGACAGGGCAACGGTGAGCGCCACGGCCACCGCCACCACGTAGTCCACCAGGAACTGCGGACCGTCGACACCCCAGAGCACGCGTCCAGTATGGATGAGGTGGGCGCTCGGCCACCGCGCCGGCCTCGTCGTGCTTCCGGGCGCGCCGGTGTGGTTCTGTCAGGGTCACGCGGAGTGTTGGTCCGCCGCGAAACGATCCCGCGGCGGACCATATTGTTAGCCTCGGGACATGACATCGTGCGCGCCGGACGGCCGGCCCCCCGACTTGATGTTCCTGCTCAGCTGGGCCAGCCAGGCCCTGACGAGCGAGCATGCCGCCGGCCTGGCCGAGGTGGGGATCTCGCCCCGGGCGCACTGCATCCTGTTGCGGGCGCAGTCGGGCGGGTTGACCCAGCGTCAGCTCGGTGATCTGTGCGGCATCGACAAGACCACCATGGTGGTCACCCTGGACCAGTTGGAGGCCGCCGGCCTGGTGCGGCGGCAGCCGTCCCCGACGGATCGGCGGGCGCGGTTGGTCGCGGTGACGCCGCAGGGGGAGGAGGTCCTGCGCCGGGCGCAGGAGGTCGCCGCGCGTATCCAGCAGGATGTGCTGGAAGCGCTGCCGGAGCCCGACCGGACGGCGTTCCTCGACGCGATCGGCGTGCTCGTCGCAGGTCGGCTGGCCGGTGGCCAGCGCGGCCCGGCCCGAGGGTGCTAGTGGATGACGGGATGATTCCGAACGGGACTATCTGATACGGTCGCATCGAGGATCATCCCCCCACTCGAGGAGCGAGCATGAGCACGACCGTGCAACCCACCACCACGTCCCCCCGGCGGCGACGGCTCGTCGCCGTCGCCGCCGCCGTGCTGTCGTGCGTGGTGATCTGGGTGGTCGGCTGGATCGCCGGCGTCGACTATGCCGTGGTCAACCCCGACCGCACGATCGAGGTGAACGTGGGTGCGGTTATCGCCTTCGCGCTGGTCTCGGCCCTGCTGGGCTGGGCGCTGCTGGCCTTGCTGGAGCGTTTCACCGGCCGGGCCGCGCTGATCTGGACGGTGGTGGCGGTCGTGGTGACCTTGGTGTCCTTCGTGCCGGTGTTCGCCGCCGACGCGTCCACCGGCGCCAAGGTGGCCCTCGGGGTGATGCACCTCGCGGTGGCCGGTGTTCTGATCCCGCTGCTGCCGAACTGGCGGCGCTGACCCGCACGCCACCGCCCACCCGTGCAGGCCGCCGACGGCGGCCTGCACGGGTGAGGGCCAGCCACAGCACCCGGCCTGGAGCACCGCCGCTCAACGCGTCGGCGGCGGTTGACGACGACGGCGGCGTGCGATAAATAAGAACCAGGAAGTTGAGTCACCAAGGCTCAACATGGCACCTTCGGCCAGGAGACCCGAGGAGGCACACCATGCTGATGCGTACCGACCCGTTCCGTGAGATCGACCGGCTTGCCGAGCAGTTCTTCGGCACCACCTCCCGTCCCGCGGTGATGCACCTGGACGCCTACCGCGACGGGGACCACTTCTACGCCGCGTTCGATCTGCCGGGGGTGGACCCCGACAGCATCGACTGCACGGTGGAACGCAACGTGCTGACCGTCCGCGCGCAGCGCCGGCGCCCCACCGGCGAGCGCGTCGAGATGGTCGCCGCCGAACGCCCGATGGGCACCTTCAGCCGGCAGTTGTTCCTCGGCGACACCCTCGACACCGACAAGCTCGAGGCCGGCTACGACAACGGTGTGCTGACCCTGCGGATCCCCGTCGCGGAGCGCGCCAAGCCCCGCCGGGTCACCGTCACGGCCACCGGCAACGGTCGCAAAGAGATCAACGCCTGATTTTTCGACACCGGGGGCGGGCGGCCGACGTGACCGCCCGCCCCCGGTCACGTCCGCTGCCGGGCAACCCGGACCTGTGGCCGCTGCGGGCCCGGCCGACATGGTGGCGGTGGGCTCCGGGCGAAGCCGCCAATCCCGCGCGGTAGCCGTCAGTTTCCCGGTGACAATCAACGAGGGCGGGGAAAAACCGCCGGGCGCGCCTCACCGGCGATCCGACCGCCGGCTGAGAGTCTTCCTCACATGCAGCCCTCCGAGTTCCCGGTGCTGTCCCGTCCGTCGGCCCGCCCGGCCCTTTCCGGCGCGGGGCCGGGCGACTTCACCGAGGCGTGGCTGCGCAACCGGCGGCTGTCCGAGCACACCCGCGACGCGTACCGGCGGGACGTCGCCGGCTGGTTGGCCTGGTGCGCGGCCCGGGACCTGGACCCGCTGCGGGCGAATTTCCTCGACGTCAACTCCTACGGCCGGTCCCTGGAGGCGACGCCGGCCGCGCGCAGCGGCCAGCCGCTGACCCCAGCCACCGTGGCCCGCAAACTGTCGGCCCTGTCCAGCTGGTACGACTTCCTGGTGAAGCTGCGCGCCGTCGAGGCGAACCCGGTCTCCGGGGCCGACCGGCCCCGCGTCGACCGGGACCACTCGGCGACGGTGGGTCTCACCCCCGAGGAGGTGGACACGCTGCTGGCCGCCGCGGAGGCCGAGACCGGGCCGACCGCGGCGCGTAACCGGGCGGCGGTGGGGCTGCTGGCCGACCTGGGACTGCGGGTGGGTGAGCTGGTCTCGCTGAACCTGTCCGACCTGGGTGCGGAGCGGGGGCACCGCAGCGTCCGGTTCGTCGGCAAAGGCGGCAAGCCACGTCGGCGGGCGTTGACCCCGTCCACCGCGTACGCCGTGGACGCCTACCTGACCGAGCGGGCCGCGACGCAGGGGGTCGCGGTGCCCGAGTTGACCGGTCCGCTGCTGGTCACCGCGACCGGCGCCCGGCTGGATCGGCACTCGGTGTTCCGGCTGGTCCGGCGGCTGGCCCGCACCGCGGGCATCCCGGCGTGGGCGAAGCTGTCCCCGCACTCGCTGCGGCACGCGTTCGCCACCACCGCCCGGGCGGAGGGGGTGCCGTTGGAGGACGTGCAGGACGCGATGGGGCACGCCGACCCGCGGACCACTCGACGCTACGACCGGGACCGGCACAACCTCGACCGTGACCCGGCGTACGTGATCTGGGCGGCGCGGGCGCGGCGCCGGAGCTGAAACCCCGACGTCGCACCCGACGCGCCCGGCGGTCGGGGCCCGCTCAGCAGAGCAGGTCGAGGTGCTGGTGGGCGTCGCCGGAGATGTCCTCGTGGCGCAGCCGCCGCCGGGCCCACAGCCGGGCGGCGACCTCGGCCTGCTCGTCGCCCCACGCGGCGTGCTCGACGAGCAGGGCGCAGGCCAGCGCCGCCGCCAGGCGCAACGCCAACCCGCGCGCCCCGGCGACCACGTCGGCGGCCCGCGGGTCGGCGGTGACGTCGGCCAGTGCGGTGGTCAGCTCCCCGGTGACCGCGGCGAGGGTGTCGGCCAGGGCGGGGGAGAGCGGCCGGGCCAGGTCCACGGCTGCGGCCAGCCGGCGCAGCAGGGGCGCGCCGGCGTCCTCCCGGGTGACCGCGCGCAGCACGTCCAGGGCGAGCACGTTGGTGGTGCCCTCCCAGATCGGCAGGACCTGAGCGTCGCGCAGCAGCCGGGGCACGCCGGTGTCCTCGACGTACCCGGCGCCGCCGAAGCACTCCACGTACTCGCTGGCGGAGCTGACGGCGAGCCGGCCGGTGGCGAGCTTGGCCAGCGGGGCGACCACCCGTAGCTCGGCGGCGGCGTCCGGGTCGGCGCCCACCTCCACCCGGCCGAGCAGCGCGAACGCGTGCCCGGCCAGGGCGAACGCGGCGGCGGCGTCGACGGCGAGGGTGCCGAGGGTGGCCCGGTGCAGCGGGTTGTCGGCCAGCCGCCCACCCGCGGCGGTACGGGCGTCGGCGTACGCGCGGGCGTAGGCCAGGCCGCGGCGCATCCCGCCGGCCGCGGCGGAGGCGTTGTGCACCCGGGTCACCACCACCAGGGTCATCGCCCGGACCAGACCGGGCACGGCCGGGTCGCCCAGGGGCAGCGCGTACGCGTCGCGCAGCCCGATCTCGGCCGTCGGCAGCGCCCAGGTGCCGAGCTTGTCCTTGAGCCGGTGCACGGTGACCCCGGGCGCCGGTGAGTCGGCGGCGGCGGTGGCTCCGGCCAGCGGCGAGTCGGCGGCGTAGCGGGGCACCAGGAACGGGGCGAGGACCCGGCTGCCCCGGCCGGCGCCCTCGGGCCGCGCCAGGGCCACCGCCATCGGGGCGTCGGCGGCGGAGCAGAACCACTTGTCCCCGGTCAGCCGCCACGACCCGTCGGCGGCGGGCCGGCCGGTGGTGGTGGAGCGGGACAGGTCGGAGCCGCCCTGCGACTCGGTCATCCACTGCCCGCTGACGATCGCCGTGTCCGGGTCGGTGGAGGTGAGCCGGGGCAGCCACGCGTCGCGGACGCCCGCGTCGACCTCGGGGAGGTTGAGCAGCGCCGCCGCGCCGTCGGCCATCGCCACCGGGCAGGAGAAGGTGGCCGACTCCGGCCCGTACAGGTGCAGCAGGGCGTGCTGGACGACGCGGGTGGCGGCGCCCCACGTGCCGCGCGCCGACTCCAGGTAGGGCAGGGCGACCACGGCGTGCCGGGCGGCGGCGGCGCGCTGGGCCTGCCAGCCGGCGGAGGTGTCGACGCGGTCGACGCGGGCGCCCCACGGGTCGTAGCGGACCAGGGTCGGCGGGTGGGCCTCGGCGTCGGCGTGCGCGGCGCGCAGCGGCCCGGTCACGTCGGCGGCCAGGTCGGTCAGCCGGCCCTGCGCGGCGTCGTGTCCGTCCGCGCCGAGCTGCCGTCGCAGCCAGGACCGCAGCAGGCGGTCCCCGGTGTACGGGTCCTGGGGGGTGGGCACCGGCTGCACGTAACGGGTCATCGTCTCGCCTCCGGGGGCGCTCGCGTCGGGGTGTGCGCCGACGGTAGACGATGTGTGCCCCGGAGGCGACCGGGGGCGAGTTGCTGCGGGTTGGCGGCCGGCCGCCTACGGTCGGAGGTGATGGGTGGTGAGCGGTCGTGGAGCCGGCCGGCCCGGCGGCGCCGGCCGGTGCGCACCGGGCTGCTGGCCGCCGGCGCGGGGCTGGGGTTGTGCCTGGTCGGGGTGGCCGGTCTGGGGGCGTGGAACGTGCAGGTGGTGACCGGGTCCAGCGGCCCGGTGCGGGAGACCGCCGACGGGTTCCTGCGGGAGGTGTCCGCCGGCGACGCCGACCGGGCCTACGGGCGGTTGTGCGCCGACGCGCGCGGCCGGTGGAGCGCGGCGGGCTTCGCCGCGTGGCTGCGGACCCCGCCGCAGGTCACCGGCTACGAGATCACCGACGTGGCGGTGGCCACCCGAGGCGGCCGTCCCCGGGGCACGGTGGCGGTGCGGCTGACCCGCGACGGCGGCGGCAGCGAACAGCGGGAGCTGCCCGTGGTGCGGGAGTCCGACGGCTGGCGGGTGTGCGGGGACCCGTACTGACCCGTCGGCGGGCTGTCACCGGCCGCCGAGGTCCCCGGCGCGGTAGTGTCGCCGGCACAGCACCTGGTAGCGCACCTGCGCGCTGTTCGCGGTGTCGCCGATGACGACCTGTTCGCCCTCGCGGACGACCCGGCCGTCCACGACGCGGGCGTTGAGCAGCCCCTCCCGGCCGCACCAGCACAGCACCTCCACCTGGATGCGGGCGACGGAGTCGGCCAGCTCGAACAGCCGCCGGGCGGCGGGGAAGAGGCAGGACCGGAAGTCGGTGGCCAGGCCGAAGGCGTACACGTCGACGTCGTAGTTGTCGACCAGCTCCGCCATCTGCTCGATGTGTTCGAGGTCGTAGAACGACGCCTCGTCGCAGATGAGGTAGTCCACCCGGACCCCCTCGGCCCAGGCGTCGCGGACCAGGTCGCGCAGGTCGAGGCCGTCGGTGACCTCGATCGCGGAGTGGGCCAGGCCGATGCGGGTGGTGACCTGCGGGCCCAGCGACCGGTCGATGCGGGTGGTGACGAGGCCACGGCGACCCTGCCGGGCGTGGTTGTAGTTCATCTGCAGTGCCATCGTGGACTTGCCGCAGTCCATCGGCCCCCAGAAGAACTTCAGCGCGGCGGCGTGCAGCGGGCGGCCGTCGACGCCCCGGGCTGCGGCGCAGCCGGCACGGGTGTCGTCCGGGCCGGGGAGGGGCCGGGCCAGGCAGATCGGGGCGGCGTCGTCGGTCACGTCGGGGCAGCCTAGCCCATCGACGGCTGGCAATCGGTCCGGTGGGGGGGGCCCCCCCCGCCGGCGGCAACCCCCCCGGCCCGCCGGGCCCCCCCCACCCCCGGGGGGTTAGCCCCGCCCGGGGTGAGGACGCCGCTAAAGAATAATAAT
>NZ_JBEOWQ010000059.1:0-24524 GCF_040296145.1 Micromonospora sp. NPDC002296
ATCTCGGCGCGGCGTGGAAGCCGCTGCGCCTGGCCCCTTCGTCGCGCGCCGACGAGCCGGTCGTCGGCGCCCCCGTTCGCTGGTCAGTACCGCGACCATCTCTGGTTGGCGCTGCCGGCGCAGTCCCAGAGCTGGAGCTTGCCCCCGTTGGCCGGATTCTGGTCGCGCACGTCGACGCACCGGTTGGCGCTGAGGTTCACCAGGTCACCGGAGGCGTTCAGGGTGAACCGCTGGGCCGGGTTGCCGTTGCAGGTGACGAGGTTGACCTCGGTGCCGTTCGCGGTGCCGGCCCAGGCGGGGTCCATGCACTTGCCCATCGCCCGCACCGTGCCGTCGCCGGCGAAGGTCCACGCCTGCGCGGCGGTGGTGTTGCAGTCCCAGATCTGCAGCTTGGCGCCGTCGACGGGGTTGGCGCTCGGGATGTCGATGCACCGCCCGCTCTGCGCGCCCCGCAGCCGCGTGGTGCCGGGCGGGTTGCCGCCGTCGGTGTAGCCGTTGACCCGGACGTAGTCGACCAACATCTGCTGCGGGAACTGGGTGGTGCCGTCCGGGTAGCCCGGCCAGTTGCCGCCCACGGCCACGTTGAGGATCATGAAGAACGGGTGGTCGAAGACCCATCGGTTGCCGCCCAGCCGGCCCGGGTCGACGCGGTGGAACTCGACGCCGTCGAGGTACCACACGATCGAGTTGGGCTCCCAGTCCACCCGGTAGGTGTGGAAGCCGTCGGCCAGCGGCGCGCCGACGGTACGGCTGCCGGTGATGCCCCCGCCGCCGGAGTAGCCGGGCCCGTGGACGGTGCCGTACACGGTGTTCGGCTCCCGGCCGATGTTCTCCATGATGTCGAGCTCGCCGGCGTTCGGCCAGCCCACGCTGCCCATGTCGTTGCCGAGCATCCAGAACGCCGGCCAGATGCCCTGACCCCGGGGAATCTTGATCCGGGCCTCGAACCGGCCGTACGCCTGGGTGAACGTCGCGGCGGTGAGCAGCCGGGCCGAGGTGTACTCGCACCGGCCGTAGTGACACTGGTAGTTGGCCGGGTTCTCCCGGCGCGCGGTGATGACCAGGTTGCCCTGGCCGTCGTGCACGGCGTTGCTGGTGCTGTTCGTGTAGTACTGCCTCTCGTTGTTGCCCCAGCCGCCGCCGCCGATATCGAACCGCCACTTGCTCTGGTCGACGGCCGTGCCGGCGGAGGCGTTGAACTCGTCCTGCCAGGTGATGCCGCCGATCGCCGCCTGGGCGGGCGCGGTGGGGCGGGGCAGGACGAGGGACGCCGCGACGACGACGAGGGCGACGGCGGCGCGGGCGAGCGAACGGGGCGCGGAGCGGGATCTGATCACGGGAGCCTCCTCGGGGACGGTCGTACGAGCGGCGACGGGGCGCGGTCAGCCCCGCCGCCACTTCTGGTTGGCGGTGCCGGCGCATTCCCACAGCTGGAGCCGGGCGCCGTCGCCGCCGTTCCGGTCGGCGATGTCGACGCACTTGTCGGCCGGCGGTCAGCCCGAGGTCGCGGCGCATCGCCGTGACCAGTTCCGGCGGGAGGCCGGCGGCGGTCGCCGTGGGCTGCGGCATCCGGGACGTCGTCGGCGCGGGCTGCCGGCGGGGACGCGACGACGCGCAGGAGAGCTGCGGTAACGGTGCCGAACGCGCGGAGCTGTCGCGGCATGGGGTCCTCCCGAGGGCGTACGGTGGGCGGTCGCGGCGGGACGACGCGAGGGTCGCGGCCACCCAGAGAGCGCTCTCAACGAAGTTTGTCGATGTGAACGACTTCTGTCAATACTGTTACCAGTTGGCCGCCCGTCGCTGCCCCGGCACTGGTCCGCAGTCCGACAACCTGCCCCACCCGCTGCGCGGAGTCCGTCACCCAGGGGTGCCGCGTCGTCGGCTCCCGTCCGGGTCGGGCCGAGGGGGCGGCGACGTCGGGGGCGGGGCCGGCGGCAGGACCGGGGCGACCCTGAGCAGGGCAGCCACGTCGCCGCCCGTCCGCATCACCGTCCGGTCGGGACGCACGAGCGCCGCGATGGCCCCGCCTCGGCGCAGCCATCGCCCGAGGCCCGAGGCCGGCTCCACGGGCACGAGCACCACCCGCCGCCGTCGCGCCTCGGCGACCGCCTGCGGTCGCAACGACCCGACGGTGAGCACCGCGAAGGAGGACCCGAGCACGTCGTCGAGGCGGCGGCCGTCGCCCAGGACGGGGTTCGGGCAGAGCCGGCCGTTGCGGCTCCACGGCGACCAACGCCGCCGGCACAGGGCCGAGCGTCGCAGGGGCGGGGTCGTGCTGTCGAGGACCCTGGCCCGCAGGACCGGAACGTGGACCAACCGGGGCGCGACGAGGCGGCGCAGCAGGTTGCCGGCCTCACCGCCCTGGGTCATGGCCCGGCCGACGCCCACGGCGAGCCGGATCAGCGCGGTGACGTGGGGCCTCCGCTCGGTCTCGTAGCTGTCCAGCGCGGCGGCGGGCAGGGTGCCGGCCAGCACCGCGGCGAGCTTCCAGGTGAGGTTGCCGGCGTCCCGGAGACCGGCGCCCAGCCCCTGGCCGATGAACGGCGGGGTGAGATGGGCGGCGTCGCCGAGGAGGAACACGGGCCCGGCGTGCCAACGGTCGGCGATCTGGGCGCGGAAGGTGTACTCGGCGCAGCGGACCACCGCGAGCTCCTCGAACGGCAGGTCCCTCGTCCACGGCCGGACCAGCTCGCGCAGGGTCTGCGGAGCCGACATGGCCGCCGCCGTCTCGCCGGGCAGGAGGCGGAACTCCCAGCGGTAGCGTCGCGCCCCGACGCGCATGTAGGTCGCGGCCCGGCGGGGGTCGCACACCTGGTGCACGCCCTCCCAGGCGTCGATCGCGGCGTCGGTGTCGACGTCGACCACGAGCCAGCGCTGCGCGAAGCCGAGGTCGCGCATCCTCGACCCGATCCGGGCGCGGACGGTGCTGTTGGCGCCGTCGCAGCCGAGAACGTACCGCGCGCGCAGCGCCTGCCGCGCCCCCGATCCCCGGTCGGTGACGGCGACGGTCACCGGGCCGTCGCCGTCGGCGGACACGGCGGTGACCTCGACGCCCCCGCGCAGGGTGACCAGCGGGTCCCGGTCGACGGCGCGGCGAAGGATGGCCTCCAGTCGCGGCTGGTCGAACATGTTCGCCTGGGGGTGGCCGTGGGCCCCGTCCGCCGTGCCCCGGCTGAACTGCGCCAGGACGCGGTGGTCGGGGCCGAGCAGCCGCAGCCCCCCGGCCGGCCGGGAGACCGCGGCGAACTCCTCGTGCACCCCCGCCCGGTGCAGGATCCGGCACACCTCGTCGTCGAGGTGCACCGCGCGCGGCCGGGGGTAGGCGGCCGGCCACCGGTCGAGCACGACGGACCGGACACCATGGACGGCGAGCAGCCGGGCCGCCACCAGCCCGGTCGGCCCGGCGCCGACGATGACGACAGGCACCGGATCGTCCACCGTTCCTCCTCGCCCTGGCCACACCGGCCCGCCGGTCACCCCTCGCCCGGCGGGCGGGCCCGCCCGCTCCGACCGTACCGACCGCCTTCTCAGGCGGCGGTGACCACCCGGTGCAGGCGGCGTGCCTCGGTCACCATCCGGGACGTCCCGCCCCGGCCCGCGACCTCCGCCAGCCCCGCCACCTCGATCCGGACCCCGGTGCTCGCGGCCGTCTCCGCCGCCAGGGTCAGCAGGTCGGGCAGGCCCCGGGGTGGCGTGGGGGCGGCGAGCAGCGGCGGCAACGCGGCGGCCAGCAGCCGCCACACGCTCAGCGGAGCCCCGGCCGCGGCCGCGTCGCGCAGCGGCTCGACCACGCGGGTCGGCTTCACCACCTGCGCGGCGACCAGCGCACCGAGATGCCCGCCCACCCCGGTCGTGTCGAGGCGACCCGCGCCGGCCAGGCCGAGCAGGGCGTCCAACGTGGCGATCCGGTCGGTGCCGTGGCGGGCGCCGAGGCCGTAGGCGAGCACGAGGTCGACGACGGCCCCACCGGGGCCGCCGCACTCGACGAGCGACGGCAGCGCCACCGCGCCGTCACGCCGGTCCATGTCGGCGGCGGCGGCCACCTCCGGCAGGACGTACGCGGCGACCACGCCCAGGTGGTGGGGCAGGACCGACGGCCAGAGCCGCGTCCAGCCGTGGTACTCCGTCTCCACCGGCGGCGGGTCGGCGGTCAGCAGGCCGTACCGGTCGTCGTACCCGTCCGGCGGGCGCAGCTCGACCGCGACGCGGCGGGCCGGCAGCTGTTCGTACTCCCAGTCGTAGCCCGTCCTTCGGGCCCGGCGGGCGCGGGTGGTGACCCGCATGGCCGGGGCCGGCAGCCCACCGGAGCGCAGCCAGCCGGCGAGCCGGTCGCCGGCCGGGATGCGCAGCGCCTCTGACTTGCCGGCCAGCGCCTCGTCGGCGCCGGTCGGCAGGCGCAGCAGCGCCTGGGTGAGATCCCAGTGCCACGGCTCCCGGTCTCCGAGCGCCGTGAGGCGTTCCAGCAGTGCCAGCGGGTCGAGTGCGCCGTTGGCCGAGGTCGGGGTCGCGAGCAGGCCGGGGTGGCCCGGCTCGCCGTGGTGGGGGCCGATCTCGGCGAGCCGGGCCCGCAGCAGGGCATGCGGCGCCGGGACCCGGGGGTCGGTGGCGACCAGTTCCGGTTGCGCGGGCGACCGGTCGGTGCGCCGCACGGCGGTGAGCAGCGCGCGCCATCGGCTGCGCTGCGGGGCCGCCGGGCGGGGCTCGCCGGCGGATTCCAGCACGTCGCCGACGAGGCCACACAGGCAGCACGGGTCCCAGCTGTGCTCGCTGGCCCAGGACCAGTGCCTCCGGGCGAGGACCGGGTCGAGCGCGGCGCGCACCCGCGCGCCGTCGGTCGCGGTGAGGCGGACCAGCCCGTCGAGGATCCGGTCCAGCGGCTCCCCGTGCTGCTCGGTGCCCAGCAGCGCGGCGACCTCCTCGGCGAGCTCGTCGACGTCGGCGATCGGGGCCGGGGCGGGTGCGGGCGGCCCCGAGGGCGGCAGGTCGTCGCCGCGCGGCCCGGTGACCGCCCCGCCCTGACCGGCGCTCGGGGCGAGGCCGTGCCGGGTGGCCAGGGCGGTGGCGCGCTCGCGCAGGTCGACGGCGGGGTGCTCGGCCGCGACGGCGATCACCTCGGCGATCTCCACGGCCCGGTCGCGGTGCCCACGGGCGAGCCGGTCTAGCCAGGCGAGCTGGCCGCGTACCAGCGCCTTGTCCGGGCGGGCCAACACCTCGCGGGAGGTGTCGAGCACCGCCTCCAGTTCCAGGTCGGACACCTCGCGCAGCGCCTTCTGTGCCATGGTCGCGACGGTGACCGGGGCGTCGGCGAGCAGTCGCAGGTAGTCGGCGCGGCGGGCGGCGACCTCGTCGGTGGTGGGTCGGAGCTGTCCGAGCAGGATGGTGAAGGCCCGCAGCGCGGCCGGTCGGTCGCCCCGCAGCAGCCGGCCGACAGCGCCGTCGAGCAGGGTGGCGCGGTCGACGAGGCCCTCGGCCGAGAGCTGCGCCAGCGCGGTCGGAAGCGCGTGCTGGCGGCGGTCCCGCCAGTCGGTGACGATCTCGTCGAACATCATCGGCGCGCCGAGGCCGTCGACCTCGAACAGGCGGGGCAGCAGCGCCGGCAGGAGCGGGTCGGCGCGGAGCCGGTCGACCAGTGGCACCGGCGCGCCGTGCCGCCGCCGGTCGGGGCTCGACAGGGACTGCACCCACAGCTCGACGAACCGGTCCCCGGACGGCGGCTCGGCGTCGGGGGGCAGCAGCGCGGCGACGAATCGCCAGTGCTCGACCCAGGTTTCGCGGTGCAGCTTGTCGACCATCCGCCGGGCGAGGTCGGGCAGCCAGGTGACGCCGCGGTCGGCGGCGACCGCGCGGACGAGCCTCGCCGCCCGCTCGCCGTCGGCGGTGATGGAGCGGCGGGCGAGGATCGCGCCGGCCTGGGCCGCGGTGGGCAGGCAACCGACCACGAGGACGGCCAGGGCGGTGCCCTTAGCCGCGCCCCAGAAGGACCGCTGCCCCTTGAACCAGTCGGTCAGGGCGACGCCGACGGCGCGGCGACGGTCCTCGGGCAGCCCGGCCAGGGCGTCGACGATCCGGTCGGCCGACCCGGCGTCGATCAGGTCGAACAGGTCGCTGGTGCCGCCGGCCGCCAACTCCCACCGGCGCCGGACCGTGCTCTTCACACCCGCTCCCGCACGTCGGCCGTGGCCATCCGGGTGGCCAGCGCGTGTTTGCACGGCCCGCGCTGGCCACGGTGCTTGGCCCACCAGGGGCAGGTGCAGTTGAATTCGCCGTCGGGCAGCCGGCGGACCCGGTAGACCTCGTCGCCGCTGCGTACGGTGGCGCCCGCCTCGTCCGACGTGACGGCACCGGCGTCGAGCAGCGCCCGCGCGCCCACCAGGCGCGGGTTGTCCCGCTCGGCCCGGCCCGCGTCGTAGGGCATGACGCGGTGGAAGTAGGCCGCCTCGGAGACGTCGTAGCCGACCCGCCCGGCGGTGCCGAGCTGGGCGAGGGCGCCCCGGACCCGGGCCGCGTCGATGCCGGCGGAGGTGGCCAGGGCGTCGACGTCGACGGTCGGGTCCCAGGACAGCAGGGCCGAGACCAGCTCGGCGTCGTCGACGACGTCGTCGCCGGCCAGGGCGGTCAGCGCGGCGCCCTCGCCGGAGAACCCCCGGTAGGGCTCGGGCGAGAGGGTCAGCGACAGTCGCAAAGCCCCCGTGTCGAGCTCCCAGGTGCTGGGCAGCGCCGCCGAGCCGGGCGCGACGGTCGGCCCGTAGACGCGTAGGGTCCGGGCGAAGCGCAGCATGCCGCGCAGGGCGGCCAGCCGACCCGCGCCGGCGAGGCAGACCGCGCCGGGGACGGGCCGGGACGTCAGCCGCAGCGACCGCCCCGCGGGCACCGCCCAGAGCACCGACCGGTCGTTCGACGTCGGCAGCCGGCGCAGGAAGACGGCGGCCTCGGCGGCCGGGATCTCCGCCCGCGGCTCGAATGCCGCGGCCAGCACCTGCACCTCGGCGAAGCCGCGCAGCCAACGCACCGGCAGCGGCACCTTCTTCTCGACGACGGCGCCGTCCATGGTGGAAACGGTCAGGTCGTCGGGGCCGACCGACAGGTGCAGCGGGTCGAGGCCGCCGACCCGGGCGAGCGCCTCGCGCAGCGGGTTGTTGACATCGACGTTGGTGGTGCCATGCTCCACCACGTCGCCGTCGAGCCCGGCCGGCAGGGCGTCGAGGCGGGCGTAGACCCCGCAGCAGCCGGAGAACGACTCGAACCGGAGCCGGTCCCGGCTGCCGGTGACGACCGGATCCAGGCTCGCCGGGCTGACCGGCCGGTAGTAGCGGGTGCGGGCCACCTCGGCGACGGCGAGCAGCCCGACGGCGGCCTGCTGGGGTGTGGTGAGGAACCCGGTGAAGAACCGGGGGTTCGGCACCGGGCCGCCGCTGGTCTGCAACGCGAGACCGTCGCGGCGCAGCGTCGAGGATCCCAGGTACCGGTACGTCTGTTGGGTGCTCACGGGCCGGGACGGTACAAGATCGCTCCGACAGTTTCCGCGGAGCGGATCACGTCGGGCCGGTCGACACCGGGCCGGGTCCCGGCTCAGGGACGGGGACAGCAGCGGAGGCGCGGCCCCGTCGGCGCGACGGCGTCCATCGCCCGCCGTCGCGCCCGTGGCCGCGCCGTCGCCGAGCGCGGCGGCCCGTCAGCGGGAGTAGTACTCGACGACGAGTTGCTCGTCGCAGATCACCGGCACCTCGGCCCGCGCGGGCAACCGGGTTAGCCGCGCGGTGAGGCCGGCCAGGTCGACGTCCAGGTACGGCGCGGGTCGCTGCGGGGCGTGCGCCCCCTGGGCGGCGACGACGAACGGCGTCTTGGCGCGGCTGCGCGCGGCCACCGCGATCTCGTCACCGGGGCGCAGCCGCGCCGACGGGCGGTCCACCCGGCGGCCGTTGACGATCACGTGCTGATGCGTGACCACCTGTCGCGCCTGGTAGATGGTGCGGGCGAACCCCGCGCGCAGGACGAGCGCGTCGAGCCGGGTCTCCAGGTCGGCCACGAGTTCCTCACCGGTCTTGCCCGGCCTGCGGGCAGCGCGGTCGAACGCCGTCCGCAGTTGGCGCTCCCGCAGGTCGTACTGCGCCTTGAGGCGCTGCTTCTCCACCAGTCGGACCTTGTAGTCGGTGTCCTTGGTCCGGGCTCTGCCGTGATCGCCGGGCGGGAACGGGCGGCGCTCAAGGTATCGCACGCACTTGGGTGTCAGGGCGATGCCGAGACGGCGGGACCGCTTTGCCTTGGGGCGGGACTGATTCATCATCTACCTCTCAGGTAAGGTAAGCCTAACCTAATAGGAGGTGCGTATGTCCGGCAAGATCTCCCCGACCGGCGTCGCGGTGGCCGTCGGCACACCGGCCGAACGGCTGCGAACCCTGCTCGTGGCCGCCGACTCCGTGACGCTGCTGACCTCGACACACCGGGCCGACCTCACTCACCGGCACAGCGTCGGCGGGGACGGCCGGGTACGCATCGAGCTGCCGACCGGGTCCGGCGCGTCCCGCCAGCTGGCGTGCGAGGAGGATGTACCCGTCGTCGTCGAGATGGTGGACCTCGCCCCGATCCCGATGCCCGACCGGGTGCGTGGCCGGGCGACGCTCACCGGTTGGCTGACCGTCGAGGGGCTGCGGGGCAGGCGGCCCGATGTCGTCGCGGCACTCCACCTCGCCACCGCCGAACTCGTCGACGGCGACGGGACCACACCGGTCGATCCGCAGGCGTTCGCCAGCGCCCGCCCCGACCCGCTCGCCTCCGCCGAGGCGGAGCTGGTGCGCCGCCTGGGCACCGACGCGAGCACCCTGGATCAGCTCACCCTGCTCGTCCCCGCCTCCCTGCGACAGCGGGGCGGGCGCGTCCGTCTACTGCGGATCGACCGCACCGGCGTCGTCATGCGGGTGCAGGCCCCCGCTCTGACGGAGGGAGCCACGGCCACCGCCGGCCCTCGTGACGTCCGGCTGGCCTTCACCCGACCCCTGTACGACCCGGACCAGTTGGGCGCGCGCCTCGACGTGCTGCTCGGCCGGCCCCCGCGCCGCATGTCCCCCACCAGGCGCTGACCCACCGCCACCGTGGCGGCGGCGCACGGTGGACCGAAAAGCGGCGTTAGAACGGAGCAGCGTACGGACGGCGTCTCACCTGGTCGTAGATCTCGCGCAGCCACGGCTGGCGGACCTCGGGCCGCGCCAAGGTGGAGAGGCGGGAGCAGCGCGTCGAGCGCTCGGCGGGAGGTGCCGGCGACAGGGCCGTCAGGAACAGCCACCCGGGTACGGACAGGGTCAGGCGACCTCCCGGGCCCTCGCCCCTGAACTATCCCGCAGCGCAGCCCGGGGCGATGCGCGGGCGTGGTCTCAGCCCTCGGCGGCCCGACGAGGCATAGGGCCACGGTATGAGGCATCCGATATATATTCGCCATCTTGGATGATGGGTAGGCTCGGCACAGTCCGTTCGCGCCGTCTCCCCGGCAGCATCTGGCCCCGGGGACGGCCAGATCACGGGAGGGCCGGGAGATGACGCCGCCACCGAACCGCCGCCGGTCGGCCGCCGCGGCCGTCCTGATCGCCCCGGTGCTGGCCGCCGCCATGGCCGGGGCGCCTGCGGGCGCGGCCCCGGCCACCGGGGACATTTTGCACGCGGGCGGCGCCACCGCCGTCGAGGGCAGCTACGTGGTGGTGCTCGCCGACGCCGGCGGGCGGGCCGCCGACGCAGACTCGGCCACGAGGCTCGCCGCCCGGTACGGCGGCTCCGTCGGGCAGGTCTATCACGCCGCGCTGCGCGGGTTCGAGGCCCGCCTGTCGGAGCGGGCCGCCCGGCGACTGGCCGCCGACCCGGCCGTGGCGTACGTCGAACAGAACCACTTGGTGTCGGTGGCCGCCGGGGTCCAGCTCAACCCGCCGTCGTGGGGGCTCGACCGCATCGACCAGCACCTGCTGCCGCTCAACCAGCAGTACGCCTACCCGAACACCGCGCCGGGCGTGCGCGCGTACGTCGTCGACACCGGCATCCGCGCCACCCACGTCGACTTCACCGGCTCCGTCGGCGGGGGGTACGACGCCGTCGACGGCGCCCTGCCCGCCGACGACTGCAACGGCCACGGCACCCACATCGCCGGCACGGTCGGGGGCCAGCAGCACGGGGTCGCCAAGGACGTCCGCCTGGTCCCGGTGCGGGTGCTCAACTGCGCCGGGAGCGGCACCTACGCGCAGGTCATCGCGGGGGTCGACTGGGTCACCGCGAACGCGGTGAAGCCCGCCGTGGCCACCATGGGCCTGGGCGGCAACGCCAGCACCGCGCTCGACAGCGCGGTCACCGCCTCCATCAACTCCGGCGTCACCTACACCGTCACCTCGGGCAGCTCCGCCACCACCGCCTGCAACTACTCCCCGTCGCGGGTGCCGGCGGCGCTCACCGTCGCCGGCACCACCCCGACCGACGCCCGGATGAGCTCCGCCAACTACGGCTCCTGCGTGGACCTGTTCGCCCCCGGCCAGGGCATCACCTCGACCTGGAACACCAGCGACACCGCCACCAACACGATCAGCGGCGGGCCGATGGCCGCCGCGCACACCGCCGGGTGCGTGGCCATGGTCCTCCAGGACCATCCCACCTGGACCCCCGCCCAGGTGGCCGCCCACCTCATCGGCACCGCCACCGCCGGCGTCGTCGGCACCCCGGGCGCCGGCTCGCCCAACCGGCTGCTCTACTGCGGCGGCTGAGGCCGCAGCGGCGACACCGGACGAGCCCCGGTCAGGGGCGGTAGCGGTAGCCCATCCCGGGCTCGGTGATGAGGTGTCGCGGGCGGGCCGGGTCGTCCTCCAGCTTGCGCCGCAGTTGGGCCATGTACTGACGCAGGTAGTTGGTCTCGTTCTGGTACTCCGGCCCCCACACCTCGTGCAGCAGTTGGCGCTGGCTGACGAGCTTGCCGGGGTGGCGCAGCAGCCTGTCGAGCACGGCCCACTGGGTGGGGGTGAGCCGGACCTCCGCGCCGTCGTCGCGGGTCACCGTGCGGTCGACGAGGTCGACGGTGTGCCGACCCACCCGGGGGGCCGCCGTCGCCCCGTCGACCGCCGGGGCGGTGAGGCGTCGGGTGACCGCGCGGATGCGGGCGAGCAGTTCGTCGATGCCGAACGGCTTGGTGACGTAGTCGTCCGCGCCGGCGTCGAGGGCGGCGACCTTGTCCTCGCTGCCCGCCCGGCCGGACAGCACGATGATCGGCACCGTCGTCCAGCCGCGCAGGCCCCGGATCACCTCGACGCCGTCGAGGTCGGGCAGGCCCAGGTCGAGGACCACCAGGTCCGGCGGGTGGGCGGCGGCGGCCCGCAGCGCGCCCGTACCGGTGTCGGCGACCTGCACGTCGTAGCCGCGGGCGCGGAGGTTGATGCGCAGGGCACGCAGGATCTGCGGTTCGTCGTCGACGACGAGGATGCGGCTCATTCCTGCGACCCTTCGGTGCCGGTCGGGGCGGCGGCGGGCAGGCGAAGCACCATGGTCAGCCCCCCGCCGGGGGTGGTCTCGGGGGTGATGGTGCCACCCATCGCCTCGGCGAGGCCGCGGGACAGGGCGAGGCCGAGCCCCACCCCGGTCTGGTTGTCCCGGTCGCCGAGGCGCTGGAAGGGCAGGAAGACATGTTCCCACTGGTCCTCGGGGATGCCGGGGCCGGTGTCGATGACCCGCAGCTCCACCTGCCCGGCGTGGGCGCTGGCGGTGACGGTGGGCGGACGGCCGGGCGGGCTGTGCCGCAGAGCGTTGGCCACGATGTTGACCAGCACGCGTTCCAGCAGGCCCGGATCCGCCAGCGCGGCGGGCAGGTCGGCGGGGATGTCGGTGGCGACGTCGGCGGCGTCCGGACCCAGCTCGTCCAGGGCCCTCGGCACCACGTCCTCCAACCCGATCGCCACGGCGGCCACCCCGAGCGCGCCGGCCTGCAACCGGCTCATGTCCAGCAGGTTCGCCACCAGGCGACCCAGCCGGTCCAGGGACTCGTCGGCGGTGGCCAGCAGCTCGTCCCGGTCGTCGGCGTCGAACTCGACGTCGTGGCTGCGCAGGCTGCTCACCGCCGCCTTCGCCGAGGCGAGCGGCGTACGCAGGTCGTGGCTGACGGCGGCGAGCAGCGCGGTGCGCATCCGGTCGGCCTCGGCCAGCGGCCGGGCGGTCGCCGCCTCCTCGGCGAGGCGTTCCTGGCGCAGCGCCACGGCTGCCTGGGCGGCGAACGCCTCGACGACCCGCCGGTCGGCGGCCTCCAGCCGCCGGCCGGACAGCACGACGGTGAGCCGGTCGTCGACCGGTACCGCCGTCTCCCCGGCGTCGGGGCTGGTCGCCGGCGCCTCACCGACGGACGCCACCAGCCGCCAGGCGTCCTGCTCGTGGGCCCGGCCGGGGCGTCCCCGGGCGTCGGGGGCCAGCTCCAGGACGCTGACGGCGCGCAGCGCGAACGTCTCCCGCAGCCGGTCCAGCAGCGCCGGCAGTGGGCGCTCGCCGCGCAGCACGCCGCCCGCGACGGTGGCGAGGGTCTGCGCGTCGGCGGAGGCCCGCGCCGCCTCCCGGGTACGCCGGGCGGCCACGTCGACGACCCAGCTCACCGCGAGGGCGACGCCGACGAAGACGCCCAGGGCGAGCAGGTTGTCCGCCTCGGCGATGGTCAGCGTGCGGAACGGCGGGGTGAAGAACCAGTTCAGCAGCAGCGATCCGCCGAGGGCGGCGACCAGCGCCGGCCACAGGCCGCCGACCAGCGCCACCCCGACGACGCCGGCGAGGAACAGCAGGATGTCGTTGGTCAGGGTGAGGTCGGGCAGCGTACGCAGCGCCACGGTGAGCGCCGGCATGCCCAGACCGGCGAGGGCGAAGCCGAGCAGCCGGCGCCGCCGGGACAGCGCGGCCGGCAACCCGCCGCTCCGCCGTCCCCGCCCCGCCTGCGGGTGGGTGACCAGGTGCACGTCGATCGGCCCGGACAGGGCCGTGGTGGTGACCCCGACGCCCCGGCTGAACAGCTGGGCGAACCGGCCCCGCCGGCTGGCGCCGAGGACGAGCTGGGTGGCGTTGACGCCGCGGGCGAAGTCGAGCAGCGCGGCCGGCACGTCCGCGCCGAGCACCTGGTGGTACGTGCCACCGAGGCTCTCCACCAGCACCCGCTGGCGGGCCAGCCGGGCGGGGTCGACGCCGGCCAGGCCGTCGCTGCGGGTGACGTGCACGGCGAGCAGGTCGGCGCCCCGGCCCCGGGCGGCCACCCGGGCCGCCCGGCGGATCAGCGTGTCGCCCTCCGGCCCGCCGGTCAGCGCGACGACGACGCGTTCCCGGGCCTCCCAGGTGTCGGAGATGCCCTGCTGGGCGCGGTAGGCGCCGAGCTGGTCGTCGACCTTGTCGGCCAGCCAGAGCAGGGCCAGCTCGCGCAGGGCGGTGAGGTTGCCGATCCGGAAGTAGTTGCCGAGCGCGGCGTCGATCCTGTCGGGGCGGTAGATGTTGCCGTGGGCCATCCGGCGGCGCAGCGCCTCCGGGGTCATGTCGACCAGTTCGACCTGCTCGGCGGCGCGGACGACGGCGTCGGGGACGGTCTCGCGCTGGGTGGTGCCGGTGATCTGGGCGACGACGTCGTTGACCGATTCGAGGTGCTGGACGTTGACCGTGGACAGCACGGAGATGCCGGCGTCCAGCAGTTCCTGCACGTCCTGCCAGCGCTTGTCGTTGCGGGAGCCGGGCACGTTGGTGTGGGCCAGCTCGTCGACGACCGCGACCTCGGGACGGCGGGCCAGGAGCGCGTCGAGGTCCAGCTCGGTGAGCTCGACGCCCCGGTGCGCGAGGGTGCGCCTGGGCACCTGTTCCAGGTCGCCGACCATGGCGGCGGTGTGCGGGCGGCCGTGGGTCTCGACCAGCCCGATCACCACGTCGGTGCCGCGTTCGGTCCGCCGCCGGGCCTCCTGGAGCATCGCGTACGTCTTGCCGACGCCGGGCGCGGCCCCGAGGTAGATGCGCAGTTCCCCTCTGGGCACGGGCAGGTCCTTCCGGTGGGCGGGCCGTCCGGCGGCGCGGCCGTGAACGTGGCGGTGGCCGCCGGGCGGGCCTGTCGTGGCCCGCCCGGCGGGGGGTTCAACGAGCGGCGAACCGCTGGTCGAGGGCGAGGTTCAGTTCCAGCACGTTAACGCCGGGGGCGCCCAGGAAGCCGAGCGCCCGGCCGTCGGTGTGCTCGGCCACCAGCCGCCGGACCGCGGCCGGGTCCGCGCCGCGCTCCCGGGCCACCCGGGCGACCTGGATCTCGGCGTACGCGGGGCTGATGTGCGGGTCGAGGCCGCTGCCGCTGGCGGTGACCGCGTCCGCCGGCACCGCCGGCGCGGCGGGGGCGTCGCCGCGGACCGGGACGATCACCGCCCCGGCGGCGACGTGGTCCACGCCCGGTCGCGCCGGCTCCACCGTGACGCCCTGCCACGTGGTCACGAACGGGGTGGCGGGGGCGGCCTGGTTGACGCTCACCACCCGGGTGACCGGTCCGGTCAGCCCTTCGCGGTGGAACACGCCCAGGACCGCGCCGACGCCGTCGGCGGTGCAGTACGGCCGCCGCCCGTCCACGCCGTCGAGCCGGCCGATCGCCAGGCTGCGGGCGCAGACCTGGGTGAGCAGGCTCGCGGTCGACTCGGCCGGGTCGGCGGCGAGGGTGTCGACGACGCTCTCCGGGCCGAGGTTGGAGGCGGCGGTGGAGGTGGGGTCGTAGCCGTCCCCGGCTGCCGAGGGACGGGACTGGAAGTAGCGCGGGACGGGGTTGCCGTCGGCGTCGGTGAAGGACTGGCCGATCAGCGCGCTGCCGACGGTCCGGCCGTCGACGGCGACGAGCGAGCCGTTCGCCTTGCCGTCCAGGCCGGGCAGCCGGCCGGCGGCGACCAGGGCCAGCGGGTACGCCAGGCCGAGCAGGACGGTGAACACGAGCAGTGCGCGCAGGGCGGCGAGGTGTTGGGCGAGCCAGGTGGGTAGGCGCATCACGAGATCCCTGGGATGAGCTGGATGAGCAGGTCGATGAGCTTGATGCCGACGAACGGCACGATGATGCCGCCGAGGCCGTAGACCAGCAGGTTGCGGCTGAGCAGCTCGGCCGCCGCCGCCGGTCGGTACCGGACGCCGCGCAGGGCCAGCGGGATCAGCGCGATGATCACTAGGGCGTTGAAGATGACCGCCGAGAGGATCGCCGACTCCGGGCTGGCCAGCCGCATGACGTTCAGCGTGTCCAGGCTGGGGTGGATGCCGGCGAACATGGCCGGGATGATGGCGAAGTACTTCGCGATGTCGTTGGCGATCGAGAAGGTCGTCAGGGCGCCCCGGGTGATGAGCAGTTGCTTGCCGATCTCGACGATCTCGATGAGCTTGGTCGGGTCGGAGTCGAGGTCGACCATGTTGCCGGCCTCCTTCGCCGCCGAGGTGCCGGTGTTCATGGCCACCCCGACGTCGGCCTGGGCGAGTGCCGGGGCGTCGTTGGTGCCGTCCCCGGTCATCGCGACCAGCCGGCCGCCCTCCTGCTCGCGCTTGATCAGGGCGAGCTTGTCCTCCGGGGTGGCCTCGGCGAGGAAGTCGTCCACCCCGGCCTCGTCGGCGATCGCCTTCGCGGTCCGCGGGTTGTCGCCGGTGATCATCACGGTGCGGATGCCCATCCGGCGCATCTCGTCGAACCGTTCCCGCATGCCGGCCTTCACGACGTCCTTGAGGTGAATCACGCCGAGCGCCCGCGCCGGCTCGCCGTCGATGTGCTCGGCCACCACCAGCGGGGTACCGCCGATGCCGCTGATCCCGTCGACGACCTGGCCCACCTGCTCGGTGGGGTGGCCGCCGTGCTCGCGGACCCACCTCATCACGGCCGCCGCCGCGCCCTTGCGGACCCGCCGCGCGGGCCCGGTGACCCCGCCGTCGACCGTCGCGTCCGGCGTCAGGTCGACGCCGCTCATCCGGGTCTGGGCGGTGAACGGCACGAACGTGGCGTGGGGCACGAGACCCGGCTCCCGTTCCCGCAGCCCGAACTCGTTCTTGGCCAGGACCACCACGGACCGGCCCTCGGGGGTCTCGTCGGCGAGGCTGGCCAACTGCGCCGCGTCGGCCAGTTCGGCGGCGGTGACCCCCTCGACCGGCAGGAACTCGGCGGCCTGCCGGTTGCCCAGGGTGATGGTGCCGGTCTTGTCCAGCAGCAGGGTGTTCACGTCGCCGGCGGCCTCGACCGCCCGGCCGCTCATCGCCAGGACGTTGCGCTGGACGAGGCGGTCCATGCCGGCGATGCCGATCGCCGACAGCAGCGCGCCGATGGTGGTGGGGATGAGGCAGACCAGCAGGGACACCAGCACCACGCCGCTGACCCCCGCGTCGGTGATCGCCCCGGTGTCCGGGGCGGCGGCCTGGTACTGCTTGGAGAAGACGGCGAGGGGCTGCAACGTCACCACGGCGAGCAGGAAGATGACCGTGAGCGCGGCGAGCAGGATGTTGAGCGCGATCTCGTTCGGCGTCTTCTGCCGGTTCGCCCCCTCGACCAGGGCGATCATCCGGTCGATGAAGCTCTCCCCCGGTTTCTGGGTGATCCGCACGACGATCCGGTCGGAGAGCACCCGGGTACCGCCGGTGACCGCGCTGCGGTCGCCGCCGGACTCCCGGATGACGGGGGCGGACTCGCCGGTGATGGCCGACTCGTCGACGCTGGCGATGCCCTCGACGACGTCGCCGTCGCCGGGGATGATCCCGCCGGCGTCGACCAGCACGACGTCGCCCTGGCGCAGCTCGGGCGCGGGCACCGCCTCGTCGCGGTAGGCGTTGGCGCGGGCGCCCGGGGTCCAGCCGACCAGTCGGGTGGCGACGGTGTCCTGCTTGGCCCGGCGCAGGGTGGCGGCCTGGGCCTTGCCCCGGCCCTCGGCGACCGCCTCGGCGAGGTTGGCGAACAGCACCGTCAGCCAGAGCCAGCCGGTGATGGCCCAGGCGAAGACCGACGGGTCGGTCGCCGCGAGGACGGTGGTGAAGGCCGCGCCGATCTCGACGATCAGCATCACCGGGTTGCGCCACAGGGTGCGCGGGTCGAGCTTACGCAGCGCGCTCGGCAGGGAGGTCAGCAGCTGCCTCGGGTCGAGCAGTCCGCCGCCGACCCGGTCGCCCCGGGTGGCGGGCGTGCCGGGGGTGGCCGGGTCGGCCCCGCCGTGCGGCGCCTGCGGGGAAAGGGTCATGTCGTCGTTCCTCATGGTGGTCACAGCCCTTCGGCCAGGGGGCCGAGCGCGAGCGCGGGCAGGTAGGTCAGGGCCACGAGGATCACCGTGACGCCCACGACCATCCCGACGAACAGGGGCCGGTGGGTCGGCAGGGTGCCCTCGGAGGCGGGGGTGGGCGCCTGGCGGGCCAGGGAGCCGGCCAGTGCGAGGACGAAGATGATCGGCAGGAACCGGCCGAGCAGCATGCACAGTCCCAGGGCGGTGTTCCACCACGGGGTGTTCACCGTGATGCCGGCGAACGCGGAGCCGTTGTTGTTGCTCGCCGAGGTGAACGCGTAGATCACCTCGGACAGGCCGTGCGGGCCGGTGTTCAGCGCGGTCGCGGCGTTGCCGGTGGCGAAGGCCGCCGCCGTGCCGGTCAGCACCAGTGCCGGGGTGACCAGGAAGTACAGCGAGGCGAACTTGATCTCCCGTGAGCCGATCTTCTTACCCACGTACTCCGGGGTCCGGCCGACCATCAGGCCGGCCACGAAGACCGTGATCACCGCGAGGATCAGCAGGCCGTAGAGGCCCGCGCCGACACCGCCGGGCGCCACCTCGCCGAGCATCATGTTGACCAGCGGCATCATCCCGCCGAACGCGGTGTACGAGTCGTGGAACGAGTTCACCGCCCCGGTGGAGGTCAGCGTCGTCGCGGCGGCGAAGGTCGCCGAGTTCGACACGTCGAACCGCACCTCCTTGCCCTCCAGCGCCGCGCCGACCGCCTGCGGCACCGTGCCGTGCCCGGCCAGCTCGAAGACGTTGGTCAGGGCGACGCTCGCCACCGCCAGGACCGCCATCACGGCGGCCACGGCGTACCCCTGCCGGTTCTGGCCGACCATCCGGCCGAAGACCCGGGGCAGGCTGAACGGGATCAGCAGGATCAGGAAGATCTCCAGCCAGTTCGTCCAGGCCGTCGGGTTCTCGAACGGGTGGGCGCTGTTGGCGTTGTAGAAGCCCCCGCCGTTGGTGCCCAGTTCCTTGATCACCTCCTGGCCGGCGACCGGCCCTCCGGTGATCGTCTGGACCCCACCGGTGAGGGTGGTCACGTCGGTGCCGGCGGACAGGTTCTGCACCACTCCCCCGAGCATCAGGGCGAGCGCCCCGAGCACCGAGACGGGCAGCAGCACCCGTAGCGTGATCCGGGTCAGGTCGACCCAGAAGTTGCCCAGATCGCCCGTGCGGCTGCGGGCGAAACCGCGGACCAGGGCGACCGCGACGGCGATCCCGACGGCGGCGGAGACGAAGTTCTGCACCGCCAGCCCGGCCATCTGCACCAAATGGCCCATGGTCGACTCGCCGGAGTACCACTGCCAGTTCGTGTTGGTCACGAACGACACCGCCGTGTTCCACGCCCCGTGCGGCACGACCGGGTCGAAGCCGAGGGACAGCCACAGGTGGTTCTGCAGGCGCTGGAACGCGTACAGGAACAGGATCGACACGGCGGAGAAGGCCAGCACCGCGCGGGCGTACACGCCCCCGGTCTGCCCGGCGGACGGGTCGACCCCGACCAGTCGGTAGACGCCCCGCTCGACGCGGGACTGCCGGGTGCCCGCGACCACCCGGTACAGGTAATCGCCGAACGGCTTGTGGACGGCGACCAGCGCCACCACCAGCGAGAGAATGAACAGCACACCGGCTGTTGTCGTGGTCATCAGAAGCGCTCCGGGAACAGCAGGGCGACCACCAGGAACACGCCCAGGCCGATCGCCAGCACCAGGCCGACGGCGTTGACGGCGCTCACAGCTTCTCCACGCCCCTCACCACGAGGGTGAGCGCCACGAACAGCGCCACCGTCACCAGCACGAACACCACGTCAGACACGGCTGACTCCTCTTACCCGACTCGGTTGCCGCGACCGACTTCCGGTCGCGCCGGGCAATCACAACGCCTCCGGCACCGCGCGGACAGGGTCCTTCACGCGACCATGACGGCGACGGGCCGTTTCTTGACGCCGTTTTCACGCGGCCCGGCCGCGCCGGTGACGGCGGTCACCGGCGCGGCCCGGACACGTACGAGCGAGTTGGCCAGGGCCACGCCGATGCGCCGGCGGGCGGTGCGGTGGAGCAGGTACCGGCCGGCGGCGCGCGGGGACACGTCGGGGGCCAGGTCAGGCCGCCGTCGGTCCGGGCGCCGAGGCCGGTATAAATACGTAGATCGATGCATTGGTTGGCTCGGCGTCAGCGGCCGGGCATCCCACCAATCGCCCGCCTCAACGAAGGGCCACGCCAGTGAAGACCTCTCATCGATGGTTGGCCGCCGGCGCCGCCGGCCTCGCCGCCGCCCTCGCGGTCAGCGCCGCCCCGTTCGCCTGGGCCGCCGGGGGCCTGACGGCCAGCCTCGTCAAGGCCTCGACCTGGCCCGGCGGCTACGGCGCCGACTACGTCCTCACCAATGGTGGCACCGCCGCCGTGACCACGTGGACCGTCGAGTTCGACCTGCCCACCGGGACCAGCGTCAGCAACTCCTGGAGCTCCGTGCGCACCCAGAGCGGCCAGCACTACCGGTTCACCAACGCCGGCTACAACGGCACCATCGCCCCCGGCGGCAGCGAGAGCTTCGGCTTCAACGTCAGCGGCGCGGGCAACCCCACCAACTGCACGGTCAACGGCAACCCGTGCTCCGGTGGCGGTCCCGCGCCGACCACGACGGCGGCGCCCACCACGACGGCACCCACCACACCGCCACCGACCACAACGCCGCCGCCGACCACGACGCCGCCCACGACCGCGCCGCCCGGCACGACGGTGAACGTCTCCACCGCCGCCCAACTCCAGGCCGCCCTCGCCGCGGCGGCGCCGGGGCAGACGATCCAGCTCGCCGCCGGCACGTACCGGGGCTCCTTTCTGACCACGAGGGCCGGGACCGCCGCGTCCCGGGTCACCCTCACCGGCCCGCGCGAGGCGGTGCTGGTCAACGGCGGGCCCGCCGGCACGGGGCCGAGCTGCCCGGCGCCGACCGCCGGCTGGGACTCCGGGTACGGGCTCTGGCTCTTCGACGCCCCGTACTGGAACCTGACCGGCTTCACCGTCGCCGAGTCGAAGAAGGGCATCGTGCTGGACAACTCCCACCACGTGACCATCGACGGGGTGTACGTGCACCACACCGAGGACGAGGCGGTGCACTTCCGCCGCTCCTCAGCGGACGGGATCATCCGCAACTCGGTGATCACCGACACCGGCCTGGCGCAGCCCGGCTACGGCGAGGGGGTCTACCTCGGCTCGGCCCAGTCCAACTTCGGCTGCCACGGCAACTCCGGCGGGATGGACCGCTCCGACCGGGTGCAGGTGCTGAACAACCGGATCGGCCCCCGCGTGACGGCCGAGCACGTGGACATCAAGGAGGGCACCGAGGGCGGCGTGATCCGTGGCAACACCTTCGACGGCCAGGGCATCTCCGGCGTCAACTCCGGCGACTCGTGGGTCGACGCCAAGGGCAACGGCTATCTCGTCGAGGGCAACACCGGCACGTTCCGCGCGCCGGGCACGTTCGCCAACGGCTACGAGACCCACAACCTCCTCACCGGGTACGGCTGCGGCAACGTCTGGCGCGGCAACACCTCCGACCTCGGCGGCGTCGGCCGGTACGCCGTAAACGTCTCCTCGACGTCGAAATGCCCGGCGAACCCCAACGTCGTGCACGCCTCGAACACGGTCACGAACGCGGTCAACGGCCTGACCAACATCGCCGTCACCCCGTAGCCGCGGCCAACTCCGTCAGCGCGGGCGGGCGGCACCCCGGCCGTCCGCCCGCGTGCCCCACCAGCCGCTCCAACGGCAACGCCCGGACGACCGCCTACAGCACGGCACCCAGGATCTCGCCGTCCCCGGCAGCGGCCGGTGCGTCCGAGCATGTGGAGCAGGGCGCACGGCTCGCCGATGCCGGGCGGACCAACGGCTCCGACGCGCAGGCCCGAGGGCTCGCGGAGCGCATGGGCAGGACCCGCGCCACCGAACTCGGCCGGCTCAGGGACGCCCGCGAGGGGTAGCGCGACCGCGCCGGTGGCGGGAGGGAGTCATGCTGGAGGGGTGATCCGCTTTCTGCTCAACGTGTTGTGGCTGGTCTTCGGCGGCGGTCTCGTCCTCGGCGTCGGATACGGCATCGCCGCGCTGATCTGCTTCGTCCTGGTCGTCACGATCCCGTTCGGGGTCGCCTCACTGCGGCTGGCCAGCTACTCGCTGTGGCCCTTCGGCCGCACCCTCGTGCCCAAGCCCGGCGCCGGCGCCCCCTCCGGCCTGGCCAATCTCCTCTGGGTGGTGCTGGCCGGCTGGTGGCTGGCGCTGTCCCACGTCCTCGCCGGCGTCGCGCTCTGCGTCACGATCGTCGGAATCCCGTTCGGCATCGCGAACTTCAAGCTCGTACCCGCCGCGTTCTGGCCCCTCGGGCGCGAGGTCGTCGACGCGCCGTAGGGTTCCGCCACCCGGATGTCGCCCGGCGGCCGGGCCCGGGCTGTGGGCGGGGCGACGAGCCGACCGCCGGCCCTCGGCAGTCCCCCGTTGGTGGCTTCGTGCCATTTGAGGGCGGAAACGGCGGAGGATGGGCATGCGGGCGATTCAGCCGCAGGCCGACCGCCGTCCGCGCGACGCTGCGAGGGGGCGGTGGAGATGGCCACGTACGAGTACCGATGCCCACAGGACGGCAACTTCGACACCGTGCTGCCGATCGGCACCGCCGGCACCGCCGCGCGCTGCCCACGGTGCGGGTGCCCGGCCGCCCGGGTCTTCTCGGCGCCCCGGCTCGCCCGCACACCGGCGCGCCTGCGGCACGCGATCGACCGGGCGGAGCGCAGCGCGGAGACGCCCGACGTCGTGACGCACATCCCGGGCCGGCAACCGGTCCGGCGGTCGCCGAACCCGGCCCACGCCCGCCTGCCCCGCTGGTGACCGGCCCACACCGGCCCGTTCCACCAGCCCGACCGAAAGGCAGAACGACATGCCCGAACTACTGTTCCCGCTCGACTCCGCCAGACGGTTCACCGACCAGGAGAAGATCGGCCACAACAGGTGGCACCCGGACATCCCGCCCGTGGCCACCGTCCGGCCCGGCCAGTCGTTCCGCGTCCACTGCCGGGAGTGGTTCGACGGGGCGATCCACAACGACGACTCTGCCGAGGACATCCGGGACGCCCCGCTGAGCCGGGTCCACGCCCTCAGCGGCCCCTTCGCGGTGCAGGGCGCCGAACCCGGCGACCTGCTCATCGTCGACATCCTCGACCTCGGGCCCATCCCGCAGGAGGACTCCGGGCCGCTGGCCGGCCAGGGCTGGGGATACACCGGCGTGTTCGCCACCGGCAACGGCGGCAGTTTCCTCACCGAGCAGTTCCCCGACGCCTACAAGGCCGTCTGGGACTTCACCGGTCGGCAGGCCACCTCCCGGCACATCCCCGGCGTCGAGTTCACCGGCATCACCCATCCCGGGCTGATGGGCACCGCCCCGTCCGCGGGGATGCTGGCCACCTGGAACCGACGCGAGGGCGCGCTGCGGGCCACCGACCCGGATCGGGTGCCGCCCCTGTCCCTGCCGCCCGAGCCCCAGGACGCGATCCTCGGCACGCTCACCGGCGCCGATTTCGACCGGGTGGCGGCGGAGGCGGCGCGTACCGCCCCGCCCCGGGAGAACGGCGGGAACCAGGACATCAAGAACTTCACCGCGGGCACCCGCGTCTTCTACCCGGTCTACGTGCCCGGTGCGAACCTGTCCGTGGGCGACCTGCACTTCTCCCAGGGCGACGGGGAGATCACCTTCTGCGGCGCCATCGAGATGGGCGGCTACATCGACCTGCGCGTCGACCTGATCAAGAACGGCATGCAGACGTACGGCGTCGCCGAGAACGCCATCTTCCTGCCGGGGAACACGCCACCGCAGTTCAGCCAGTGGCTGGCCTTCTCCGGACTGTCCGTCACCCTCGACGGCGAGCAGCGGTACCTCGACTCGCAGTTGGCCTACCAACGCGCGTGCCTGCACGCCATCGACTACCTGACCCGCTTCGGTTACCAGCCCGAGCAGGCGTACCTGCTGCTCGGCGCGGCGCCGATCGAGGGCCGGTTCTCCGGGGTGGTGGACATCCCCAACTCCTGCGCGACGGTCTACCTGCCCACCGAGATCTTCAACTTCGACGTACGCCCGTCCGCCGGCGGCCCGACCAGGATCGACCCTGGCCCGGGCGCCCCGAGGGCCAGCATGTCCTGACCGTACGGCTGCGGGACCCCGTCGCGCACGGCCGGGCGCGGCTCGCGCCTCGGAGGTCCGCTGTGGACAGGGCGGTCCTCACTCCCCCTTGTCCTGGCGGCCCGCGCCCCTCGCCCTGGCCATCCCCAGGACGAGCAGGGCCAGCGCCGCGACCGCCGCCCCCACGGCCACGGACCTGGCACCGCCGCGGTCGGCACGGTCCGGGGTGTCGGCGGCCCGGGGGGCGGCCGACGCCGGGTCGGTCCGGGGCCGGGTGGGGGCCGGCACCGGGGTCAGCGCGTAGCGCAGGATCGTGGGCCGCGTGCCGGGCGGCTGGTCCGCGGTCTCGGAGACGGTGAGCAGGGACCGGCCGTCACGGCTGTAGGTGACCGACTCCCCCTGCGGCTCGTCCGGCAGCGGGACGACCCGCGGCGTGCCGGTGGTCAGGGCGGCGACCACGTCGCCACCGGAGACGTCGAACTCGAACGCGTCGGCATAGGTGCGCAGGACCACCCGACGCCCGTCCGGCGCGGTCGCACCTCCGGTGACCACCGCCCGACCGAGGAAGGAGAACGGGTTGCGGGTCCTGGTGGACGGCAGCCGCACCTGCCCCACCCGGGTCAGCGGCACCGTCGCGCCCGACCGCAGCGCCGAGGCCGGGCGGTACAGGCCGGCGCCGCCGCCCTGCTTGGTCACGATCACCGGACGCCCGTCACCGGCGACCAGGAGGGCCTCCGCGTCGTGCGGACCGTCCGGGTACGCCAGGCGGTACAGCACCGGGCGTTTCCCGCCGGGACGAAGCCGCCACAGGGCGACCGTCCGGCGGGAGCGGTCGTTGTCGCCGACGTCGGCCACCCAGACCGTGCCGTCCGCGCCGACGCCCAAATCCTCGGTGTCCCGGGGACGCGACGGGTAGCGCACCGTCCGCACCACCGCGCAGTCGGCGTCGAGGAAGAAGATCCGACGCCGGGCCTCCTCGTCCGCGCCGTCGTCGACCACCACGTACCCGTCGCCGACGGCGGCCATCCCGGAGATCTCGTTGAGCCGCCCGTCGCGGACCTGACACACCGGCGTGCCCGCGGCCGGCGACAGCACGGTGGGCGGGCCCGCCGCCGCCACCGGGGCCACGCCGACGATTACCACGGC
>NZ_JBEOWQ010000060.1:0-24175 GCF_040296145.1 Micromonospora sp. NPDC002296
ACTCCCCGCTCTTCTTTTTTGCGTTTTTCTGGCTCCAGCTGACGCGCGCTGGGGGGGGCCGGCGCCGGGCCACCGCCGCGGTGCCCGTAGGGGCGGCGCGGGTACCCGATCGGCCACCGGGTGTTGCGCTCCCCGGCCCGACTGCGCGAGGCTGATTCCCGGGACAGCGATCTGCCGTTCGGGGGCGAGGATCGATGGCATCACTGGCGACGTCCGGGTGGCATCCCCAGATCAAACCCGAGCACGGCCTGCACCGGCTGCCGGGCGGCCGGATCCGCGTGGGCGGCTCGGTCTACGGCATCGCGGCCGAGGTGCTCGATCCCACCGGCGCGATCTGGACGACGCTGTGCGCCGCCGACGGCACCCGCGGCGTCGAGGAGATCGTCCGGCAGGTGCTCGCCGCGCATCCGGGCGAGAAGGCCGGCGCCGTCCGCGCCGCGCTCGACCTGTTCGCCGCCGCCGGGTATCTCACCGACGCGGCTGCCCCCGACCCGCCGGAACTCACCGACCGGGACCGGGAGCGCCACGACCGCGGCCGCCGGTTCCACCGCTGGATCGACCTGGTTCCGCGCGCCACGTCCTGGGAGCCGCAGCTCGCTTTGAAGCGCTCCCGGGCGGTCGTGGTCGGGCTGGGCGGCACCGGCGGGGCCGCCGCGCTCGCCCTGGCCGCCGGCGGGGTCGGGCGGCTGCACTGCGTCGACCCCGACGTGGTCGAGCTGTCCAACCTCAACCGCCAGACCATGTACGCCGAGGACGACATCGGCCGGCCGAAGGCGGATGCCGCGGTGGCCCGGCTGCGCCGGCTCAACTCCGACATCGAGGTCACCGGCGAGCGGTCCGAGGTGCGCGGGCAGGGCGACCTGCGCCGGCTGGTCACCGGCTGCGACGTGCTGCTGCTCTGCGCCGACCGGCCGGGCGCCATCCGGGCCTGGGCCAACCGGGTCTGCCTGGGCACCGCGACCCCCTGGGTGGACGCCGGGTACCACGGCCCGGTGGTGACGGCGGCGGCGTACCTGCCCCGGGTGGGCCCGTGCTACGAGTGTTTCTGGCTCGCCGAGCACGACAAGCGTCGCCGGGACGACCCGGCCGCCGAGTACACCGTGCAGCGGGAGAGCAGCAGCGCGGTCAGCGCGTCCTCGGCCGGCCTGTCCGGGCACCTCGCCGCCCACCTGGCGACGGCCCTGCTGACCGGCGTGCCGGCCGTTCGGCCCGGTCAGCTCCAGGGGATCAACCTGGTCGCCCCCGACCAGCACTTCCTCATCGCCCACCCGCCGCACCCGCGCTGCCCGGCCGGCTGCGGCGGGACACCCGTCGACGCGGCGGTCGTCGCCGGCCGGTCGGCGTGCCGATGAGCGTCGAGGCCCCCGACCGCTGCCGGGTCTGCCGCACGAGCTGCGCGCCCGGCCCGGTCCCGACCCTCGCAGAGGGAGGTGGGACCGGGCCCGACCCACTCGGAGGGAGGTGAGAACCGTGGAGCAGATAGTCATCCGGAAGCTGGACAAGGTGGAGACGACCGGTGCGAGCAACCCCAGCGGCAACTGAGGCCGGGGCCCGCGCCCGACCCCCCGGAGGATGCCGCCGGACAGCATCGGCGGCCTGACCGCCGGGACCGCCCACGTCCGGCTCCAGCCGGACTGATTCCTGACGTTTGCCCTGGTCGGCGGTGGGAACGGCACCCCCCATGACGAAGCCTCGGGTGGTGATCGTGGGGGCCGGGTTCGCTGGTTACCACGCGGCGAAGACGTTGAGCGGGATCGCCCGGAACCGGGCCGAGATCGTCCTGCTGAACTCGACCGACTACTTCCTCTACCTGCCGCTGCTGCCCGAGGTGGCCGCCGGGGTGGTAGAGCCCGGCCGGATCTCGGTGCCGCTCAGCGGCACTCTCGACGGCGTGCGGGTGGTCGTCGGCGAGGCCGACCGGATCGACCTGCAGAACCGCTGGGTCGGCTACACGATGCCGGAGGGTGACCAGGGCCGGCTCGCCTACGACCGCCTGGTGCTCGCCGTCGGCAGCGTCAACAAGCTGCTGCCCATCCCCGGCGTCACCGAGTACGCCCACGGCTTTCGCGGCCTGCCCGAGGCGCTCTACCTGCACGACCACGTGGTTCGCCAGATCGAGCTGGCCGAGCTGACCGACGACCCGGCCGAGCAGCGGGCCCGCACCACCTTCGTGGTGGTCGGCGCCGGCTACACCGGGACCGAGGTGGCCGCGCACGGGCAGCTCTTCACCGACCGGCTGGTCGCCCAGCACCCGCACCTGAAAGTCCGGCCCCGCTGGATGCTGCTCGACGTGGCCCCCCGGGTGCTGCCCGAACTGGATCAGCGGATGTCGGTGACCGCCGACCGGGTGCTGCGCCGGCGCGGCGTCGACGTGCGGATGGGTACGTCGGTGGCGGAGGCCATGTTCGACGGGGTGCGGCTGACCGACGGCGAGTGCGTGCCCACGTGCAGCCTGGTCTGGTGCGTCGGGGTGCGCCCCGACCCGTTCGTCGCCGAGCTCGGCCTGCGCACCGAGAAGGGCCGCCTGGTGGTCGACGAGTACCTCACCGTCCCCGGCTTCCCCGAGGTGTACGCCTGCGGCGACGCCGCCGCGGTGCCCGACCTGACCCGCCCCGGGCAGGTCTGCACCATGACCGCCCAGCACGCCCAGCGCCAGGGCAAGCTGGCGGCGCACAACATCGCCGCCTCCTACGGGCAGGGCCGGCGCCGGCCGTACAAGCACCACGACCTGGGCTGGGTGGTCGACCTCGGCGGCAAGGACGCCGCGGCGAACCCGCTGAAGGTGTCGCTGTCCGGGCTGCCGGCCAAGGCCGTCACCCGCGGCTACCACCTGCTGGCCATGCCGGGAAACCGGGCCCGGATCGGCGCGGACTGGCTGCTCGACGCCACCCTGCCCCGTCCGGCCGTGCGGCTCGGCCTGGTGCCCGCCAACGCCGTGCCGCTGGAGAGCTCGTCGCCGGAGGTCCCGGTCCGGCACGGCTGAGCGCCCGGCGCCGGCGATCACCCTTCGCCCGCCGGCACGGGATCAGACTTCGTCGGCCGGGCGCTGGCGGCGGCTCCCCGGCCCGAACTCGCGCAGCAGCAGCTGCCCGATCCCGGCGACCGGGATGGCCAGCAGCGCCCCGATCAGGCCGGCCAGCTCCGCCGCGAACAGCACGCTGGCCAGCACGGTCAGCGGGTTCAGCTGGACCGCCCGCGCCATGATCACCGGTTGCAGCAGGTGGTTCTCCACCTGCTGGTAGACGACGAAGAACACCAGCACCACGATCCCGGCGGTGGGGGAGTGCAGGAACCCGGCGCCGCCCGCGAGGATGGCCCCCAGGGTCGCGCCGACCAGGGGCAACAGGTCGGCGATCGCCACCAGCAGGGCGATCACCCCGGCGAACGGCACCCCGGTCAGGACGAGCACGAGGAAGGTCAGGACGCCGCAGATCAGGCTGATCAGCAGGTTCCCGGTCAGGTAGCCGGTGACCACCCGGGACACGCCCCGCCCGATCCGCCGGGCCCGGCCCGCCGCCCGGTCGCTGAGCAGGGCGGTCACGCCTGCGGTGATCCTCGGGGCCTCCAGCACCATGAGGTACGCCAGCACGATCACGGTGATCAGCCCCGCGAGGGTCTCCAGCACGCGCCGGACCAGCCCGACGGCGGGCTCGCGCAGTTGGCTGCCGTACTGCTCGATCTGGTGGGAATGGCCGGCCAGGTACCGCCTCAGCCGCAGCCGCTCCAGCGCCTCGCCGACCGGGCCCCGCCCCGCCCGGGTCTCCCGCAGCAGGTCCGGGGCCCGGTCGGCGAACCGGCCAAGCTCGTCCACCAGCGGCAGGAAGATCACCGCGATCAGCGCGGTGAGCACCCCGAACGCGGCCAGGAAGACCACCAGGGTGGCCAGCGCGCGGCGTCGCAGGAAGCGCCGTTGCACGCCGTCGACCAGGGGCTTCAACGCGACGGAGAAGAACGCCGCGACCACGGCCCAGACCACCAGCCGCCGGGTGGCCCAGATCAGGGACAGCCCGAGCAGGGTGGCCAGCACCAGGCCGATGACGATCGCGGCCCGCCGGGCGGTGACCCTGTCGTCGGCGCTCCTCATCCGGCGCGGCTACCCCCGCCGACGGGCCGGAAACCCGTTGACGGTGGGCGGCCCGGGGCGGCTCAGGTGACGCCGAGGGAGTCGTCGGTGCCGGCGCGGGCCCCGCCGACGAACTCGTCGAGCGTCGACCCGTGCAGCACCTGCCCGGGGACCGGGTCGCGGGCCGCCCGCGCGGCCAGCCGGTCGGCCGGCAACCGGCACGCCCGGCCGGCGGCGGCGAGCACCACGTTGCCGTACCGCCGCCCGCGCAGCATCCGCCGGTCGGCGACCAGGCACACGTCGGCGTAGACAGCCCGCAGCGTGGCCACCCGGGACCGGGTGAACACCAGCGGGGGCAGGTCGGTGACGTTGACCAGCAGGATGCCGTCCGGGCGGAGCACCCGGGCCACCTCGGCGGCGAACTCCACGCTGGCCACGTGCCCCGGCATCCGGGCCGCCCGGTAGACGTCGGCGAGCACCAGGTCGTACCCGCCGGACGGGGCCGCGGTCACCGCCTCGCGGGCGTCGGCGACGACGACGCGTACCCCGGCGCCCGGCGCGGGCAGCTCGCGGCGGACCAGCTCGACCACGGCCGGGTCCCGCTCCACCACGAGCTGGGCGGAGCCCGGCCGGGTCGCCCCCACGTAACGGGGCAGGGTCAGGGCGCCCCCGCCGAGGTGCAGCGCGTCGACCGGGGCGCCGGGCGGCGCCGCCAGGTCGACCACGGCGGCCATCCGGCGGACGTACTCGAAGTGCAGGTGTCGGGGATCGGCCACGTCGACGTACGACTGGGCCACCCCGCCCGCGAGCAGGGTGCGCCCGGTGCGGCGGGCCGGGTCGACCACCAGGTGCGGGCCGTCGGCGGCGGTGTGCATCCCGGCACCGTAGCCGCCGCGGCCGGCCTTCACCTCCGGGCGGCGGGGCCGGCGGGCACGGCTGGCCCGCCGGCCCGCGCCTCAACCGCCGGCGGCCGAGCCGAGCAGGTCGCGCAGACCGTCCGGTACGTGCAGCGAGGCGACCAGGTCGCCGTCCCGGTCGGCCAGCGCGGCGAGCGTCGCCTCCGCCTGGTAGCGGGCCTGCTCCGGGGTACGGCCGCTGAGCCGGGCCACCTCGGCGAGGAAACCGGGCAGGTCGTGGTGGCGCTCGATGCCGTCCACCGGGACCACGTCGTGCAGCGACACCGGCACGGCCGTCAGCAGCCGCTCCCGTGCGGCCTGGTCCAGCGCCCAGGCCAGGGTCAACACGGTCGCCTCGGCCGCCACCTTCGCGGTGCGGAAGTCGACGCCCGCCCGCCGTCCGACGTCGTCGACCAGCTCCCGGTAGCCCACGCCGATCGTCCCCGGAGCCCCTCCGGGGCCGCGCTGCGGGCGCGGCTGCGGCCGGGCGGCCGGCGCGGGAGCGGCCGGCGGCGGGGCCGGCCCGCCCCGGGTGGTGTCGGGCTTGTGGCGGCCGGCCGGCGGCGGCCCGGCCCGCTTACCCCCGTCCAGGTGCGTGAGCTGCTTGGACGCGCTGAGGCTCGCGCCGGTCTCGCTGGCCTGCCGGCCCCGTTCACGGGCCTGGCGGGCCAGCGCCCGGCGGCGCTGGTTGTCACCCTCCATCTGTTTACGCATGGCACACCTCGCCCCTCTCCGGTCCGTTGTCTCGACCGTCGCCTTCCCGGCGTCGTCGGGGCCGAAACGGCCGAGCCCGCGACACGGGGACGGCCGACGGGCGGCCGGGGGCGGCGTCATCCGGGGCGGGTGAGCCAGGCTCACCCGACCGGGCTCCACGATCGGGGTGGGCCGGAGTACTTCCGACACACGCGGAAGGGAAGGTCGTCATGAAGAGGATCGTCGAAATCGTCCCCGCCCGTCCCGGTTGGTACGCCCGCTGGCGGCTCACGCCGCAGGCGACCAGGTGCTACCGGGTGAGCCTGTGGGCCCTGCTGGAGGAGTCCGACGGCGTCGGCCGTGAGGTGGTCGGCGTCGACTGCACCGGGCAGTGGCCCGGGGCGGACGACAACGAGGCGGGTGGGGAGTTCGTCCGTTACCTGTTCCAGACGCCCGACTCCGGAGCGCCGGAGGACGCGGAGCCCCCGCCGGGCGACGCCGAACGGCGGGCCGACGGGCCGCGCCTGCAACCGGTGACCGCCACCTGAGGCCACCCTCCCGGCCCCCGACTCCTGGTCCCTGGGGTTCGGGGGCCACCCCCTGCCCTTCGGGCCCGGGGTCAGCCGACGTCGCGCGCGGCGTCGGCGTCGGCGTCGAGCACCTCGCTCAGGCCGGTGCGGTCGAGCAACCGCTGGAGCTGGCCGCCCACCCCGGTCAGCCGGATCGGGCCGGATCCCCTGCGGTGGATCACCACCAGCGCGCTGAGCCCCGAGGAGTCGCAGAGCCCGACGCCGTCCAGGTCGATCTCCAGCTCGTGGAAGCCGTCCCGACGCAGCGCCTCGGCGGTGGCCGTCAGCTCCGGCGCGGTGTCGAAGTCCAGCTCGCCGGTCAGCCGAAGCCGGGCGCGTCCGGCCTCGGGCCGGGTCACCTCGATGGTCAACAGCGGAGAGGGCATGGGCCCATGTTCCCAGTCGGCCGCGAGCGGCAAACCCCGGGGTTCAGGCGGGCGGACGCCTGTTGCCCCGAGGCGGCGGGCGGGCCGGTGCGGCCGGCTGGTCAGGATGGTGTCAGGTGGCGGTGCCGGCGCACCGGCGTAGGGTGGGGTGGGGTGGGGTGGGATCGGACCACATACGCCGTTTGGTGAGGGGCGGGTGTCGAGAAGAGTGGGGCTCAGCTGGTGACCGCTGCCGACGTCAGGGGCGCGGACCCGGGCGACGGGCGGATCTCCTCGCCGAGTACCGCACCGGCTCCGGCATGGACCGCCGACGTGCCGGCGCGACCGGTGGCCGGGCTGCCGCGGCTCACCCCCGACCGCGGCCCACCGGCCCCGGCCTGGTCCGAGGTCGTCGAGCACTTCCGCGAGGGCCTGATCGTCTGCGACGCCCGTGGTGTGGTGCGGCACCTGAGCCCGGTCGCCGGGCGCCTGCTGCCCGAGGTGGTCGTCGGCGCGCTGCTCGCCGCGTCCGGGATCGCGGGCCTGCACGCCGCGTCCGGCGTCGGCGAGTTCACCCACCACGACCGCCGGCTGCGGGTCCGCCAGGTGTCGCTGTCCGCGGCCGGGTGCTGCTGGTACGTCGAGGACGTCACCGAGAGCGTCGCCCGGGCCGACGCGTTGCTCGCCGAGCAGGCCCGTTCGGCCTTCCTGGCCTTGGTGGGGGAGAAGCTCGGCAACCCGCTGCACCCCGACCGGGCCGCCGCCGCGGTAGTCCGGCTCGCCGTGCCCACCCTGGCCGAGGTGGCCGTGCTGGTGTCGGCCCCCCGCTCCGGCCGGGCCCGCTGGTGGCGGGCCACCCGCGCCGCCGCCGACGACATCCCAACCGTGGACAGCGGGCTGCTCAACGCCGTCGACCTGCCGGCCGCCATCGACGAGGCGCTCGCCGGCGCCGAGCCGCACGCGCTGGACTGGCTCGTGGAGCAGGCCGTCGAGGCGGGCTGGCTGCCCGGCCTGGCCGCCGCCGACGCCAGCGTCCGGATGGTGCCGCTGCCGGGGCGGGACCTGCCGTCCGGCGTGCTGCTGGTCGCCCGCCGCACCGCCCACCATCACGAGGAGGCCGACCTCGACCTGGTCCGCGCCTTCGCGGCCCGGGCGGGCGCCGCCCTGACCACCGCCGTGCTCTACCACGACCAGGCAGAGGTCGCCGACACCCTCCAGGCCAGCCTGGTGCCGGTCGAGCCGGCCGAGACGGCCGGCGTGCAGTGGGGCACCGCGTACCGACCGGCGCAGGCCGGGCTGCGCATCGGCGGGGACTTCTACGGCTCGCACCGGCTGCCCGACGGCGGATCGATGTTCTTCCTCGGTGACGTATCGGGCAAGGGGGTCGAGGCGGCGGTGTTCACCGGCCAGCTCCGCCAGAGCCTCCAGGCGCTGCACCGGGTGGAGTCGCACCCCGGCCGCTTGCTGGAGCTGCTCAACGACGCGCTGCTGGAGACCACCCTGGCGCACGGGCAGGGCCGGTTCGCCACCATGGTGCTCGGCGTGGTCCGCCCCCGCCGCGACGGCGGGCTGACCCTGACCATGGCGGGCGGTGGCCACCTGCCCCCGCTGGTGCTGCGCACGGCCGGTGAGGTGGAGTCGATCAACCTCAGCGGGATGCTGATCGGGGTGGTTCCCGACCCCCGTATCGGCGAGGTGACCGTCGAGCTGGCGCCGGGCGAGACCTGCCTGCTCTACAGCGACGGGGTGACCGAGGCGCGGGGCGGCCGGCGTGGCGACGAGCAGTTCGGCACCGACCGGCTGGTCCGTGCCCTCGGCGGCTGCCAGCGGATGCCCGCGCCGGCGCTGGCCGAGCGGGTCGAACAGGTCACCTGCGACTGGCTGGCCCAGCGCGACCACGACGACATCGCCGTGTTCGCGTTGCGGGCCACCGGGCCGCCCGGCCGGCCGGCCCGGCACCTGCACGCCGTGTCCTCCCCGTCCTGACCGCCCTCTCGAAGGAGATCGCCGCGTGATCGTCGCCCCCGCCGAGGCCTCCCCGGCCGACTCGTACCACGGCTTCCTCGGATCACTGGAGGAGGCCGACGAGTACGCCGCGGTCGACGCCGCGCTCGGGCTGGTCGCCGCCGGGGTGCCCGCCGAGCGGGTGCTGCTGGAACTGGTCGCCCCCGCCCAGGTCGAGGTCGGTGAGCGGTGGGCGCGCAACGAGTGGAGTGTCGCCCAGGAGCACGCAGCCACCCACATCAGCGAGCGGGTCGTGGCCGCCGTCGTCGCCCGGGTCAACCCCCGCCCGACCCGGGGGCGGGTGGTCGTGGCCTGCATGGACGGCGAGTGGCACGCCCTGCCGCCCCGGCTGGTCGCCGAGGTGCTGCGGTTGCGCGGCTGGCAGGTCACCTTCCTCGGGGCCAGCGTGCCGGCCGTGGACCTGGTGTCGTACCTGCACCGGCACGACGCGCACGCGGTCGCGCTGGCCTGCGCGTTGCCGACGCGGCTGCCGTACGCGCACCGCGTGATCGAGGCGTGCCGCCGCTCCGACGTGCCGGTGGTGGTCGGCGGGCGAGGCTTCGGCCACGACGGGCGCTGGGCCCGCAGGCTCGGGGTGGCCTGGGCCCCCGACGCGCCCGGCGCGGCCGACCTGGTGGCCGACGAGCGGGCCCTGCGTCGTGTCCGGCCGGCGGACCTGTCCCCGCAGCTCGCCGACGACGAGTACGCCAGCCTGGTGAAGCGGCGCGGTGACCTGATCGACGGCGCCCTGGCCGACCTGCGTGACCGGGTTCCCGGGGTGCGGGAGTACACGCCGGCCCAGCTCGACTCCACCGTCAGCGACCTCGGCCACATCGTCGACTTCCTCGCCGCCGCGGTCTACGTCGACGACGCCTCGCTGTTCGTCGAGTTCGTGGAGTGGCTGGTCGCCATCCTGGTCAGTCGGGGGGTGCCGGCCTCGGCCGTCGGGTTCACGCTCGGGCACTACGCGGGGGAGCTGCGGGACTCCCCCCGGGCGGCACGTTTCCTGGGCGCGGCGGGGGCGTCGCTCGACGCGGGCGCGCGTCCGCGCGCCCGCGTCGAGCGTGCGTAGGTGCGGGGGGCCGCGGCTCACCGCTTATACTTGCTCCACTGCAAGCATCAGCCTGCGGTGGAGCGAGGGGAACCACGTTGACGTTCACCGTCACGTACGCCCGGCGGGACGGTGTCGGGGTATGCCTACGACTCGCCGGCGAGCTGGACCTGAGCACCTCGCCCGAGCTGAACGCCGTCCTCGACCGGCTGGCCGACCAGGGGGAGTCGCATCTCCTGGTCGACCTCACCGAGCTGACCTTCTGCGACTCCACCGGCCTCGCCGTGTTCGTCCGGGGCGACAACCGGGCCGCGGCCGGGGGCGGCTGGCTCCGGGTCACCGGGGCCACCGGACGGGTCGAGCGGGTGCTGAAGGTGACCGGGCTGGGCGAGGTCCTGCGATACCCGTTCGACACGGCGCACCCGAGGTCGCAGTCCGCCTCGTGATGGGCTAGATTTCCCCGCCAGCAGGCGATCGTGAGGTCGCCGTCCGCGTCAAATCCGAGGCAGGTCACTCATGGCTGGAAACACCCCCGGCCCCGTTCGTATCCTCGTGGTGGACGACGATCCCGGCGACGTTCTGATGATCGAGGAGGCCCTTGCCGACTCCGACGTCGACAAGGTCATCGACGTGGTCGGCGACGGCCAGGAGGCCATGGAGTTCCTGCGCCGAGAGGGGCGGCACACCGAGGCCCGCCGGCCCGACGTGATCCTGCTCGACCTGAACATGCCCCGGATGGACGGGCGGCAGGTGCTCGGCGAGGTCAAGCAGGACGACGACCTGCGCACCATCCCGATCGTGGTGCTCACCACCTCCAACGCCGACACCGACATCGTCGGCAGCTACACCCTCCAGGCCAACGCGTACGTGACGAAGCCGATCGACCTGGACGACTTCAACGACGTGGTGCGCCGGATCGACGAGTTCTTCGGCCGCGTCGTGGTGCTGCCCAAGCGGGCCTGACCCGAGCGCCCCGGTGGCGGGCGTCGTCGCCCGGATGCCGAACAATTCTCCCGAACCCCCTCGGCGTCCCGCCGGCACCGCCGAGGATCGGCAGGTGGGAAGAAGCATCGGCTGCCTGGGGGCGACAGGATGAGGTTCTCCGTCGTGGAGTTCGGCTACGACCGTCGGCAGGTCGACTCCTGCCTCGACGAGCTGGCGGTCCGGCTGAGCCGGCTCGCCGCGCGGGCGGAGGGCGCCGCCGTGACGGGCCGTGAGTGGGACCGGCTCCGGCGGGAGGCGGCTCGCCTGTGCGACCTGGTCGAGCGGCGCCGGGCCGAGGTGGCCGGAACGGACCCGGGCCGGTCGTCGCCGCCGGAGGCCGAACGGGAGGCGGCCGAGTTCCTGACCCGGGCCCGGTTCGAGCTGGACGCGGCCCGCGAGGAGGCCCGGCAGCTCCGCGAGCAGGCGTACGCCGAGGCGGTGCGGGCCCGCCGGGATGTCGAGGCCGCCCTGGCGGCCCGCCGCCTCCGGGCGACCCGGCTCGACGAGATCCTCACCGGTCCGGCCCGTGAGCCGGTGGCCGCGGACACCCCGACGGCCGCCGCGTCCGTGCCGCCCGGCGGGGCACCCGCGAGCTGAGCGGTGACCGGAGGGGTGCCTGCGGGCGAGCGCGGCACGGGTGGCCCGATCCGGCTCAGAGCAGCGCCGCCACCACCGCGGCGGCCCGCTCCTCGTGCTGGGCGTACGCGTCGGGGAACGCCGAGACCTGCACGGACTGGGCGGCGGCGGTGACGCTCATCTTCTGCCAGCCGGGGACCTTCAGCAGCGCCTCGTAGAACACCCGCGCCGCGTACGCGGGGCGCATCAGGTCGCGGACGCTGCCCCATCCGCTGCTGGGTCGCTGTTGGAACAGGCCGACCGAGTCGTGGTCGGAGCCGCTGCCCTGGTGCGGGTACTCGTAGGACTCGGGCAGCACGTTGCTGGCCAGGTTCCGCAGGTCGCTCTCCTGCATGGCGGTGGACAGCGCCACCACGAGGCCCCGGCGGGGCAGTTTCAGGCCCCGCCCCACGTCCACGATGGTCTTCGCGTTGTTCATCTGGAGCTGGTCGAGGCCGGCGACCGGACGGGGGCGGGACGGCCCGACCGGCTTCGGCTTGCGGCCGGCACCCGGGCTGGACTTCGCCGTCGGGGTGGGGGAGAGCGTCGGCGGGGCGGCGGGGGTGCGGTCGAGGGAGCGGGAGGCGCGCTGCTCGGCCTCGGCGGCGACCGCGGCCCGGTCGGCGAGGGCGTCGCGGAGCGGCTCGGGGTCGGTGTCGGCGTGCCGGGTGCCGGCGAAGGCGGCCACGCCGAGGCAGCAGGTCAGGCCGGTGGCCAGGGCCGCGCGAACCGGGGTCGACCCGAGCAGCGCCCGACCGGCGCGGCGTGGCGGTTCGGGCCGGCGGTGCCGGCCGGCCGTCCACCCGGTCGATGTGGCATCGGTCGAACGGTCATCCGGTCGGGTGGCGGTCGGCTGCTGCTCAGCGTTCTGGTCGGGACGCACCCGCCGAGGCTAGAGAGCCCGGCGCGCTTTCCCCATGGGGTAATTGGTGGCCTGCGCCACAATTTGCGGAATTCCGACCGGCCATATCCGTCCGATCGGGTAAAAAAAGCGGCATCCCTGGTGTGTCTGTCATGTCCGTCATTGCCGCCGTAACGGCGACAAGAAAGATCTTTTGCCGAGCCGGCGCGACCCGGCACGGTAGCTTGATCAACTCGTTCGTTCGGGTGATGACCGAATACCTGTTCAGCGCCCGCCGTTCTCCGCCGGGGTGACCGTGAGGCGGTGGCGGGTGCTGTCGCCGCTGGAGAACGGCCAGAGCCGGTCGGCGTGCTCGACGAGTTGGGCGAGCTGCTGCGGGCTCAGCCCGGCCGACGAGATGGAGGCGTGCACGTCGGCCCGGTAGCGTCCGTCGTCGTCGCGGCCCAGCCGGGCCTCGGCGCGCACCTGCACGGTGTGCGCCTCGTCGGTGATCTCCCCGGCGGCCTCGACCGCCGCGTGGTGCAGGCAGGACGCGAAGGCGGCGGCCAGCAGTTGCTCCGGCGTCAGGCCCGTGCAGTGCGGCGCCAGCGGGGAGGCCAGGGCGCTGGACAGTCCTCCGTCGTCGGTTCGGACGTGGCCCCCCGCCGCCGTCGCGGTGGCCTCGTGCGGCCAGGAACTCGGATCCGGCATTCCGTTCCCCCCTCAGTCACCCGCCCGACTACCCGGCCGGCGCCCGGCGAAACCGCCACCGGCTCCGTCCCGCCGCCGCCGTGGACGCCGGCACCGCCACCGTCGCGGGGCCCGGGCGGGCCGCAGGCTCCGGGACAGGGCGCCGGGCCTCAGTACGCCCGGTCGGGCCCAGGTCCGGCCGACCGGTCGCCGACGCCTGCCACCTGGGTCGCCTCGGTGGCGGCCTGCGCGGTCCACGGGGACACCAGCCCTTCGCGCTGGCGGGGCGGGGACATGTCCAGCATCGGCACGTACACCCGGGCGTCGACCGCCTCGGCCAGCAGCAGCGCGGCCATCAGGCTGGTCGGCCGGCACGTAGGGTCGTCGGCCATCAGTTGCTCGCAGAGCCCGGCCACCTCCGGCGGCAGGCCGTCCACCGGCGGCAGCGGCTCCGGTGGCAGCCGTCGGCGTGCCCCCAGCAGCTCGCTGGTGCTCTCGGCCCGGTACGGCAGCCGGCCGGTGAGACAGTAGTAGAGCAGCACCCCGAGGGCGTACATGTCGGCGGCCGGGGTGGCGGGCCGCCGGTCGAACTGCTCCGGAGCAAGGTACGCGGGAGTGCCCACCACCATGCCGTCCGGCAGATCGTCGGGCATGTCGGCCGAGGTGGCGATGCCGAAGTCCAGCACCTTGACCCCGCTCGGGGTGAGCATCACGTTGGCCGGCTTCACGTCCCGGTGCACGATGCCGTGCGCGTGCGCGGCGGCCAGCGCCGCCGCGATCTCGGCGCAGACCCGCACGGCGATGCGCCAGTCCAGCGGTCCGGCGCGCAGGTGCGCGGCGAGGGTGTCGCCCTCTGCCAACTCCATCACTATGTACGGCGCCGACCGGCCGGGCGGCACCGACGAGGCGCCGAAGTCGTGCACGCTGGCGACGTTCGGGTGTACCAGCCGGGCCGCGGAGCGGGCCTCGGTGCGGATGCGTTCCACCGAGTTGGCCTCGTCCCGGCCGGGGGAGATCAGCTTCACCGCGACCGGCCGGTCGAGCACCGTGTCGTGGGCCTGCCACACCTCTGACATGCCGCCGATGCCGATGCGCTGTTCGAGCTGGTAGCGCCCGTCCAGCATTCTCATCGACCGCTCCTCGTCTAGCTCGCCACCATCGGTGGGCGGCAATCCCGTCACTTCCGCCCGGTACCCGACGTCGGAGCTGGGCAAACCGCCGGGGGTGTGGACACCGCACCGCCCGCGTCCCCCGGTGCGGTGCGGTAGCTTCCACACCGGGAAGGTCGACCCGGGGTGACGGCGTCGAAACGGAGGGGTGATGACCGAGGTGACCGTACGGTTCGTCGGCGGGCCCGCGCACGACCTGGTGCGACAGGTGCCGGCCGGGTCCGACGGGACGCCCCCGCAGTGCTGGGTGCTGCGCCACCCGGGCGGCTCCCCGGCGCCGACCGCCGACCACCTCTACCGACGCGACCGCCCGGACGACACCGGCACCTGGACCATGCGCTTCGTCCGCACCGACCCGCTGGGCATGTCACAGTGATCGGCCGGGCTCCGCCGGAGTGAGCCGTCGAGCCCGACGTGATGCCTGGTCCCGGCACCGGCCGGCTCGCACAGCTGGTACACAGGGTCTGCCGATGTGGGGCACAGCCGACCGTCCCACGATGGGAGGCATGGTCATGGAGGGGCAGGCCGCGCAGGGCCGCATCGAGCTGCGCCGACCCGACGGGGAACCCGTCCGGGTGCTGGTGGTCGACGACGAGCCCACGCTCACCGACCTGCTCTCGATGGCGCTGCGCTACGAGGGCTGGCAGGTCCGCACCGCGGGCAACGGGATGACGGCGCTGAGCACCGCCCGGCAGTTCCAGCCCGACGCGGTGGTGCTCGACGTGATGCTCCCCGACCTGGACGGCTTCCAGGTGCTGCGCCGGTTGCGCGAGCACACCCCGACCGTGCCGGTCCTCTTCCTCACCGCCCGGGACGCGGTGGAGGAGCGCATCGCCGGGCTCACCGTCGGCGGCGACGACTACGTCACCAAGCCGTTCAGCCTGGAGGAGGTGATCGCCCGGCTGCGCGCCCTGCTGCGCCGCTCCGGGTTCGCCGTCGCCACCCGGGAGGACGCGGTGCTGACCGTCGGCGACCTCAGCCTGGACGAGGACAGCCACGAGGTGCGCCGCGGTGACCAGCTGGTCACCCTCACCGCGACCGAGTTCGAGCTGCTGCGGTACCTGATGCGCAACCCGCGCCGGGTGCTCAGCAAGGCGCAGATCCTCGACCACGTCTGGAACTACGACTTCGGCGGGCAGGCCAACGTCGTCGAGCTGTACATCTCGTACCTGCGGAAGAAGATCGACGCCGGCCGGATGCCGATGATCCACACGCTGCGCGGCGCGGGGTATGTCCTCAGGCCCGCGGACTGACCGGCTGCGCCGCTGGCTGGCCGGCTGGCCGCTGCGTACCCGCCTGGTGGCCGCCGTGGTGGCGCTGCTCGCCCTGGTCAGCGTGGGGATCGGCGGCTTGACCACGGTGGCGCTGCGGCACTTCCTCGTCGCCCAGGTCGACGACCAGCTCACCTTCGACCAGCGCCGGGTCGGCGGGGACCGGCGGGACCGGTACCCCGCCCTGCCCCCGCTGCCCCGCGAGGTGACACTGCCCCCCGGCTTCCCGCCCGGCTCGATCGTCGTCCGGGTGGTCGACGGCCGGGTCGTGGAGGCGAAGATCCGCAACCCGGCCGGTTCGGTCGAGCCGCTCGCCACCGACACGGCGGCCCCGCTGGCCGGGCTGACCGTGGACGGCCGGCCGCGCACTGTGGACCTCGGCGACCAGGGCGACTACCGGGCGGTGGCCCGGCAGCTCGTCGACCTCGACAACGACGGCTCCGGTGGGGTGCTGGTCTTCGCGCTGCCGCTGGCCGTCGTCCAGGAGACGGTCTGGTGGATGGTGCTGGCCCAGGCCGGGGTCGCCACCGCCGGGTTGCTCGTCGCCGGCGGCCTCGGCGCGCTGATCGTCCAGGCCACCCTGCGCCCGCTGCGCCGGGTCGCCGCCACCGCAGCCCGGGTCACCGAGCTGCCGCTGGACCGGGGCGAGGTGGCGCTGTCCGTGCGGGTCCCCGCCGCCGACACCGACCCCCGCACCGAGATCGGTCAGGTCGGCGGCGCGCTCAACCGGATGCTCGGGCACGTCGCCGCCGCGCTCGCCGCCCGCCAGGCCAGCGAGACCCGGGTACGCCAGTTCGTCGCCGACGCCAGCCACGAGCTGCGCACCCCCCTCGCGGCCATCCGTGGGTACGCCGAGGTGGCCCGCCGGGGCCGCGACCGCGTCCCGCCGGACGTGGCGCACGCGCTGCGCCGGGTCGAGTCGGAGAGCACCCGGATGACCAGCCTCGTCGACGACCTGCTGCTGCTGGCCCGGCTCGACTCCGGCCGCCCCCTGGCGGTCGAGCCGGTGGACCTGACCGCGCTGGTCGTCGACGCGGTCAGCGACGCGCACGTCGCCGGCCCGGAGCACCGCTGGCAGCTCGACCTGCCCGAGGCGGAGCAGGTGGTGCCCGGCGACGCCGCCCGGCTGCACCAGGTGGTGGCGAACCTGCTGGCCAACGCCCGGGTGCACACCCCGCCGGGTACCACCGTCACGACCCGGCTCGCCCCCGTCCCGGCCGGAGTGGTGCTCAGCGTCACCGACGACGGCCCCGGCGTCCCGGCCGACCTGCAGAACGAGGTCTTCGAGCGCTTCGCCCGGGGGGACAGCTCCCGGTCGCGAGCCCACGGCAGCACGGGCCTCGGGCTGGCCATCGTGGCGGCCGTGGTGGACGCCCACCACGGCCGGGTCGAGGTGGAAAGCCGCCCGGGGCGAACCGTGTTCACGGTTTCTCTACCGGAGGCCACGGACTCCACAGCGCACGCATAGGTCGTCACGGGCGGGGCGAGCGTGGCGTGCAGGCTTCCGGCATGGGCAAGGCAGAGAGCCTCCCGACCAGGCCCGGGCCGGCGACCGGACCACGGGTGGCAAACTCGGGGCGTGTACCGGGAGCGTGGTGCCAGGGTGGCCGGGGCGGTGCTCTGGGAGAGCGTCGCCACCGGTGACGGGCCCGCCCGGGTGCTGCCCGACGGGTGCCTGGACCTGCTGTGGTCCTCGCGGCGGGGACTGCTGGTCGCCGGGCCGGACCGCACGGCGCACCTGTCGGCAAGCGCGGCGGGTGAGCGTTGGGTGGGGCTGCGGTTGCCGCCCGGCACCGGGCCGACCGTGTTCGGCCTGCCCGCCGCCGAGCTGCGGGACCGGCGGGTGCCGCTGTCCGACCTGTGGGGACCGGGCGTGGCCTCCGTCGCCGACCGGACGGCCGACGGGCGGGGCGTCGCCGCCGTGCTGGAGGAGGTCGCCCGGGAGCGGCTGCGCGCGGCCGGCGGCCCCGATCCGCTCGGCGCGCACCTGGCGGCCCGACTGGCCGTCGGGGGGTCGGTCGGCGCGGTCGCCGCCGAGGTCGGCCTCGGCGCGCGGGCGCTGCACCGCCGCTGCCGGCACCTCTTCGGGTACGGCCCGAAGACCCTCGCCCGGATCCTGCGGATGCGCCGGGCCCTCGCCCTGGCCCGGGCCGGGACGCCGCTGGCCGAGGTGGCCGCCCGCGCCGGGTACGCCGACCAGGCCCACCTGACCCGCGACGTCCGCGAGCTGGCCGGGGCGCCGCCCGCCGCCCTGCTGCGCGGCTGAGCCGACGTTTCCGGCAGTTCGGGCCCGGATCAGTCGACCGGCAGCGGGGCGTACAGGTCGACGCCGGTGCCGTCGGGGTCGAGCAGGACCGCGTACCGCTGGCCCCAGAACGCGTCCCACGGCGCCAGGTGGCCCTGGAAGCCGGCTCCGGTCATTTCGGCCCAGTACCGGTCGACCTCGGCCGGGTCGGCGCAGCGGAACGCGAGGCTGACCCGGGAGCCGCCGGTCGGCGGCGCCCAGTCGGGGTCGAAGCCGCGGATCGTCTCCACCGTGTCCCAGGCCAGCCGCAGGCCGCCGGCCGACGTGAACTCCACGTGCGGCTCGGCCTCCGCGCCGGCCGGGATGTCGAGGCCAAGGCGGCGGTAGAAGTCGAGGGTCCGGGCCATGTCGGTGACCGTCAGGCCGACGAGGTCGAAGTGAGGTGTCATGCCGCCGACCGTACGCGGGGCCGGGGGTCGCGTCTTGAACGGAACGGACGCGGTCGGAGTGGGCGGTGTGGCCTCGACACGGTCGGTCGTCGCGTACGGTGGCAATGAGGATAAGTCCGGCCTTTCGGCACAAAACCCCTTGCGCGGCGGGGCCGGAAGCTGACTCCGAGACGGCGAGGGGAAGGAGCGGCCCGTGATGCACCTGGCCTACCTGGACGCGGGTTCCGGCAGCCTGATCGTGCAGGCGGTGGTCGGAGGGGTGGCCGGAGCGGCGGTGGCCGCGAAGCTCTACTGGCGCCGGCTGACGGCCCGGTTCCGCCGCCAGCACACCGACCGTTCCTGAGCCGGGTCCGCCGGAATGACCATCCCCGACACGGGCGTCCGGGCCGAGCCAGGCTCGTTCCGCGACCCGGCCAACCGCGTCTTCTACGCCGACGGCGAGGTGCTGCGCGGGCTCGACGCGCGGGCGGCCGAGGACTGGCGGGCCCTCGCCGCCAGCGAGTTCTTCCCGCCGCTGCTCGCCGCCGGCAAGGTCTGCGGCACCGAGCCCGTCGCGCCGGACCGGTTCCGCGCCCCCGACGGAGTGCCGTGGGCCGCGGTCCTGCGCCACGAGCGCATCCCGTTCGTCTCCCACCCGTACGAGTGGTCGTTCGGCATGCTGCGCGACGCCGCGTTGCTGCACCTGGAGGTCCTGCGCGCGGCGCTGGCCGCCGGCTTCACCACAAAGGACGGATCGGCCTACAACCTCCAGTGGCACGGCGTCCGACCGGTCTTCATCGACGTCGGCTCGTTCGAGCCGGCCCGGGACGGCGAGCCCTGGGCCGGCTACCGGCAGTTCTGCCAGACCCTGCTCTACCCGCTGCTGCTCACCTCCCACCTCGGCGTGGACTTCCAGCCCTGGCTGCGAGCCCAGGTCGACGGCATCCCACCGGAGCAGATGCGCCGGCTGTTCACCGGCACCCGCCGGCTGCTGCCCGGCGTACCCACCCACGTGCACCTGCACTCCGCGATGCAGCAGCGGCACGCCGCCGCGACCACCAGCGACGTGCGGGCGCAACTGCGCACCGCCGGGTACTCCCGGGAACTGGCCCTGGCCGCCGTACGCCGGATCGAGAAGCTGGTCCGCCGGCTGGCCCCGCCCCACGCCCGCAGCCACTGGGTCGACTACCGGCGCACCTGCACGTACTCGGCGGCAGACCGGGCCGCCAAGGAGCGCTTCGTCGCGGCGGCGCTGACCGCCGGCCCGCCGCCCGGCCTGGTGCTGGACCTGGGCGCCAACGACGGCCGGTACGCCCGGATCGCCGCCCGGCACGCCGGCTACGTCGTCGCCGTCGAGCAGGACCCGGCCGTGGTGGACGACCTGTACGCAACGCTGCGCGCCGAGGGTCAGCGGCGGGTGCTGCCGCTGGTGATGGACCTGGCCGACCCGTCGCCCGGGGGCGGCTGGCGGGGCGTGGAGCGGGCGGCCTTCGCCACCCGGGCCCGTGCCGACCTGGTGCTGGCCCTCGCCGTCGTGCACCACCTCGCGATCGGGCGCAACGTGCCGCTGGACCAGCTCGTCGACCAGCTCGCCGACGCCTGCGCCCCCGGCGGCCGGCTGGTGGTCGAGTTCGTCCACCCGGACGACCCGATGGCCCGGCGGCTGCTGGCCAACCGGCCGCCCCGCCTCTTCCCGGCCTACCGGCCCGACGAGTTCGCCCGGTTGCTGGCCGCCCGGTGCCGGATCGAGCGGCACGTCGAGCTGCCCTCGGGCACCCGGACGCTCTACCAGGCGGTGGTGGGTGGCTGACCCGACGCCGGCGATCCTGCGGGACGTCGATCCGGCTCCGGGCCGCCCCACCCCGCGGACCGGGTGGCGGGCGGAGCGGGGCCTGCTGCTGGAGGTGGTGGCGCTGGTCGGGCTGGTGGTCACCCAGCCGATGCTGGACGTGCTGGGCCGCAGCCCCGACTTCTTCCTGTTCCACCGGGCCACCCGGGGCGAGATCCTGACCCTGGTGGCGCTGATCGCGGTGGTCCCCACGCTGCCGGTGGCCCTGCTCGGCGCGGCGAGCAGGCTGGCCGGGCGGGGCGTCCGGGCCGCCGTGCACACCGGGACGGTCGGCCTGCTGCTCGCCGCCCTCGCCGTCCAGGTGGGCCGGCACGGCACGCCGCTGCGGGGCGTACCGCTGCTGCTGGTCGCGGCGGTGGTGGGCGTGGTCGGGGCCGCCGCGCACCGGCGGTGGCGTGGCCCGGGGTGGGCGCTGCGGGTCGCCGCGGCCGGGCCGCCGGCCTTCGTGGCGTTGTTCCTGCTCGCCTCGCCGGCGTCGCCGGTGGTGCTGCCGGGGGGCTCCGTCGGTGCGGCCGGCGCGGCCGGTGCGGGGGAGCACCCGCCGGTGGTCATGCTGGTCCTCGACGAGCTGCCGCTGGTCTCCCTGTTCGGCCCCGACGCCCGGATCGACGCCGCCCGCTACCCGCACTTCGCGGAGCTGGCGGCCGGCTCCACCTGGTACCGCAACGCCACCGGGGTCAGCGGCTGGACACCGTACGCGCTGCCGGCCATGCTCACCGGCCGGTATCCGGCGCGGCCGGTCGCCCCGCACTACTCGCAGTACCCGGACAACCTGTTCACCGCCCTCGGCGGCCTGTATGACATCCGGGCGCAGGAGAGCATCACCCGGCTCTGCCCGCCCAGCCGTTGCGACCAGCCGGCCAGCCCCGCACAGGGCCTCGGCACCCTGGTCCGGGAGAGCGGCCGGCTGCTGCGCCAGGTGACCGCCCCGGTGGACAGCCGGATCGCCCCCGAGGAGTCGTACCGCGAGCTGACCGCCGCCGAGGCGGGGCTGGACGCCGCCGAGCCGGTCCCGGCCGACCCGAAGTTCCGCTGGGACAGCCTCGACGACAACCAGCCGGCCCGGTTCACCACGTTCCTGGCCGGGCTGCGCCCCAGCGACCGGCCCACCCTGCACTTCCTGCACCTGCTGATGCCGCACGCGCCCTGGGCGTTCCTGCCGTCGGGGGCCCGCTACGCCGCCCCGCAGGACCTGCCCAACGACGGCGCGGGCTGGGTCGAGCTGGCCCGGCAGCGGCACCTCGCCCAGCTGGGGTACACCGACCGGCTGATCGGCGAGACGCTGCGCGCCCTGCGCGCCACCGGCCTGTACGACAAGGCCCTCGTGGTGGTCACCGCCGACCACGGGGTCAGCTTCGACAACGGCTTCCAGGGGCGCGGGATGACCGCCGTCCGCGCGGCGGCCGGGCAGGTGGCCTGGGTGCCGATGTTCGTCAAGGAGCCCGGCCAGCGGGCCGGGCGGGTCGACGACCGCAACTGGGAACACGTCGACCTGCTGCCCACGGTCGCCGACCACGCGCAGGTGCGGATCCCCTGGAAGGTCGACGGGAGCTCCGCCCGGCAGGCCCCGCGCGAGCGTGCCGACAAGCGCTTCTACGACCGGCCGGGCGAGCCGGTCAGCCTCCCCGGCGGGGTGCCGGAGCCGCCGCCCCAGCCGCCGCCCCACCCGCTGGTCGGCGCAGCCGTGGGGGAGCGGCCGGTCGGCGGTACCGCCCGGGTCGCCGACCTCGCCGCGTTCCGCGCCGTCGACCCGGACACCGGCCAACTGCCGGCCCTGGTCTGGGGCACCGTCGGTGCGTCGGTGCGCGACGGCACACTGCTCGCCGTCGCGGTCAACGGCCGGATCGGGGCGGTCGTCCCGGTCGTGCCGCCCGATGCCGGCGGGCGGCGGTTCGCCGCCCTCCTCCCCGACGACCGGCTGTTCCGGGCCGGCGTCAACCGGCTGGACGTCTACCGGGTCGACCCCGGCGACGAGCTGCGCCGACTGAGTGTTTCCTGAGAGTTTCGCCCGCCCGGTGCAAGGCGTTCCTGCCGGCGCGGGACGCGCCCGAGTGGGACCTTCGTGCCACTTCGCCCCGTTTCGTCGCCCGGCTCGCGTCCGCCAAGTTTCCCCGCCTGTGGGCCGGGAATCGGGTGACGCATACCTCACCGCCGAACCACGGCGAGCGGGGTTCCCGCAACCGTGTTTACGGTGAATGCGAAGGCAATTTCAAAGTAGATCTGCCGGCGAAGCGAGGAACCACATGACGGAAGTCAAGCTCGATCACCCCGGTGGGCAGCTGTCGATGCCGGTGCAGGCGGCGGTCGAGGGCCCCGCCGGCATCGGCGTGAGCAAGCTTCTCAAGGAAACCGGGATGACCACGTACGATCCCGGTTTCGTCAACACCGCGGCCTGCTCCTCCGCGATCACCTACATCGACGGCGACGCGGGCATCCTGCGGTACCGGGGCTACCCGATCGACCAGCTGGCGGAGAAGTCCTCCTTCCTGGAGGTCTCCTACCTGTTGATCTACGGCGAGCTGCCCGGCCAGCAGGAGCTGACCGAGTTCAGCGAGCGGATCTCGCGGCACTCGCTGCTGCACGAGGAGATGCGCCGGTTCTTCGACGGCTTCCCGCGCGACGCGCACCCGATGGCCGTGCTCTCGTCGGCGGTCAGCGCCATCTCGACCTTCTACCAGGACAGCCTGGACCCGTTCGACCCCGCCCACGTCGAGATGTCCACGGTCCGGCTGATGGCGAAGGTCCCCACCATCGCCGCGTACGCCTACAAGAAGTCCATCGGGCAGCCGCTGCTGTACCCGGACAACTCGCTGGGCTACGTGGAGAACTTCCTGCGGGGGACCTTCGGCGTGCCGGCGGAGCCGTACGAGGTCGACCCGGTGATGGCCAAGGTGCTGGACATGCTCTTCGTCCTGCACGCCGACCACGAGCAGAACTGCTCCACGTCGACCGTGCGGCTGGTCGGCTCCAGCAACGCCAACCTCTTCGCCTCGGTCTCGGCGGGCGTGAACGCGCTCTTCGGGCCCCTGCACGGCGGCGCCAACCAGGCTGTGCTGGAGATGCTGCAGAAGATCCAGGTCGACGGCGGCGACGTCGCGTCCTTCGTCCGCAAGGTCAAGGACAAGCAGGACGGCGTGAAGCTGATGGGCTTCGGTCACCGGGTCTACAAGAACTACGACCCGCGCGCCGCCATCGTGAAGAAGGCCGCCCAGGACGTGCTCGGCCGGATGGCCAAGCCGGACCCGCTGCTGGACATCGCGATGCAGCTGGAGGAGATCGCCCTCGCCGACGACTTCTTCGTCTCCCGCCGGCTCTACCCGAACGTGGACTTCTACACCGGCCTGATCTACAAGGCCATGGGCTTCCCGACGAAGATGTTCACCGTGCTCTTCGCCCTCGGCCGGCTCCCCGGCTGGATCGCCCAGTGGCGCGAGATGATCAACGACCCGGAGACCAAGATCGGCCGTCCCCGGCAGCTCTACACCGGCTCCCCCGAGCGGGCGTACGCCCCGCTAGCGGAGCGCTGAGCACCGGCTCCCCGACGACGACGGGCCGCCCACCCCCACCGGGGTCGGCGGCCCGTCTCCGTGCCCCCGCCCCGACCGGGGTGGGGGTGGGTGGTCAGCGGAGGCCGGCGGCGGCGAGGAGGTTGCCATCGGCGATGTGTGCCGGGGCGCGGCCCTCGGTCATCCGGCGTTCGGCGCGCTCCGCGGTGAACGCCGGGGCCTTGGCGATCGCCGCCGCGTACGCGGCGGCGGTGCGGTGCGCGATGGCCGTCCAGCCGTACTGCTCGTGCACCATGGCGCGGGCCCGGCGGGCCAGCGCTCTGGCCCGCTCCCGGTCGGACAGCAGGGCGTGCACCGCCTCGGTCAGCCCGGCCGGGTCCTGCGGGGCGAAGGTCATCCCGGTGACGCCCGGCTCGACGATCTCGGCGAGCCCGCCGGTCGCGGCGACGGCCAGGGGCGCCCCCGCCGCGGCCCCCTCCAGGGCGACCATGCCGAACGGCTCGTAGATGCTCGGCACCGCGAAGCAGTCCGAGGCCGCCATCACGGCGGGCAGGTCGGTGCCGCCGAGGAAGCCCGGCATGCTCACCATGCCGCCGAGGCCGAGCCGGTGCACCTCGGCCTCCAGCGCCGACTTGTACGGCCCGTCGCCGACGATGACCGCGCGCAGCCCGGGGTGCCGCTCGCGCAGCCGGGGCAGCCCGGCGAGCAGGTGTTGCACGCCCTTCTCGTACACCAGCCGGCCGGCGAAGGTGACCAGGGGGCCGTCCCCGGCGAACCGGGCCCGGGCCGAGGCGACCGCCGAGGCCGGCACCTTCCAGCGGTGTGGCTCCACCCCGTTGGCCACCACGTCGATCCGGCTGGTCGGCACGCCGAACAGCGCGTTGACCTCGTCGCGCATGTATCCGGAGCAGGCGATCACCCGGTTGGACTCGCCGC
>NZ_JBEOWQ010000061.1:0-23485 GCF_040296145.1 Micromonospora sp. NPDC002296
CCCGCACTTCCTCATCTCGGAGACCCCGGCGTACGTCGGGCGGGCGGTGGCCGCGCTGGCCGCCGACCGGGTCAGCCGTCGAGGCCGACGGGGGAGTCGGGCCGGTCGACGTCGACGAACTCGATGTCGTCGACGTCCCGGTCGCCCCGGCCGCCGGCCGCCCGCGCGGCCGACCCGGCGGCCCAGCCGACCGCCGCGCCGACCAGCGCGGCGCCGATCAGCAGCGTCCAGGGCAGGGCCGGGCGGCGGCCGGCGAGCGCGTCGAAGGCCAGCAACGCCCGGCGGCGGGCCGTCTCGGCCGCGGAGCCGACCAGGTCACCGGCGTCGTCGGCGAGGCCCGAACCGTTGCGGCGGGCCGAACGGGCGGTGTCCCGGACGTTGTCCCCGGCGGAGCTGACGGCGGAGACCAGGTGCTGCCACGCCTGGTCCGCGATCCGCTCGGGCTTGCTGCGGCGTTCCAGCAGATCGGTTCCGAACATCGTTCTTACCTCCTCGGGGTGCCGAAGCTTGCGGCCACTTCGGCTTTTCGGCCAGGGCAGGGCTCAGGCGCCCCGCCCCCGGCATGGTCCGGCGGTCCGCCCGTCCGCCCACTCGGGCAGTGCCCCGCCGGACCCGGCCGCAAACCCGGCCCGTCCGGGGCGGCCCGTCGGGCGGCGGTCAGCGGACGGACACCACGGCAGCGCCACGGGCGAAGTCGTCGTCGCCGTCGTCGTCATCGTCGTCGTCACCCGAGCCGCCGAAGCCGCAGGCCAGCATGAGAGCGAGCAATGCGCCGACGCCGGCGAGGCCGGCCAGTCTCCGGATCATGAGTGGTCCTTCCGTGGTACGGGTGACGGACGCCACCGAGCGTAGGCGGGGCGGGCAACGGCGGCGGTGACCTCCTCACCCGTCCGGGCTGCGGGTGGAGCGGGGCGCGCCCGGTGCACAATGTGCGCGCGAAGGTCGGGGGGCACCGTTACCCTGGGTCGGCGACATCGGCCCCGGGGCCGATCGTCCGCTGAGCAGGACCTGAAAAGTCCGGATAAGGGCCAGCCTGCTGTGCCCTGATCCATGAATTGCTCATCCCGAGGGGTGGCGACCGAGGCCGTCGGAGGAATACTCTCGGTCGCGGCCCGCGTACTGATGAGGCGCCCGTGAACGGGCGAGTGGAGGTGCTCGCGTGAGCCTGTCGATCGTGAAGTCGGTCCTGTCGGGTGGTGTCATCGAGATCGTCCCGCGTGGCGAAATCGACGTCGACACCGCGTACGAGGTGCGCGAAGCCATCGCAGAGGTGCTCGCCAAGGGGCGTCCCGCCCGCATCGAGCTCAACATGCGCCTCGTCACCTTCATCGACTCCGTCGGTATCAGCGCGATGGTGGCCGGCTTCCAGACCGCCGAGGTCAGCAGCGTGAAGCTGGTCGTCACCGAGCCGAGCCGGTTCGTGCACCGGCAGCTCTGGGTGACCGGGCTGCTCGGCCTGTTCGGCGCTCCGGAGCCCTACTACGCGGGCGCCGGCGCCGCCACCCCCGAGGTGCTGCCGGGCGCCTGACGGCCGCCCACCCCGGTCCGCCGCCAGCCCGGTCCGCCGCCGGGTCGGTTCACTGTGGGTCGGTCAGTACACCGTGGCCGGGCGGTGGTCCTTCCCTCCGGGGGGCCGGGTGGGGGACGATCGGGGCGTGCTTCGGCGAGACGCCTTCCAGTATTCGGTTCAGGCCCGCTGCCTGCGGGCCGAGGCGGTGGCGCTGCTCGGCGACCCGGCCCGGCAGGGCGAGCTGCATCCGCTGATCACGCGGGTGCGCCGGCTGCCGCCCCGGCCGGGCACCCGGGCCAGCTACGCCATCACCGACCGGCTCGCCGCCGGGCCGCTGCGTTTCCCGGTGACGTACCAGGCGGATGTGCTGGTCATCACCGACGACGAGATCGTCACGGTGGCCCGCCAGCGGCCGGCCACCACCGTGCGCAACCGCACCCGGCTGCGCGACGAGCCGGGCGGGGTGGTCCGGATCGACGTGGAGATCACCCTTGCCGCCCCGGCGCCGCTGTTCCGGTACGCCTTCCGGCAGGCCCGGTCGGCGCACCTCGGACTGGCCCGGAGGCTGGGCGAGGTGCTGGACCGCGCCGGGGACGGCCCGGCCCAGCCGGCCTGAGCGGCGCGGCCGGGCCCCCACGGCCGGTGCGTGCGGCCCCTTGGATGGTGGGGGGCCACACGCCGCGCGGTCAGTACACCGACAGGTGCACGTGGTTGGTGTGGTCGCTGGACGGGTCCCCGTTGCCCCCGCTGTACGACTTCCAGCCGCTGCTGGGCAGCCAGATCTGCTTGAACCAGATCACGTACAGCACGGCGAGGTTGTCGGCGTTGCGGATGTAGTACGCCGCCAGGTTGTTGCCGTAGGTGCGGTCCCCGCCGGAGGCCACCCCGCCGAAGCCGCCCTTCTGGGCGGCGAAGTCGCACGCCCGCCCCTTGGGATGCTCGCCGGAGCCGCTGGGCCGGTGGCAGGAGACGTACCGGGTGAAGCCGGCCGACTTGGCCTGCTGGAGCGCGTGCAGCGTCCGTGGGGTGATGCAGCCGCTGGCCGGGGTCGGGTCGTTCACGCTGCACGACTCCGACGGCCAGGACCCGTCGGGGTTGCGCTTCGCCGGGGTGGCGTTCGCGCTGGAGGTGCCCCGGTTGGACCCACCGCCGCTGGCGCTGGCGCTGGCCTTCTCGTTGGCCACGGTCAGGGCCCGCTCGGCCTGATCCTTGCGCTTGGCCATCACGGTGACCTGCTTGCGCTGCTCGCGGATCTCCCCGTCGAGGGCCAGCCGGGTCTTGGCGGCCTGGTCCCGGGTCTCCAGCAGGTCACGCAGCGCCCGGTCCTCGTTGGTGGCGACCGCGTCCAGCGCGGCGACCCGGTCCAGGAAGCCCGCGGGGCTGGTGCTGTTGAGCAGCGCGGACACCGGGCTGAGCCGGCCCGACTTGTACGCCACGCCGGCGATCTCGTCGACCTTGGCGCCGCGTACGGTCAGCTCCGACTCGACCGTCTTGAGCTGGCTGCCGAGCTGCTGCTGCCGCTTGACCGAGCTGGCCAGGGCTCTTTTGGCGTCCAGGTAGCCCTTGCTGGCCGCTTCGAGTTGGGCGCGCAGGGCCGGGGTGCCGCCCTCCTCGTCCTGGCCGGGCGTGGGGGCGCGCAGGCCGGTGGGTGGGGCCGCGCCGGCCAGGGCCACCGGCCCGAATCCGAGGCCGACGGCGAGCGTCAGCACCAGCATCGCCGCCATCCGGGCGGCGGTCCTTCTTACAGGTGCCACTACTGGCATACGTATGTCCTTCCGTCAGTCGCCGACCGGGTTAGCTGACGGGTTCGGGACGGAAGATCCCTACCGCTCAGGCGGATGCACCCCACGAACATGGTTCCCCGGCTCGCCAGGAGGCGATTAGGCGGCGGCCACCGCAGGCGCCGGAGGGCGCCGCCCGGCGGAGGCCGGATGAGAGCCTACCGGTGCGGATGAGACCCGCGCTGCTTCCGTGGCGGAAGGTGCGTGGCTCAATACTTCCAAAACCGGCATGAAGGCACAATACACCACCTAATTGATGGGTGTGGGTATCACCAGTCGGTCGGTCCGCAGGGGCCCGCCGACGCCCCGGGCTCCACCTGCAACGTGGCGTGCTCGATGTGGAAGTCCTCGTGCAGGGCGGTGCGGGCCGCGGTCAGCACCGCGCCCACCTCGGCGTCCGGCGCCATGGTCAGGTGGGCCGAGGCGACCTCCATGCCGGAGGTCAGCGTCCAGACGTGCAGGTCGTGCACCTCGACCACGCCGGGCACCGCCACCAGCCGGTCGTGCACCGCGGTCACCTGGAGATGTTCCGGCGCGGCCTGCACCAGGATGCGAACCGCGGCCTGCCCGAGCCGCCAGGTGCGGGGCAGGATGAACACGCCGATCGCGACGGCCACCAGCGGGTCCGCCCACCACCAGTCGGTGACGGTGATCAGCACCGCGGCGCCGATCACCCCGACAGACCCGAGCAGGTCGCCCAGCACCTCCAGGTACGCCCCGCGCATGTTGATGCTCTCCTTCGCCCCGCTGCGCAGCAGGGCGAACGCGGCCACGTTGGCGAGCAGGCCGAGCGTCGCCACCACGAGCATCGGGCCGGCGGTCACCTCGGGCGGGTCGCCGAACCGGCGGACCGCCTCGACGAGGACGTAGACCGCGACGCCGCTGAGCAGGACGGCGTTGCCGAGCGCGGCGAGCACCTCCAGCCGGTAGAGCCCGAAGGTGCGCTGGGGGTCGGCGGTGGCCCGCCGGGTGGCGGTGATCGCGGCCAGCGCCATGCCGATGCCGAGCACGTCGGTGAACATGTGCCCGGCGTCGGAGAGCAGCGCCAGCGAGCCGGTGCCGAAGGCGGCGACCGCCTCGACGATCATCAGGGCGGTGAGCAGCCCGAAGGCCGCCCAGAGTCGCCCTGAGTGGCGGTCTGCGGCGTTCGCCACTGCGCCGTGGTGGTGGTCATGACCTGCGCCCACGCTCACACCCTCCGCTCCCGATTCGGACCGGCCAAATATATGCTCACATAGCTATGTGTGCAAGTAAACGACCGGCGTCCGCCCGGGGACGGGGCGCCAGCCGGTCAGCCGGTCGGATCGATCGTGGTCAGCCGCTGGGTGGCCCGGGACAGGGCCACGTACAGCGTCCGCACGCCGGAGCCCGGATCGGCCCGGATCTCGGCCGGGGCGACCAGCGCGACCCCGTCGTACTCCATTCCCTTGGCCTGAAGACTGGTCACCACCTGCAGGCGCGGCGCGGCCAGGCCGGCGAGCCAACCGGCGACCTCGTCCCGGCGCGGCACCGGCGTGATCACCCCGACCGTCCCCTCCACGTTGCCGAGCAGCGCGGCGACCGCCGCGACGGTGGCCCGTTCCAGCTCGGCCGGCGGCACGGTCAGCGCGACCGGCTCCACCCCGGTGGACCGCACCGCGCTGGGCAGCCTGAGATCCGGGTAGAGCCGGCGGATCTCCGCCGCCGCCACCGCGAAGATCTCCGCCGAGTTGCGGTAGTTCGTGGTCAGCTCGAACTGGTGCCGGCGTCGCCGGCCCAGCGCCTGGTCCCGGGCCCGGGTCAGCTCCTCCTCCGCGCCCGTCCACGCGGTCTGCGCCGGGTCGCCCACCACCGTCCAGGACGCCAGCCGGCCGCGCCGGCCGACCATCCGCCACTGCATCGGGGAGACGTCCTGCGCCTCGTCGACCACCACGTGCGCGTAGTCGCGGTAGTCCTCCGGGCGCTCCCGGGCCGCCTCCCGGGCCGCCCGCTGCCGGTCGGCCTGCGTGCTCAGCTCCCGCACGCCCCCGGCGAGCTGGAATGGGTCCCGCTTGGCCCGCTTCGGCTGCATCGGCTTGCCCAGCAGCGCGTCCAACTCGTCCAGCAGGGCGATGTCGGCGATCGTGAGCCCCTCGGCGTCCAGCGTCCGGTACGCCTCGACGAGCAGGCCGATCTCCGCCCGGGACAGGATCCCCCCGGCGTACCGGCGCAGCCGGTCCGGGCGGGCCAGCCAGCCCAGCACGTGCCGGGGGTGCAGCCGGGGCCACCACGCCTTGAGGAACTCGCGGAACTCGGGCCGCTCGGCGACCTCGTCCTCGAACGCGCGCTGCTCCGGCAGCCGCCCGACGTTCATCCGCCGGGCCTGGGCCCACAGCGCGGCGAACACCCCGTCGAAGCCGGCCCGGCGCGCCTCGTTGCGGCGGGCCCCCCGGGACAGCGCCCGGTCCCGGATGCCGTCCAGCTCCCGGCGGTCCAGCCTGAGCAGCGCGCCCCGGTAGAGCAGGCGCAGCTCGCCCGGCCCGTCCGGCACCGCGTCCCGCGCCGCCTGCTCCAGCACCCGCCGCATCCGCAGCGATCCCTTCACCGCCGCCACCTCGGGCGGGTCGGTGCGGGTCGCGTCCATCCCCGGGAACAGCGATCCGAGCGAGTGCAGCGTCGCGGTCTCCTCGCCCAGCGACGGCAGCACCGAGGCGATGTACTCCACGAACACCGCCGACGGGCCGACCACCAGGATGCCGCCGCCGGCGTACCGGCTGCGATCGGAGTACAGCAGGTACGCCGCCCGGTGCAGGGCGACCGCCGTCTTGCCCGTCCCCGGGCCGCCGGAAACGATCGTCACCCCGGAGCCGGGGGAGCGGATCGCCTCGTCCTGTTCCCGCTGGATGGTGGCGATGATGTCCCGCATGCCCCGGCCGGTGGCCCGGGACAGGGTGGCCAGCAGCGCCCCGTCGCCCACCACCGCCATGTCCGACGGGGCAGCCGCCGGGTCCAGCAGGTCGTCCTCGATCCGGGTCACCCGCTCGGCCGAGGACCCGATGGTGCGCCGCCGCACCACGCCCAGCGGCTGCGCCGGGGTGGCCTGGTAGAAGGCGGCGGCGGCCGGGGCCCGCCAGTCCACCACCAGGGTCTCCGCGTCCTCGCCGCGTACCCCGAGCCGCCCGACGTGCAGCACCTGCCGGTCGCGCAGGTCCAGCCGGCCGAAGACCAGCCCCTCGTGCTCGGCGTCGAGCCGGTGCCGGCGCTGGGCGGCGTGGAAGACCATCGCGTCCCGCTCGACCAGCGCGCCGAAGTTGCCCACCCGGGCCAGCTGGTAGCCGTCCTTCTCGGCCTGGGCTGCCGAGCGGCGCAGTTCGCTGAGGCGGGCGTACACCCGGTCGAGATGCCGCTGCTCGACGGCGATCTCCTGCTCCAGGGTGGTCCGGTCGGTCACGCGCAGCTCCTCGCAGACGGCGGCGGACGGCCGCGCCGGGGCGCGGGCCGCGCCTCGGGCTAACCGGAGAGGGTACGGCCACCGGCCGACCGGGACGCGGGGCCATGCCGCCGCCGCGATTCAGCCCACGTCCCCGGACCGCCGCTCACCCCTGCGCGCGGCTCCGGTCAGGCCGCGGAAGCAGTGTGCGGCGCGTCCGCCAGGACCCGGTGCAGCACGCCGGCCACGGCGGCGTTCACCTGCCCCGGCCGCTCCATCATCAGCATGTGCCCTGCGCCCGGGCAGACGGTCAGCTCGGTCGCCGGCAGCGCCGCCGCGATCGACTCGGCGCACGGCGGCGGGGTGAGCCGGTCCCGGTCACCGACCAGCGCCGCCGCCGGGAGGTGGGCCAGCGCGGCGAGGGTGTCCAGCCGGTGCTGCGTTCCGATCGAGGCCCGGAAGCCGCCGATCGAGCGCAGCGAGGCGCGGGCCACCGCCGAGGTGACCAGCCAGATGTCGGTGGGCTCGCAGCGGTCACCGAAGAGCATCCAGCGGATGCTGGGCCGCAGGGCCCGCAGCAGCGCCCGGGGTGGGCGCCATGCGCCGCAGCGGGCCAGCACCCCGGCTCCGGCGGTCTCGGCCAGCCGGATCAGCCGGGCGATGCGCGGGGAGAGGCCGTAGGCGGTGTGGGTGTGCCCCTCGGCAGTGGTCGAGACGAACACCAGCCCGGCCGTGCGGGCTGCGAAGTGCCGGGGGTGACGGTGTGCGTACTCCATGATCGTCATGCCGCCCATCGAGTGCCCGACCAGCACCACCGGCCCGGTCGGGGCTACCGCGTCGAGCACGGCGACCAGGTCGTCGCCGAGTTGGGCGAGGGTGGCGGTGCGCAGCGCCATGCAGCTCGACCGGCCGTGTCCCCGGGCGTCGTAGGTCACCACCCTGACCCGGCCGCCGAACCGCTCGCGGACCTCGGCGAGCTGCCGGTGCCAGCTCCGCCCGTCCAGCGTCCAGCCGTGCAGCAGGAGCGCGGTGACCTCGGCGTCCGCCGGCCCGGACACCTCGACGTGCAGCCGCACGTCGTCGGCGAGCCGTACCTCGGTCTGCTTCGGCATCGCCGCCTCCCTTCGGGCCGCCGCGAGAATTTCACCATCGGGTGACCCGGCGGAAACACCGGCTACCCGTCATGACACCACGCCAACCCTCCCAGGGGAAGGAGGTGGGCCGGCCGACGCCTGCGGTGGGTGGAGGTGACGCCTGCCGTGCGCGGCGGCCGAGACGACGAACCGCCCGCCGGGTAGACCCGACGGGCGGTTCGTGGTGTCGCGGTGGGCGGGCTCAGCCGCCGAAGACGCCGGCCTCGGCGAGGCGCTTCTCGGTGGCGTCCCAGCCGTGGTCCGGGTGGGCGGCCGCGAGGTTGTTCAGCTCGGCCCGGATCTTGGCGGCGTGGCCGGCGGCGGCCAGCACCCGGATCTCCTCGACGAAGGCCTCGGAGTCGGTGCGCAGGTGCGCGGTCTTGCCGTTGGTCAGGTTGCGCACGTAGGCGTGCTTGCCGCCGTTGAGCGGGATGACGTATTTGAACTCGCCCAGCACGCTGAGGGCGCCACCCTGGCCTGCCTGGCCGGCCCGGACTGACGCGCGCGCGGTCTTAGAGGTGTTGCTCGCCACGGAGGTACTCCTTGAGACGTACGGGAGGACGGTAACGTCCGGGGGCTGTGACGGGTGAGGCTCGGAATGAGCCTCGGTCCGTCGAAGTTGTGCGCGGCACAAGCCGCCGAGAGAACTTTACACGACCGCGATGCCTGGCTGGTCACCGTGCCTGTCCGAAGGGCACAACCACAGGCTCCGGCCCGGCATTCCGCCGGGTCGGACCCGCTCGCCGGCCGACCCGGGACCGCCGCTCCGGACGCCCGGGCCGGGGCGGATCCGAGCGCCCGTTCCGGCGAATTCCCCGATTCACTGGCGCACCATCCGTCACAGCAGTCATCATGTGTTGCAACAGCCCACTCGGGTGGTCGAGGTCGTAGGGGAAGACGCACCTCGCTCTCCGGGAGGTCACCGTGCCAACGCGTGGCGTCGTATACGTCCACTCGACCCCGCTCGCCGTGTGCTCGCACGTCGAGTGGGCGATCGCGCGCGTCCTTGCCGCGCCGGTCAACCTGCACTGGACGGCTCAGCCCGTCGACCCCGGCGCCCGTCGCGCCGAGTGCGGGTGGACCGGTCGCCCGGGGACGGGCGCCGAGCTGGCTGCTGCCCTCCGGCAGTGGCCCATGATCCGTTTCGAGGTGACCGAGGAACCGAGCGTGGGCGTCGACGGCGAGCGTTTCATGTACGCCCCGGGCCGGGGACTGTTCCGGGCCGCCGTCGGCGCGGCCGGCGACATCCAGCTGGGCGAGGACCGGCTGCGCGCCATCATGGCCGCGGCCCGGGCCCCGGAGGCCCTGGCGCACGCCCTCGACAAGGCGCTCGGCACCGCGTGGGACGCCGAGCTCGAGCCCTACCGGTACGCCGGCGACGGCGCGCCGGTGACCCTGCTCACCCGGGTCGGCTGAACCGCGCCCGCCGCGCGTCCGGTTGGGGGTGGCGCTGCCCCCACGCGCTCGACCGGGGTGATGTTTGACCAGGTCAAGTTGCCCTGATAAGGGGTGAACTGGTGGGATGGTCCGCGTGTCGATTACCCCGCGACGTGCCGGCGTCGCGCTCGCCGCCCTGACCGCTGTGCTCGTCACCGGATGCTCGGGGGAGCCGGACCGGCCCCGTCCCACGCCGTCGGCCAGCACGGCCGCGCCGGAACCGACCGCGTCCGGTGGCCCGCCCGCCGCCGCCGACCCGGCCGCCCGGGCCGCCGCCCTGGTCGGCACCCTCGCCGACGAGGACCTGGTCGGCCAGGTGCTGATGCCGTACGCGTACGGCAGTTCGGCGACGAAGGTCTCGGACGGCTCCGCCGCCGGCAACAGGTCCCTCGCCGGGGTGGCCACCCCGGCGGAGATGGTCGCGAAGTACCGGCTGGGCGGGCTGATCCTGGTCGGCTTCAGCGCCGACGACCCGACCGCCGGCAACCAGGCCACCACCAACGTGGACAACCCGAAGCAGGTTCACGAGCTGACCGCCGGCCTGCGCGAGGCGGCCGGGAAGCTCCCCACCGGCGCCGCGCCCTTCCTGGTCGGCACCGACCAGGAGTACGGCATCGTCACCCGGATCACCGACGGCGTCACCCTGCTGCCCAGCCCGATGGCCGCCGGGGCGGCCGGGGACCCGGCGCTGACCGAGGCGGCCTGGCGGGCCGCCGGCGCCGAGCTGGCCGCGATGGGGATCAACATGGACTTCGCCCCGGTCGCCGACGTGCTCGCCACCCGCAGCACGGTGATCGGCTCCCGGTCCTTCGGCGCAGATCCGAAGCGGGCCTCGGCGCAGGTCGCCGGTGCGGTCAGGGGGTTGCAGAGCGCCGGGGTGGCGGCCAGCGTCAAGCACTTCCCGGGCCACGGCCTCAGCGCCACCGACTCGCACAAGGACGTCCCGGTGATCCCGCAGCGCCGCAAGGTGCTCGACGGCACCGCGTTCCCGCCGTTCACCGCCGGGATCGACGCCGGCGCACTGGCGGTGATGTCCGCCCACCTCGACGTCACCGCCATCGACCCGGGCACCCCGGCCACCTTCTCGCGCAAGGTCCTCACCGACGTGCTGCGCGGTGAGCTCGGGTTCAAGGGCGTCGTGGTCACCGACGGGATGAACATGCCACCGGCCAAGCGCTGGGCGCCGGGGGAGGCGGCGGTGCGGGCGCTGAAGGCCGGCAACGACCTGATCCTGATGCCCCCGAACGTCACCCAGGCGTACGACGGGCTGCTCGCCGCGCTGCGCGACGGCTCGCTGCCCCGGGACCGGCTGGTCGAGGCGGTCACCCGGGTGCTGACCATGAAGTTCACCCTGGCCGACACGCCCGCCCCGGCGATGTCCACGCTGAACAGCCCCGCGCACCGGCAGGCCGCGGACGCGCTGGCGGCCGGCGCGGTGACCGTGCTGCGCGGCTCCTGCACGACCGGGGTGCGCGGCCCGGTCACCGTCACCTCCTCCGGGGGGCGGGAGAAGACCCGGGCCGTGCTGACCGACGCGCTCACCGCCGCCGGGGTGAAGGTGGTCCCGAGCGGCGGCACGAGGGTGCACCTCGTCGGGTACGGCGACGGCTCGGCCGACCTCAGCGCCGACGCCGCGGTGACCGTGGCGATGGACACCCCGTACCTGCTGGCGAAGGCGAAGTCGCCGACGCTGCTGGCCACGTACTCCTCCGGCCGGGCGTCGATGACCGCGCTGGCGAACGTGCTCGCCGGCAAGGCCCGCCCGGCCGGGCGGTCCCCGGTGCCGGTCTCCGGTCTGCCCGCCACGGCCTGCGGCAACTGACCCGACGGGCGCGGCATTCCGGGTCGCGCGCGGGGCCGTCGGGCCGGGCTCCGGCTGATAGCGTTCGGCTGTCCGACGGCGCAGACGAGACGGAGGCCAGCCCCGTGACGCGACCGGAGCCGGCACTGTCCGTGGTGGTCCCGATGTTCAACGAGGAGAGCGTGCTGCCGCTGTTCGCCCGGCGGCTGCGCGCGGTCCTCGACGCGCTCGACGAGCCGTACGAGGTGTTGGCGGTCGACGACGGCAGCACCGACGGCACCGCCGCGGGCCTGGCCGGGCTGCGCGCCCGCTGGCCGCAACTGCGGGTGCTGCGGCTGCGCCGCAACAGCGGCCACCAGGCCGCCCTGGTCGCCGGGGTGCTGCGGGCCCGGGGCCGGTACGTGGTCAGCATCGACGCCGACCTCCAGGACCCGCCGGAGACCATCGCCGAGATGCTGCGTCGGGCGCGCGCCGACGGCCTGGACATCGTCTACGGGGTCCGCGCCGATCGCAGCCGGGACACCCGGTTCAAGCGGTGGACCGCCGCCGGCTACTACCGGCTGATGCGCCGGCTGGTCGGCAAGCAGGTGCCCGCCCAGGCCGGCGACTTCCGGCTGCTCAGCCGGGCGGCCGTGGAGGCGCTGCGCGAGCTGCCCGAGCGCAGCCCGGTGCTGCGGCTGGTGGTCCCGTGGCTCGGCTTCCCCAGCGGCGAGGTCGCCTACGAGCGTGAGGAGCGCGCCGCCGGCCGGACCAAGTACCCGCTGTCCAGGATGGCCGGGCTGGCCGCGGAGAGCATCACCAGCTTCTCCGCCGCGCCGCTGCGGGTGGCCACCTGGCTCGGGCTGGCCGGGGTGGCGGTCTGCGGCTTGCTGGTGGTGGTGGCGGTCGTCGCCTGGCTGGCCGGGGGCACGGTCACCGGCTGGCCCTCGCTGTACGTGGCGATCCTGTTCCTCGGCGCGGTACAGCTGCTCTGCCTCGGCCTGCTCGGCGAGTACGTGGCCCGGATCTACACGGCGGTGCAGGCCCGCCCGGCATACTTCGTGGCCGCCGACACCGACACCGACACCGACACCGAGCCGGCGCCGGAGGCCGGTGCCGCCCCGGCCGGTCCCGGCGGGCCGGCCGCGCTGGCCGACAGCCTCCGGTGACCGCGCTGGCCACCGGGGACCCGTCCGGCCCCGATCCGTCCGGCGGCCCCGATCCGTCCGGCGGCCCCGATCCGTCCGGCGGCCCCGATCCGTCCGGCGCGGCCGGGCCCGTGGCCCCGGCGGCCCGCCCGGCCGTCCTGCGGTACGCCCCGGCCGTCGCCGGCTACGCCGTGGTCGCGGCCGTCCTGATCGGCACCGGCACCCCGGCGGCCGACCTGGCCCGGTGGACCGGGTACCTGCTGCTGGCCGTGCTGCTGCCCGGCACGCTGGTGTTCCGGGCGCTGCGTCGCCGGCCGCACACCCTGGTCGAGGACCTGGCGTTCGGCGCGGCCGTCGGCCTGGTGCTGGAGCTGGCCGGCTGGGCGGTGTTCACCGCCGCCGGGGTGCCCCACCTGCTGTGGCTCTGGCCGCTGGCGGTGCTCGCGCCGTTCGCGGCGGTGCCCCGGCTGCGCCGGCACTGGCGGGTGTCCGGGTACGCCCCGGTGCCGACCGGGTGGGCGTGGGCGCTGGCCGGGGTGGTCGCCGGGTTCACCCTCTACCTGTACGAGTCGTTCCTGCGGGTCAACCCGGTGCTGCCCACCGACGAGGGGCAGGCGCAGTACATCGACCTGGCGTTCCAGCTCTCGCTGGCCGGCGCGGCCACCCACCAGGCGCCGCTGGACGTCCCGCAGGTCGCCGGGGAACCGCTGCATTACCACTGGTTCGGCTTCGCCCACTTCGCGGCGGCCAGCCTGGTCAGCGGCGTGGACCTGCCGACGGTCTTCTTCCGGCTCGGCGTGCCGACGCTCTGCGCGCTGGCCGCCGTGCTGGTCGCGGTGGTCGGCTGGCGGGTCACCGGCCGGTCGTACGCCGGGGTGGCCGCCGCCGCGCTGATGTTCACCGTCGGCGAGTTCGGCTACGAGAACGGGGTCCGCCAGCTCTTCGGCACCCAGGCCACCTTCATCGTCTGGGGCAGCCCGTCGATGACGTACAGCTGGGTGTTGCTGCTGCCGCTGATCGCGGCGCTCGGCGAGGTGGTGGGCCGGGCCCGGGGGTCGACGGTGCCGGTGCTGGGGCGCGGCGCATGGGTGCTCGCGGGGCTGTTCCTGGCCGCCTCGACCGGGGCGAAGGCCAGCTCGGTGCCGGTGGTGCTGGCCGCGCTGGCGTTCGTCGCGGTGGTGTCGCTGGCGTTCCGCCGCAGGCTGCCCAGGGCGGTGCTGGTGGCGGCCGGGCTGGCGCTGGCCGCGCAGCTCTTCGCCACGGCGGTGCTGTTCGCGTTCGAGAGCCACGGGGTGAGCGTGGACCCGTTCTCGGGGCTGCGCCCGTACGTCCTACCGGGGCGGCCGGCGGCGCTGCTGTGGGTGTTGACCTTCGTCGCGTTCCTGCTGAACCTCCAGCTCCGGCTGGCCGGGGTGGTGGCGCTGCTGCGGCTGCGCCGCTGGCGGCTGGAGCCGGTGCAGGTGTTCCTGCTCGGCGGGGCGCTCGCCGGCCCGGCGATCTACCTGCTGGTGGGGCACCCGGGCAGCAGCAACCAGTACTTCACCCGGGCCGGGTTCGCGTTCGGGGTGATCCTGTCCGCGTGGGGCTGGGTGGAGCTGCTGGACCGTGCCGCGCTGGGCGCCCGGGGCCGGGCGCTGCTCGGGGCGGGGGCGGCCGGGTTCGCCGTGCTGCTCACCGCCGTCCAGCTGCGCTACCCGGCCGCCGCGCCGGCCGCCCCGTCGTACGCGTCGGTGCTGCCGCTGCTGACCTGGGCGGGAGCGCTGCTGGCGGTGGCGCTGCTGGTGCAGCTCTGCTGGCCGGCGCTGGTCGGGCGCTGGCCGGGGCTGGCCGGCCGGGGCCCGGCGGTGCTGCTCACCGCCGCCCTGGTCGCGGGCGCGCCGGGGCTGGTGCTGGACGCCGCCGCCGCAAACCGGTTCCCCAACGGTGGGGCGTACCCGGTGGAGCGGATGCCGGCCTCCCGGGTGGCGGCGGCCCGCTGGGTGCACGAGCACAGCGACCGGGACGACGTGGTGGCCACCAACGTGCACTGCCGGGCGGTGGTCAGCGGCTGGTGCGACGCCCGGTCGTTCTGGCTGAGCGGGTACACCGAGCGCGCGGTGCTGGTGGAGGGGTGGGCGTTCGCGCCCCGGATGGTCGGCCTGCCCGGCGGCCCGTACGCGCCGTTCTGGGATCAGGAGCGGCTGTCGGCGAACGACGCCGCGTTCGCCGCCCCCACGGCCGCCGGCCTGGCGGAGCTGCGTGACTCCTACGGCGTCCGCTGGCTCGTCGTCGACCGCGAGGTCGCCCCGGAGTCCCCGAACCTGGCGACCCTCGCCGACCTCCGCTACACCAACACCCGAATGGCCGTCTACCGCCTACGCTGACCCCCCACCCGATCCCTCCAGGCGCGCAGATTCCGGGATCCAGCGGTGACGCAGCGCCGGAAGGAAGGCCACCCGTGCCGTTGCGCGGGGCGCGGGGCGCAAGGCGCGGGGCCTGTCGGCGACGCGGATGCGTCGCCGACAGGCCCCGGTTGGTGCGTCAGCTCAGGGGGAGCTTGCTGGCCAGGGCCGAGCCGTTCGACTCGAACGCGGCCAGCAGGGCGCTGGGCCGGCCCGAGGCGACCGGGACCACGACGGTCACCGGGCGGCCGGCGGTCAGCTCGACCTTCTTGTCACCGAGGGCGGTGGTGCCGTTCCAGGCGTACAGGTACGCCGTGCCGGCCCGGTCGGCCCGCAGGGTGACCAGCACCCCGCCGGCCACCCGGCGCTGGTCGGTCAGCCGCAGCGCCTTCTCGGGCAGCTTGGCCACGGCGGCCGGGGCCACCCCGTCCACCGCCGACTGGGCGATGGTCTGCGGGCTGTGCACGCTGCGGGCGGAGGTGTCCGGGAACACCGGGGCGCTGGGCTGCTGCTGCGCCGGGGTGTAACCGGGCAGGGTGGCCAGGCCGTAGCGGTACGGGTCGGCCCGGACGCCGGTGAAGGTGGACCAGCCCAGCCGGGACTGGGAGCTGAGGTCCTGGGTGTCCGAGTCGTAGACCAGCACGTTGAAGCCCATCCGGGCCGGGTCCACCGCGTCGGGCAGCACCGCGAACGGGATGCTCGTCTCGATGGTGTAGCCCGCGTACGGGCTGGTGACCTTGCTGACCACGGTCATCCCCGGCGCGGTGGTGGCACCCGGTCCCTGCCGGTTGTCGGCGTCGCGCTGCCAGCACGGCGGGTTGCCGTTGGCCGGGTCGTCGGTGATCGGGAAGATGCCGGCCTTGAACACGGTGGAGGTGTCCGCCGAGTTCCCCTTCGGGTCGACGATGATCTCCACGCTGTCGGTGCGGCGCTGCCGCTTGCAGTCCTCCGGGACGACCTTCGTGCCGAGCACGTCGTCGGTGACCTGCACGTACACCTTCAGCGCGTCGGCGGTCCAGGCGATGCGGCCCTTTGCCGAGGCGTCCTGCGGGGTGGTGGCCTGTCCCTCCCAGATGCGGGAGAAGTCCAGCTCCTCACCGGGGTACTCGCCGGGGGAGGCCACGCCGTCGACGGCGTGGTTAGGGCCGGCCTGCGGCACCTCGGTGGTCGGCATGACCTCCAGGGCGCCGGTCTCCACGGCACTGCCGGCGTTGCTGGTGGTGGTGATGGTGATGCCGTAGTCGCCGCCCGTGCCGCCCTCGTTGGCGGTCGGCAGGCTGGCGTCGGCGGTGACGGTGAAGGTGACCGCCCCGGTCGCGCCGGGGGCCAGGTCGGCGTAGCTCTTCGTCGTGGCGTCGGCGGTGAAGCCGGCGGGCAGGCCGAGGGTGACGGTGCCGCTCTGGGCGGCCTCGCCGTGGTTGCGCAGGTCGATCCGGACCGGCCGGCTCTTGCCGGAGCCGACGGTGAGCACCGGCTTGATCAGGGTGTCGAGCTGCGGGTACCCGCCCTCGCCGGCCCACTGCCGGAACACCCCGACCTCCTCCAGCGGCTCCAGGGTGCCGCGCACGTCGGCGACGACCCGGACGGCCCGGTCGGTGCGGCCGACGCCCTGGCGGGTGGTCAGGGTCGCGCCGATGAGCTGCTGCTGGCTGGTGTCGGCGTTGGCCGGCACGGTGACGGTGAACGTCCTGGTCCGCTCCTTGCCGGCCGGTACGGCGCTGTTCAGCGTCCCGGAGCCCTTGGCGGTCCAGCCCTGCGGCAGCCGCAGGTCGATCCGCGGCGCGGCCAGTGCCCGGTCCCGGGGCGCTCGCACGTGCGCGGTGACCTTGACGGTCTCGCCGGGGGCGAGGTCGAACCGGTCGGTGGTGAGGTACAGCTCGGAGCCCTTGGGCAGGCCACCGGCCACGTTCGGCAGCACGGAGCCGCGCAGGATCGCCTCGGGGGAGGTGTCCGCCGGGTCGTACGGGACGCGGCTGTCGATCAGGGTGTAGAAGTCGCAGCGGATCTTGGTCGGGTCGGTGGCGGCGTCGGCGCTGTTGGCCCAGCCCTGGGTGACGTACTCCCGCCGGGCGTCGACCTCGATCGCGGCCCAGGTCTTGCCGGTGCTGCTCTGGGTGCCCTCCCAGACGCCGAAGACCTGGTCGGTCGGCACGGTGGGTACAAAACTGGTGGCGCACTGCGGCCCGGCGGCCGAGGTGCCGGTGCCCCCGGAGCGCAGGAACTTCGCCGCGCGGAACGGCTTCAGCTTCTCCTTGCTGATCTGCTCGGGGAACGCGGCCGGGTCGGCGGCGGCCTGGAACGCCTCGGCGGCGAACCGGGCGGCCTGCTGGTGGTTGCCGTGGTTGCCCGGGGTCGGCGACGGGTTCATCGTCATGATGATCTCGGGCCGGGTCTGCCGGATCACCCGGACGATCTGCGCCAGGGTGTCGTCGTGCCCCCAGATCTGCTCGGACAGCGGGGCGGAGGCGGTGTACCAGAAGTCGACGCGGTCGAGGTTGTAGAGGTTCTTCACGCCGGCCTTGCCGATCGCGGTGCGCTCCTCGCGCTCCCGGATGATGCCGAGCGGCGGGCCCTCCTCGAGGCCGACGGCGTTGCCGCCGCCCTCGCCCCGGGTGATGGTGACGACGCCGGCCTTGGCGCCGTAGCGCTCCTTCCACTGACCGAGGGTGGCGAGGCTGCCCGCCTCGTCGTCGGGGTGGGCGCTGACGAAGAGGACGTCCAGGTCGACGGCGTCGGCGGCGGCGGGGGAGGCGAGAGCGGCGGCGGGCACCCCGGACAAAGCCAGGGCGAGCGCCGTGGGTAGCAGGAACGCCTTGATTCGCATGCAGATCCTTCCGGAACCACGATGTCCGGGCAGCGACCACCGTCGTCGGACGCGGGGCGTCGACGCGGGAGTCGTGATCGGACGGCGAGTGGGGGACAGGACGGTGGGCGCCCAGGGGCGCAGGGTCACCGGGTACAGCAGCGGCACGGTGGTCCGTACACACTGGAAGGCCTTCGCCCGGTGACGCTAAGGACCGGCGCGGCGGCCAGTCAATGCTTTGCAAGGTCTTTCTTTCTTTGCGAAAGAAAGAAAGTGTGCCCGAGCTGCCCCCATCAGTGCCTGCGTGGCCGCATGCGCCCAACCCGACTGCGGTGCCAAAGGGGGACGTTTCCCCTGTTCGAAGAGGGGTTCGCCGAACCCCGAGACGGTTTCGTTACTTGACTCCATAGTTCGTTCGCCGTAGGAAGGAAGTGTGACTGACGTGGTGACGCCACCAACGAGCCCGGTGAGCCGGGAGCGGTCGAAGGAGATCAAGCGGTTGTCCGTGATCTCCACCGCCCGCCAGGTTCGGCTGCTCTCGCGCGCCGAGCTGACCGAGCTCACCGGCTTGAGCCCCGCCACGCTCACCCCGCTCGTGCGCGAGCTGATCGCCGAGGGGTACCTCATCGAGCGGGGGCCTGGGGCGTCCCGCTCCGGCCGCCCCCGGGCGATGCTGGAGTTCAACCCGCGCGCCGAGCTGGTCGCCGCCGTCTCGCTGGAGCCGTCCCGGATCAGCTGCGAGATCGCCGACAGCGACGGCACCGTGGTAGCCCACCGGGCCGTCCGGCTCACCGGCGACATCATCGACACCATCTGCCGCTCGGTCCCCGAGCTGGCCGGCGACGGCCTGCCGGCGCTGCGCGGGGTGGCCATCGCCGCGCCCGGCGTCTCCTCCGGCGGGGCGGTCCGGCTGGCCCCCTCGGTCGGCCTCGTCGAGGGCCGGCCGATAGGGGAGTCGGTGCAGCGGCACCTCGGGGTGCCGGTGGTGGTGGACAACGACGTCAACCTGATGGCGGCCGGCGAGCACGCGGCCGGGGCCGGCAGCGACGTCGCCGACCTGCTGCTGCTGCACGTCGCCGACGGCATCGGCGCCGGCCTGGTGCTCGACGGCCAGGTCCGCCGGGGCGCGGGCGGGGCCGCCGGCGAGGTCGGCTTTCTGCCGCTCGACCCGGCCGACCGGGGCCACGACGGGATCGGCCCGTTCGAGGCCCGCTGGTCGGAGAACGCCATCGCCGAACGGGTGGTCGCGCTGGCCCCCGGGCGCCGGCCGGACGCGCCGGTGGCCGCCCTGGTCGCGCTGGCCCGCGCCGACGAGCGGGCCGCCGCGTACCTGGACGAGGTGCTGACCGCCTGGTCCCGGCTGATCGTCTCCTGCGTCTGCGTCATTGACCCCGGTCGGGTGCTGCTCAGCGGGGCCGCCGCCCAGCTCGACGACCAGGCCGTCGACCGGCTCCAGTCGCTGGTCGACGCCGCCGTGCCGAGCGTCACCGAGGTCCGCCGTGCTGTGCTCGGCGACCGGGCCGTGCTGCACGGCGCGGTCAGCTACGCGCTCTCCGCCGCCGCGGCCGGCCTGCCGATCCTGCTCTCCAGCCCCTGACCCACGAGTTTCCCCTTATTTCCCTCGGAGGTACCCCATGAGACGTCGTCTTCTCCTCGCCGGTGCGCTCGCCACCGTCCTCGCCGCCGGCACCGCCTGCGGCGGCGGCGGTGACGACGACGCGGCCCCCGGCGCGTCCGGCGGCGCGAGCGCCGAGAAGCTCACCATCTACACGGCCCGCGACAAGAAGGTCTCGACCTACGTGGTGGACCAGTTCACCGCGAAGTACCCCGAGTACAAGGGCAAGGTCGAGATCCTCAACCTGGGCGCGCAGGAGATCCTGGAGCGGGTCCGGGCGGAGAAGGCCAACCCGCAGGCCGACGTCTGGTGGGGCGGCACCCAGCAGGGGCTCTCCGCCGGCGCGTCCGAGGACCTGCTGACCGGCTGGCAGCCGGCGTTCGCCAGCAAGATGGACGCCAAGTACAAGGACGCCGAGGGCCGCTGGTTCGGGGAGATCCTGCTGCCCGAGGTCATCATGTACAACAACAAGGCGCTCACCCCGGAGCAGGCCCCGAAGGACTGGGACGACCTGCTGAAGCCGGAGTGGAAGGACAAGATCATCATTCGGGACGTGGCCGCGTCCGGCACCATGCGGTCGATCTACTCCGCGATGATCATGCGGCAGTCCCCGGACGGCAGCAACCCGCAGCCCGGCTACGACTGGCTGAAGAAGCTCGACGCCAACACCGGCTCGTACGCGGCCAACCCGGCCGACCTGTACCTCAAGCTCTCCCGTCAGCAGGGCACGCTCAGCGCCTGGAACCTCCAGGACGTCCTGCTCCAGGCCAACCAGTCGAACATGCCGTTCGGCTACGTGATGCCGGCCTCCGGGGCCCCGGTGCTGGTCGACGGCATCGCCGCGGTCAAGGGCGGCAACACCACCGGCGCGCAGAAGTTCATGGAGTTCCTCTTCGACGACAAGCTCCGCGCCGACCTGGCCAAGGACTACTTCCAGATCCCGGCCGTGGACATCGCCGAGAAGCCGGAGTGGCTGGCCCAGCTCAACCTCAAGCCGCTGGACGTCAACTGGGACGTGATCGGCAAGAACGAGACCGAGTGGATCAACCACTGGAACAGCCAGATCAAGAACAAGGGCTGACCAGCAGACGCCGGGGGCGGGAAGGTTCCCGCCCCCGGCGTCGCCCGTCCACGGGGCGCCCGGACGGTGTGCGGAGGGGAGCCCCTCCCGCCGGAGGCGTCAGGTGCCCGTCCTCCGGTCCACCGCCCACCCGTCACACGACCGACCCCGGTCCGGTACCGCAGAAGGAGAAAGGCATCATGATCGATGTCACGCTGGAGTCGGTGAGCAAGCGCTTCGCGCGCGGCGGCGACACCGCGGCCGTGGACGACGTCGACATCACCATCGCCGCCGGGGAGTTCTTCACCCTGCTCGGCCCGAGCGGCTGCGGCAAGACCACCACCCTGCGCATGGTGGCCGGGTTCTACTTCCCCACCTCGGGCCGGATCCGGTTCGGCACGGAGGACGTGACCCGGCGCCCGCCGAACAAGCGCGACACCGGCATGGTGTTCCAGAACTACGCGCTCTTCCCGCACATGAGCGTCGCGCAGAACGTCGCGTACGGGCTGAAGATCCGCAAGGTCAACCGGGCCGATTCGAGGCGGCGGGTCGAGGAGGCGCTCGGCCAGGTACACCTCGCCGGGTACGGCGACCGGCGCATCGACGAGCTGTCCGGCGGCCAGCAGCAGCGGGTGGCGCTGGCCCGCGCCCTGGTCATCCGGCCGAAGACCCTGCTGCTGGACGAGCCGCTGTCCAACCTCGACGCCAAGCTGCGCGAGGAGACCCGGACGGAGATCCGCCGGATCCAGAAGGAAGCCGGCACCACCGGCATCTACGTCACCCACGACCAGGCCGAGGCGATGGCCATGTCGGACCGGATCGCGGTCATGCAGTCCGGCCGGGTGCAGCAGATCGGCGCCCCGCAGGAGATCTACCACCGCCCGGCCACCAGCTTCGTGGCCCGGTTCATCGGCCGCAGCAACGTGCTCACCCTGCCGGTGCTCGCCGCCACGGCGCAGACCCTCACGGTGGGGCTGCCCGGCGGCGGGGAGATCGTCGTCCCCGCGCCGGCCGACCACGGTCTGAGCCAGGGGGAGACCGCCCTGGTGTCCGTGCGCCCCGAGCACATCGGTCTCACCTCGACCACCGACCCGGGGGCGCTGCCCGGCCGGATCGTCGACCTGGAGTTCACCGGCATGGCCACCAACCTGGTCGTCGACACCGCCGGTGAGCAGGTGCAGGTGGCCGCCGTCGAGGTGCCCGCCGGGATCGCCGTCGGCGACCAGGTCGGGCTGCTGCTCAACCGCGAGCGGATGTGGGTGGTGCGCCCGTGAGCACCATCCCCGCGACCCCCACCCCCGCCACCGTCGCGCCGGTGACGAAGGACCCGACGCCGCCGCCGGGCCCGCGCCGCGGGCTCGCCGCCCGGTTCGCCGGTGGCACCGGCTCCCGCTGGTTCCCGTACGTGCTGGTCTTCCCGCTCGCGCTGGTCCTGTTCGGGTACGTGGTGCAGCCGATGTTCGCCACCTTCGCCGAGAGCGTCGGCGTGGACGGGGCGGAGAACTACGGCAGCTTCCTCACCAGCGCCGGGGTGGCCCGGTCCTCCCTGGTCACCTCACTGATCATCTCCGCGGCCAGCGTGCTGCTCTGCGGGATCGTCGGCGTGGCGATGGCGTTCCTGCTCAAGCGCTTCTCGTTCCCCGGGCGCAAGCTGATCGAGGCGATCATCCTGGTGCCGGCGGCCCTGCCGCCGCTGATCGGGGCGATCTCCTTCCAGCTCCTCTACAGCGAGACCGGCATCCTGCCGCGCGGCCTCCAGCAGATCTTCGGCGCGGAGAACCCGGTGCTGCCGTTCAGCGGCATCGCCGGGGTGCTGGTGGTGCACACGTTCACCATGTACCCGTACTTCTACCTGTCCGCCTCGGCGGCGCTCGGCGGGATGGACCCGTCGGTGGAGGAGGCGGCGTACAACCTGGGGGCCGGCCGGGTCCGGGTCTGGCGCACGGTGCTGCTGCCGATGCTCACCCCGGCGCTGGTCTCCGCGTCGCTGCTGGTGTTCATGACCTCGCTGGCGTCGTACACCGCCCCGCTGCTGTTCGGGGTGGACCAGACGATGACCATGCAGATCTACATCAACCGCACCAACGGCGACCTGCCGATGGCCTCCACGTACGCCTCCGTGCTCGGCGTCGTCTCGGTGCTGTTCCTGCTCGGCATGCGCTGGTACGAGGGGCGGCGCAGCTACCGTTCCCAGTCCAAGGGCGTCGCCGCGCACCGGCGTGAGATCACCAACCCGTTGGGCAAGTGGCTCGCCCTGGCCGCGTCGCTGCTGGCCACGGCCGTGCTGCTGGCCCCGGTGGCGACCATCGCCCTGGTGGCGTTCTCCGCGGACGGCTCGTGGACCACCGAGGTGATCCCGGCGCAGTACACCATGCAGAACTTCGTCACGATCTTCTCCGAGCCCCGGGCGTTCCAGCCGATCCTGAACTCGCTCCAGATGAGCCTGATCGCGACCGTCGCCTGCGTCGTGGTCGGCGTGCTCATCGCGTACGCGGTGCGCCGGCTGAACTTCCGTGGCCGGGGGCTGCTGGACGTGGCGGTCATGCTGGCCTGGGCGCTGCCCGGCACGGTGGTGGCGATCAACCTGATCTCGGCGTTCAGCACCGGCAACGCGTTCAGCTTCGGCCAGGTGCTGATCGGCACCTTCTGGATCATGCCGCTGGCGTACTTCGTGCGGTTCCTGCCGCTGGTGTTCCGGTCCAGCTCGGCCGCCCTGGCGCAGCTCGACCCGTCGCTGGAGGAGGCCGCCCGCAACCTCGGCGCGTCCTGGTGGCGGGCGTTCGGCACGGTCACCCTGCGGCTGATGCTGCCGGGCGTGCTGGCCGGCGCGCTGCTCGCCTTCGTGCACGGCGTCGGCGAGTTCGTCGCCTCGGTGCTCATCTACACCTCGGAGACCGCGCCGATCTCGGTGGAGATCAACAACCGGATGTACTCGTTCGAGGTCGGCACCGCCGCCGCGTACGGCATGCTCCAGGTGGTTCTGATCTTCGTGGTGATGGTGGTCTCCGGTCGGCTGGAGGGCGGCCGGCGGTCCAGCCGGGAGGCGGCGAAGTGGACGGCGTGACGGACGTGTCCCCCGGCGGCGACCACGTGGCCGCCTGGCTCGCCCACGGCGGGCTGGTCCTGGTCGCCCGGGTCCCCGGCGGGGAACTGGCGGCGGTCGCCGGGGCGGCGGACTTCGCGGTGCTGCCCGTCGGCGCGGTCGAGTGGCACGGCCCGCACCTGCCGCTGGGCACCGACCTGATCCTCGCCGAGGGCTTCGCGGCCGAGAGCGCGACCAGCTCCGCCGCGGGCCCGGGCGGCACCCAGGCGACCCCGTCCGGCGGCGACCACCCCGTCGCGCCGGCCGGAGTCGACGCCGGCCCGGGCCGGGGCGGGGGCCCCCGCCCGGCCGGCACCCCCGCCCGGGGGCCGGCCGCCGGGGGGTGGGCAGTAGAACCGGATGAACA
>NZ_JBEOWQ010000062.1:0-23101 GCF_040296145.1 Micromonospora sp. NPDC002296
GGGCGCGCGCGGGGCCGAGGGGGGCCGGGGCCCCGCGCCCCCCCCGGCCGGGGGGGTGGCCGCGGCCGCGCCGGCCGAGGTGACCCTGGACTTCGACGCCGGCGTCGACGCGGGAGAGTCACACGTCGCGGTGCTCGACGTCGAGAGCCGGACGGTCACCGACGGCGAGCCGACCAAGGCCGGTTCCACGCGGCTGCGGCTGCCGGTGAGCATCGGCGCCGCCGGCGACTACACGATCGCGTACCACGTCACCTTCACCGACGGGTCGACCGCCACCGGGGCGCACCGGTTCAGCGTGGGCACCGGCGTCGCGCCGGCCCCGCTGGACGACGCGGCCCGCCAGGCCGGCGTGGACGTGGTGGTCGAGCACGGGCACGGCATCGACGGATTCAGCGCCTTCCTGCTGGTCATCGACGGCGCGGTGCTGGCCGTGGCCCTCGCCCTGCTGTGGCTGCGTCCGCGCGGCGGGCGGGCTGCGTCCCTGCGCCTCGACCCGCGGACCTGACGGGCGGGCACGACGTGACGGCACCCGGGGCAACGGAAGGCGGCGCCGACGAGATCCGTCGGCGCCGCTCGTGCCCGCGGTCAGGGTACGGGGAAGAACGCGCGGACGAACTTCTCCCACCCGCGTTCACCGATCATCGCCCGCATCTTCGGCAGCAGCCGCGGCGGCATGCCGAGCCGGTACCGGATGCGCGGGTTCGGGGTGGAGACCGCCGTCTCGAGAACCTTGGCGACGTTCTCCGCCCGGACCGCGATCTTGCCGCGCAGCGGCGGGTTGTCGCTGAGCCGGTACGCCTGGTGCCAGTCGACGAAGTGTTCCCAGAACTCCCGGTACAGCGCGGGGTTCTCGTGCGAGTCCATGCCCAGGTCGGCGACGCTGTCCGGGACGAAGCCGCCCAGGATGGGCGCCGGCTGGAGCACCACCACCTTGATGCCGAAGGGAGCCACCTCAAGGCGCAGCGAGTCGCTGATGGCCTCCAGCGCGTGCTTGGTGGCCTGGTAGTAGCCCCGGCCCGGGGTGGCGAACATGCCGAAGATCGACGACATCATGATCACCCGCCCGCCACCCTGCTCGCGCATGCCCGGCAGGACCATCTGGGTGAGCCGGCACAGCCCGAAGACGTTCGTCTCGAACTGGGCGCGGACCTGGTCCATCGGGGTCTCTCCGATGGTGCCGTTGAGGCTGTACGCCGCGTTGTTGATGAGGGTGCCGACCGCGCCGTGCTCGTCGGTGATCCGCTTGACCGCCGCGGCCATCGACTCCTCGTCGTTGACGTCGAGGTAGAGCACGGTGATGCCCTCGTCGGCCAGGTCGGCCAGGGCCTCCACGTTGCGCCCGGTGGCGTAGACCGGCCAGCCGGCCCGGTGCAACCGCAGCGCGGTTGCCTTGCCGCTGCCCGAGGACATGCCGGTGCCCGACGAGGCGCCGGTCAGCAGGATTGCGCGTGACTGGGTCATGACGGGGTCCCTTTCCGGCCGGGAGTCACTCGTCGGACAGCCGCGCGATGCGGCTGCGGTCCACGGACGAGCCCAACCCGGTGGCGTCGACCAGCCGGTTGATGAACGCGAACAGGCAGGCGCAGAAGACCGCCTCCAGCATCTCGGCGTCGCTCCAGCCGGCCGCGGCGGCCTTCTCCCAGTCCGCGTCGGTGATCTTGTACGCGCCGGTGCTCACCTTCGTCACCAGCTGCATGAGCGGCATGGTGCGCTCGTCGACCGGCAGTTCCTCGGCGGTGTTCGCGTCCGACACCGCCTCGAGCAGCTCGTCGCTGCCGCCGAACTGGCTCAGGAACCAGCTGTGCGTCCCGACGCAGTACGGGCAGCCGTTGAGCTTGGACGTCCAGGCCGAGATCAGTTCCTTGAGGTGGCGGGGGAGCGTGTCACCGCCGAAGACGCCGCCGTACCCGGCGAGCACCACTGCGAGCAGCCGCGGATTGGTGGAGGTGAGCCGGAACATGTCCGGCACGAATGGCAGCCCGGTGACCGCCTTGATTTCTTCGTAGAGTTCGGCGGTGCGTCCCTCCGCCTTGTCCTCGTCAATCAGCGGGACTCTGACTCCCGGCTGTTTCGTCGTGGTTTCCATGAGCCTTCTCCTCGTTGCTCGGGCGAGGCCGGGCCAGCCGTGCGACATCGCGCCCCAAAGCAGAGTAGGAGCGCTGCCGGCGCTGGCCGCAGCGATCTCCGACGGGGCTGCGGGGCGACACGGAAACGCCGACGACGGCGGTCAGGCAGCGATTCCGTTGGCCCATGATGGCACGTCTTCGCAGGTCCGATGCTCTCCCAGGTTGCCTACTGCAACCGTTCGGCGGTCGACCGACGGCGCGGTTCGACCGTACTGAGTACTGGATGAAGGCACTTTTCGCCGATAGCCTGTATTTAATTCATAGAGATGGATGAGGTGCGTGATGCCGGCAAGTGTGCTGCGACCGGTGCTGGGCGCGCTCGGGTTGACGCAGATCCGATACGTCGACGCGGTGCGTCGGGGTCGGGCGAGTGGCCTGGTGGCCGAGGTGTACAAGCAGGTGGAGAGGGACTTCGGCGTGCTCGCGCCGCCGGTGGCCCTGCATGCCCCGGCCCCCGAGGCGCTGGCCGCCGCGTGGATGCTGCTCCGGGAGGCGCTGGTCGTCCCCGGCGCCGCCCCGCGGGCGGCCAAGGAGGCGGTGGCCACCGCGGTCTCGCTGGGCAACGCCTGCCCGTACTGCGCGACCATCCACAACAACGCGCTGGACCTGCTCGGCAGCGCCGGCCCCGCCGGGCCCACCCGAGCGGACCTGGAACCGGGCGTCGGCGGGGCGGCGCTGGAGGAGATCGTCGCCTGGGCGATGCCCGCCGACGGGCGGACCCGGCCGGACCGGCCGCCGTTCCCCGCGGCCCAGATGCCGGAGCTGGCCGGGGTGGCGGTGCTGCTGCACTACCTCAACCGGGTGGTGAACGTGTTCCTGCGCGACGTGCCGCTGCCACCCGGGGTGCCGGAGGTCGCCCTGCCCATGGTGCTGCGGGTGCTCGGCCACGCCATGATGAGCGCGTCGCGGCGTCCGCACGAGCCGGGCCGGTCCCTGGACCTGCTGCCGGCCGCGCCGCTGCCGGCCGACCTGTCCTGGGCGGCCGGCAACCCGGCGATCGCGGAGGCGTTCGGCCGGGCCTGCGCCGCGATCGACGAGGCGGGGCGCCGCTCGGTGCCCGAGGCGGTCCGCGACCTGGTGCTGGTCAACCTGGTCGGCTGGCGCGGCGGCCCGCGGGGGATCAGCCGGGACTGGGTGGAGGAGCTCGTCGGGGGGCTGCCCGAGAACCAGCGGCCGGTCGGTCGGCTGGCGCTGCTGGTGGCCTTCGCCTCCTACCAGGTGGACCCGGGGGTCGTGCGTGGCTGCCGGCTGGTCGGCGCGGACGACCGGACGCTGGTCGAGATCTGCTCCTGGGCGGCGATGGCGGCGGCCCGGTGGCTGGGTGGCCAGCTCCCGGTCCCGCACTGATCATGTCCGGACACGGCGCGCATCGTCGAACAATTCGGATAATCGCTGCGACTGTCAGATTAAGTCACGTCGCTGCGAGTGAGAACATTGGAAACCACCGTATTTATTGATCTCCATGCATGGTATCGTCCTAACCCATCCGGACCGCTTAGGACACTCACAGTAAGGGCGACTCGAGGGGTTTCGGTTCGCACTTACGCTGCCCGACCACACCGGTGAACTGGCGATTCTTCGCAGTTTTCACCGGATGATCGAACACCTGTTCCGATACGGTGCGACGACGAAGTCGTGGCGACCCTTGGGCAGGACCACGTCGCCGGTCGTGGGGACGACCCCGCGGCCGGCGCCCGGCGCACGGGCACATCGTGCCCGGCATGCGGCCGGAGTGTCTCCAACGTGTTCACCGAATGGAGTTGATTCGCCGTGCACAACGCCGTCGAAAGAGCCATCTCGATCATGTGGGATCGTTACCACGAACCGCTGTCGCTCGACGCAATGGCCGATTCAGCCTTTCTCAGCCGCTTTTACTTCTCCCGGCTCTTCCGGTCCAAGACGGGCACTTCGCCAGGTCGTTTCCTGACCGCGATCCGGCTCTACAAGGCCAAGAACCTGCTGCTCGAGACGGATATGAGCGTCACCGACATCGCCTACGCGGTCGGCTACAACAGCCTGGGCACCTTCATCAGCCGGTTCACCCGCAGCGTGGGCATCTCGCCGGCCCGGTACCGGTGGCTGGCCGAGCACGGCATCCCGCAGCTGGCCCGCACCCGCACGGCCGGCCCGCGCCGCCGCGCCAGCATCAGCGGACGCCTCGTCCTGCCCCAGGTCGACGTGCCGGTCAAGGTGTACGTCGGCATCTTCGACAGCCCCATCGTGCAGGGCCTGCCGGCCTCCTGCGACATCCTGGAGGCCTCCGGCGAGTACGTCCTGCGTGACGTGCCGGAGGGGGAGTGGTACCTGCGCGCCGCGGCGATCGCGCTCGACGACATCGCGGCCCGGCCGTCCATGCGTCGGCCCCTGGCGGTCGGCTCCCACGACGCGCTCACCGTCGCCGTCGGCGAGGACCTCACGGTGGACCTGGAGCTGCACCACACCGGGGTGTTCGACCTGCCCATCCTGATCGCGCTGCCCGAACTGGACAGCAGCACCCCCGGTAGCCGGACCCGGCACGGCTTCGCCCGCAACGACCGGCGCACCAACCGGCCGTCGCGGATGCTGCACGGGGCCAAGTCGTGACCGCCGCCACCGGGCGGTGGCGACCCCGCACCCCGGGCCCGGGGTCGCGCCGGGGCCACGGACCGGGCGGCGGCGTCGCCACCCGGGGATGAGGGCGCGGGCCGCGCGGGACCCGGCAACGCGCCCTGAAGGACCTCCCAGGGGGAAGGGGAGCAGGCCGGTGGGACGGGGGCACCGGTCGGCCGGGACGCCGACCGGCGCACGCGTCGCAACCGGCGTTCAGCGTACGGTTTCGGCACCGGACGACTCCGGCACCCGGAACGGCCCCCAGGTGAACGCCGGCAGCCAGCGCCCCGGATCCGCGCTCCACCGCAGCGACCGGATCTGTGCCGTGGTGCGGCGACCGGCCAGCGACAGATAGACCTCGTACCACGGACCGGACATCGTGGCCGCCGGCTCGCCCGTTCCCGCCACGTGCCGCCCGTGCTCGGTCTCGACCGCCAGCGGCGGCAGGCCGTGGCCGTCGAGCGAGGCGGAGAGCCCCGTCAGCAGGACGCCCGAGGCCACCGGCAGCGCCGGATGGTCGACCGGTGGCGGCACGCCCAGCGCCTGACGCAGGTCCAGCTCGTGGGTGAACGCGTCCATCACCAGGATGTGCCGGTCCATCGACCCCGGACCGGCGAGGAACTCCTCCACCGGCCCGCTCAACCGCTCCCACTCGTCGAGCAGCTCCGGCAGCCCGCCGTCGGGCACCGGCCCGGGAGCGGACCCGGTGGCCCGGCCGTGCACCCGCGCGCAGATCTCCACCAGGTGCGCGACGAGGTCCCGGACCGTCCACCCCGGACAGTTGGCCACCGGCTGCGCGCCGGCCTCCGGGGGCGCCTGGGCCAGCAGGGCCGCCGTGGTCTCCCGGACCTGGCGGTAGGCCGCGACGGCGCGGGCCTCGGACGAGCGGGCGGAATGCGGTTCTGCGACGGTCATGGTCGTGCCTCCTTCCGCGGCGTTGCCGCGGCTCGGACGGATCCCGCCGCGGGCGCGGCGGGGTCGGCAGGTGCGGCGGCCCGGCCGGCCTGCGCCGCCGTGAGCCGCCCCGTACCGTGCAGCCAGCGCACGGTGTCGGCGAGCGTCTCGGTGAACGGCCGGGGCTCGGGCCCCGCCGACCGCGCCGCGTCCTCCGGGCGGGCGTCGCAGGCGCAGACGTAGCAGGCCCCGTACTCGGCCGGGATGTGCCACGGCCACACCCGCTGCACCACGTCGGTGGCGTACGCGAAGGGCAGCATCGCCCGGGCCGGCAGGAACAGCGTGGGCAACCGACGGCCGGTCACCTCGCGCACGGCCGCCACGTAGTCGCGGGTGCGCAGGTAGCGGCCCGGGCCGAGGTGCCGGTCGCCGACCCCGGCGGGCCCGGTGGCCAGCTCCGCGAGCAGCGCGGCCGTGTCCCGCACGTCGCCGACCGGGAAGCCGCCGGTGGGCCACATCGGCATCAGGCCGCGCAACACGTTGCGCAACCGGGCGTTCTGGTCGCCGAGCTTCGGGTCGTCCGGGCCCAGCAGGGCGGGCGGGTAGCTGATCACCACCGGGTCGCCCTGCGCCTGGTGCTGCCGGGCGACCCGCTCCGCGGCGGCCTTGCTCGCCAGGTACGTCTCCCGGGCCGTGCTCGGCGGCGACTGCGGGCCCACCGTCCCGGCGGGGGACGGCAGCAGCGCGCCGAACGTCGACACGTGCACCGAGCGCCCCACCCCGTGCCGGCGGGCCGCCGCCAGCACCACCTCCGTGCCGCGTACGTTGGTGCGTCGGGTGGCCTCGTGCCACCGGCTGTCGAACGAGTAGACCGAGGCGGCGTGCACCAGCGCGTCGACGCCGCGGACGGCCCGGGCCACCGCCGTCTCGTCGGTGACGTCGCCGTCCGCGACCTGCACCGCGTCGCCCGGCACCGACAGCGGCGACAGGGCCGGGGCGACCCGGTCGGGGTCGCGGGCCAGCACCCGCACCCGGTGTCCGGCTGCGGCGAGCGCCGCCACCGTGTGCGCGCCGACGAAGCCCGTACCGCCCGTCACAAGTACCAACATCGCGAGTTCCTCTCCGCCCGCGACCGGCGTGGGACGCGCGGCGCGTCGCGGCTGCCGGACCTGGCGGGCGGCTCGATCGTGCCCCTTTCGGCGACGGCGAACTACTCCGAGCGTGCCGTCGTCTCGACCGTTCCACCGCAGGTCAGAGGGCAACCGGGAAGTGGCGGCGGGCACCGGTCGGCCCGGAGGATGAGGCAGTTGGATCGTCAACTCTGGATGTATTGGAGCAGCAGGTGGCCGGCACCATCAGGGCGCTCAGGCGCCGCGTCCTTACCCCCGACGTCTCGGAGACCCTCGTCTCCACCCGGGGGTTCCACGACAAGGGGCCGGAGGCCCGCACCATCCTGGAGACGGTCGGTTCGTCGTTCCTGACCGGGCTCTCCTCGGCCGCCGGCGCACGCCGGGTGACCGACGTCGACACCGACCTCGCCGAGCTGCCCACCCGGTTCCAGGGGTTCGCCTACGAGGGCGCGGCCATGGGCTTCGCGCTGGTCGACGCGCTGACCCCGGGCACCCCTCGGCGCAGCGCCGAGTTCCTCGCCGGCACCGGCGACCGGCACGTCTACATGGCGTACGTCGGGATCGGCTGGGCGCTCGCCCGACTGCCGAAGTTCCTGTGGCGGCGGGCTCTCGCGGCCGGCACCGACCCGTTGCTGCGCTGGCTCGTGCACGACGGCTACGGCTTCCACCAGGCGTACTTCCACACCGACGAGTACGTGCACGGCCGGCGCGCGGTGACCGACTTCCCGTGGCCGGCCGAGGGCCCGGCCTCGTACGCCGCCCGCGCCATCGACCAGGGCATCGGCCGGGCCACCTGGTTCGTCGCCGGGTGCGATCCGGCGCTCGCTGCCGACCTCATCGACCGGTTCGCGCCGGCCCGGCACCAGGACCTCTACAGCGGCGCCGGGCTCGCGGCCACGTACGCGGGCGGTTGCACCGAGGACGAGCTGCGGCTGTTCCTGACCCGGGCGGGCGAGCACGCCCCGTTCGTCGCCCAGGCCTCCGCGTTCGCGGCGCAGGCCCGGATCAGGGCCGGGCTGCTGGTGCCGCACACGGAGCTGGCGGCCCGGGTGTTCTGCCGGACCTCCGCCGCCGAGGCGGGCCGGATCACCGACGAGCTGATCCCCGCCGGACCGGCGGCCGACGGCCTGCCCGCCTACGAGGTGTGGCGGCGGGCCGTGGCCGAGCGGTTCCGGGTCGGCGCGAGGGTGCAGCCGTGACCGCCGTCGCCGACCGGGGCCGGCTGCGCCCGCCGGGGCCGTCGCCCTGGACGGCGCCGGTGCTGCTCGGGCGGATGGCCCGCAACCGGCTGGACGTCATGCGGGCGGTCTCCGCCCGGCACGGCGACGCGGTCCGGCTGCCGCTGGGGCCGAAGACGCTCTACTTCTTCAACCACCCCGACCACGCCAAGCACGTGCTGGCCGAGAACCCCGGCAACTACCACAAGGGCATCGGGCTGGTGCACGCCCGCCGTACCCTCGGCGACGGCCTGCTGACCAGCGAGGGCGAGCTGTGGACCAAGCAGCGCAAGGTGATCCAGCCGGTGTTCCAGGCGCGCCGCATCGCCCGTCAGGCCGACGCGGTCGCCGAGGAGGCGGTGCGGATGGCTGCCCGGCTGCAACGCATGGCCGGCGGCGACCCGGTCGACATCCGGCACGAGATGACCGAGCTGACCCTCGGCGTGCTGGGCCGGACGCTGCTCGACGCCGACCTCAGCGAGTTCGGCGGGATCGGCGAGGCGTTCGAGGCGGTCCAGGACCAGGCGATCTTCGAGATGATGTCGCTGAGTGCCGTGCCGACCTGGGTGCCGTTGCCCCGGCAGCTGCGCTTCCGCCGGGCCCGCGCCGAGCTCCAGGAGATCGTCGACCGGCTGGTGGCGCACCGGCGGGCGGAGCCCGGCGGCACCGAGGGCCGCGACGACGTGGTGTCCCGCCTCATCGAGTCGACCAGCCGGGAGACCGACCCGGGGGTGGCCCGGCAGCGGATGCGTGACGAGCTGGTGACCCTGCTGCTGGCCGGGCACGAGACCACCGCCAGCACCCTCACCTGGACCTTCTACCTGCTCGACCAGCACCACGAGGTGTGGGAGCGGATGCACGCCGAGGCCGTCGAGGTGCTCGGCGACCGCAACCCGGTGTACGAGGACCTGCACCGGCTGCGGTACACCGCGATGGTGGTCGACGAGGTGATGCGGCTGTACCCGCCGGTGTGGCTGCTGCCGCGCGTCGCCCAGGCCGACGACAACGTGGGCGGGTGGCACGTGCCCGCCGGCGCGGACCTGGTGCTGTGCCCGTACACCCTGCACCGGCACCCGGAGTTCTGGCCCGACCCGGACCGCTTCGACCCGGATCGGTTCGACCCGGACCGGCGCACCGACCGACCGCGGTACGCCTACATCCCGTTCGGCGCCGGCCCGCGCTTCTGCGTCGGCAACAACCTCGGGCTGATGGAGGCGGTGTTCGTCCTGGCCTGCGTGGCCCGTCAGCTACGCCTGTCGCTGAGCCCCGGTTACCAGGTGGTGCCGGAGCCGATGCTGACCCTGCGGGTGCGGGGCGGCCTGCCGATGCACGTCCACGAGGCCTGACCCGTCCGACCCGTCGATCCAGGCGCAACCGGTGCTTCCCGCCGGTTGCGCCTCGTCGTGTCCGCCCGGGACCCCGACGAGGTCGCCCGCGCGCCCGCCCTGCTGCTGGTTCCGGCGCCCGCCCTGCTGGTTCGCGCGCCCGCCCTGCTGCTGGTTCCCGCGCCCGCCCTGTGGTTCCCGCGCCCGGCCCGCACGGCGACGGCCGGGTCGACCACGCGGGGTGCGTGGCCGCCCGGCCGTCGGTGGCCGATCAGATCAGCCCTTGCCGACCTCGCGGAACCGGCCGCCGTGGAACAGCAGCGCGTCGCTGCTGTCACCACGGCCGGTGCTGAGGACCGAGCCGAGGAAGATGGAGTGGTCGCCGCCGTCGTACACCGCCGCCAGCTTGCACTCCACCCAGGCCACGTTCCCGGTCACGATCGGCGCGCCGGTGTGCGGGCCCGGTTCGCACCGCACCGTCTCGAACTCCCGCTCGTCGCGGGGCCTGCTGGAGCTGGCGAAGTACCGGGCCAGCCCCTCCTGGTCGGCGGCCAGGATGGACACCGCGAAGGTGCCCTGGGCCAGGACGGTGTCGTGCATGACGGCGCTGCGCTTCACGCACACCAGGACCATCGCCGGGTCCAGCGACACGGAGGTGAACGCGTTCGCGGTCATGCCGTGCGGCAGGTCCCGGCCCGACGTCACCACCGTCACGCCGGTGGCGAACATCCCCATGACCGCCCGCAGTTCGGCGTGGTCGGCCGCGGGCGTCGGCATCGTCGCCGGGCCGGCGGTCGGCCGCTGGTCCGCTCCGGTCACGGCTCAGCCCTCCCCGACGCCTTCGGACACCCGCCGGCCGCCCGCGGCGAGGGGCACCGCGTAGCGCGACAGGGCCGCGCGCAGCGTGTCCGGCACCCGGGTCGGCCGGGTGTCGGTGTTCGGGCCGCGCATGCACGCGATCCGCTGCCGGCCCCGGGCCACCAGCTCCTCGAAGCCGTCACGCAGCCGCACGTAGTCGAACGCGAAGCCGATCTGGGTCTGCGTGAGGTCCTCCAGCCGCATCCGGATCGACAACTCGTCGAACGCGGTGATCTCGGTGAAGAACTCGCACTCGCACTTGAGCGTGAACAGCTTCAGGTCGTCGCGGATGTCCGCCAGGACCTCCGGCGCCTCGTCCCGCAGGAACATCTCCCGGCACCGGCCCTGCCAGCGCATGTAGTTGACGTAATAGACGTTTCCGACGAGGTTGGTCTCCTCGAAACCCACCAGGTGCCGGTACTCGTAGTAGGACTCCATCTCACCTGACTCCTTCCGCCAGCATCGTGAACACCACCGGGTCGCCGATGTCGTTGAGCGCGGTGACGAAGGTGGCGACCCGCGCCGCCCCCGAGCGCAGGGCGACCCAGCCGGCCGTTCCGTTCGGCTCGGCCACCAGGTCGACCCGGGTGTGGCCGTTCTTGCGCAGGCACTCGACCGCGCCCCAGACCCGGGTGGCGGCGACCGACAGGTCCTCGCCCTGCTCCCGGGCCAGCAGCGTGGACAGGGCGACCCCGTCCGGGCCGATCAGGCCCTCCCACTCGGCGGCGGAACGGGCCGAGGCCAGCTCCACGTCGCAGCCCACCGCCGCCGAGGCGCCGGCGACGGCGAAGGTGACCCCGGCGCCGTGCGAGGCGGAGATCCGGACGTCCCCGTCGACCTCCGGCTTGCCGTCGGGCCGGTAACGCACCGTCGTCTCCGTGCCCAACGCCCAGCTCACCGCCCGGGCGGTCTGCCGGCGCCGGGCCGGCGTGCCGGTGGCGTCCGGGTCGTCGGGCCGTACGACGCAGCGCAGCTCGTCGGGCAGGAACGCGCCGGCCCGCCGCTCCAGGTACGGGCCGACCAGCGCCGGCAGCCACGGCCCGGTGCCGTCCTGCTTGCGTACGGCGTGCAGGCGCAGCCCCACCCACCGCTCGACGAGGTTGCCGTCGCCGTCGCAGACGTCCACGTCGTAGTGGTAGGTGTCGCCCTGGCGCAGCCGCTCCACCGCGTGGATGGTGACGGTGTCCAGGGTGGCGGCGACCTTCGGGTCGGCCAGGTACAGCCGCTCGATAGCCCCCGGCAGCAGGGTCGCGTCCGGCACGCAGCACTGCAACGCGTGCATCACCGTGTCCCGGGTGCCCGGGTCGCCGAGCACCAGGTCGCCGGGCCGGTACCGGGCGAACCACGAGTCGACCGGCCGGTTGGACACCCGCGCCGTGCAGCTCGTCGCCGCCAGGTCCAGGTAGCCCAGCAGGCGCTGGAACCGCCGTCCCTGGAACAGCACCGGGCCGTACAGGTCGCGGGCCGGGTCGATCGGCAGCAGCCGCGCGGCGGCGGTCCCCGGCCGGGCCTCGACCCGCAGCGGCTGGTCCCAGCGCAGCCGGGCCCGGAAGTGGTCGGCCTGGAAGTTGGTGTCGCTGCTGCGCACCACCGCCTCGACCGAGCCGTCGGCCGCGGCGAGCACCGCGATCCGGATCGTGTTGCTGCCCGAGGGCGGCACCACGATCGGGCGCAGCAGCTCGACGTCCTCCAGCACCGGGGCCTCGGTGCGCCCGGTGAGCGCCGCCGCCGCCTGCGCCATCGCCTCCATGCCCAGCACGGCGGGGAAGAGCAGGTCCCCGTCGAGCAGATGGTCGGGCAGGTAGAGGTCGTCGTCGGCGGTCAGGTCGGCGTCCACGACCAGCTCCACGCCCGGGTAGTGCACCTGCTGCCGGTCGACGAAGCGCAGCAGCGGCAGCTCGCGCCGCTCCAGCGTGACCGTGGACAGGCCGTCGGCGCGGCCCATCACCACCAGCGCCTGCGGCGCGGACGGGCTGGCCAGCACCTCCTTCAGGGTGGCGATGCCGGCCTCCACCGGGATCGGCGCGATGCCGTCGCGGGTGAGGGCCTCCAGCACCCCGAGCCGCTCGCCCATGCCGGCGCCGGACCACACCGACCACTCCAGCGCCAGGCACCGGATGTGCGGGTAGTCCTCGCCGACCCGGCGGGTCAGGTCGGTCATCCAGTCGTTGGCCGTGGCGTAGTGCGCCTCGCCGCGCAGCCCCGCCCGGCCGATGATGCTGCCGAAGGTGACCAGCAGCCGCAGCGTGTGCGGGTCGGTCGCGGCGAGCACGGCCTCCAGCCCGTCGATCTTCGGCGCGATGGTCCGCCGGAACGTCGCCTCGTCGAGGCTGACCACCGCGGTCGGCTCGTTGCGGCCGGCGCCGTGCAGCACGCCGGTGACCGGGCCGAGCACCCGCTCGATGTCGTTGACGGCCGCCTTCACCTCGTCCAGGGCGGTGATGTCCGCCCGGGCGTAGTGGAAGCGCACCCCGGCGGCGGTGAGCCGTTCCAGGTTGGCCGCCAGTTCCGCGTCGGCCGCCGGGTCGGAGCGGCCGATCAGGCCGACCGCCGTCAGGGTGTCCCGCCCCAGTGCCAGGGCGCACTCGGCGGTGATGCCCTTGCCGCCCCCGGTGACCAGCAGCACGTCCTCCACCCCGAGGCCGGGCCCGCCGTTGGGCGGCAGGGACGCCGGCCGCAGCACCGGCACGTACCGGTTGCCGTCGGCGTCGTAGTTGACCTCGCTGAATCCGGCGGTCGCCGCCACGTCGGCGACGAGCCGGGCCACCGTGGCCGCGACGTCGTCGGCGGACGGCTCGTCGGCCAGCGGCAGCGTGATCACCGTCGTGGTGATCTCCGGGTGCTCCTGGTGCAGCGTCTTGGCCAGGCCGGCCGCGTTGCGCCGGTCACCCAGCGCCACGAACCGGACGGCGCCACCCTGCGACACGGCGGCCCGGGCGGCCCGCAGCATCACCGGGATGTGCTCGGGCTGGCAGTCGCGCGGCAGGCACAGCAGCACCCCACCGCCGACCCGGGCCTGTTGCAGCGCCGTGCGCAACGGCTCGGCGAGAGGGCTGTGCCCGGCGGTGAACGCCTGCCAGCCGCCCTCGACCGGGGCACCGGCCCGCGGACCGGCCTCGGTGGGCACCAGGTCCACCGCGAACGCCCGGACCCACGGGGCCACCCCGGCGATCGACCGTTCCGCTTCCTCCGCGTCGCCACCACCGCCGGCCTCGTCGAGGATCTGCGCGATCTCCGCCACCGTGGCGGTGGCGTAGCTGGAGGTCAGCGTCGGGGCGGTCACGTTGAGCTCCCGGGCGGCCTGGTTGACGATCTGCCCGACGGTGATCGAGCTGAGGTGCAGCTCGTCCAGCGGCCGGCTGTCCGGCCGTACGGCCTCCAGCGGCAGCTCCGCCCGCTCGGCGGCGAGCCGGCGCAGCAGCTCCAGGGTGTCGACCGTCGCGCCGGGCCCGGAGGCCGCGACCGACACGCCGGCCGCCGGCACCGCGACGGCGGCCGGCTCGCCCCCGGCACGGGCCACCGCGAAGTCCCCGGCCGGCGCCGACTCGGCGGGGCTGGCGAAGAACCGCAGCGGCCGGCCCGGCTCCAGCGGCCGGGTGAACCGGTCCTGGAACAGCACCGAGTGGTTCACCGCCGCACCAGCCGCGTACGCGGCGCCGACCGCGCTGAGCAGGCCCGCCAGCGACAGGCTGTCGGTCTCCAGCGAGATCGTCGGCACCTCCGGGGCGATGTCGGCGGCCAGGCCGCGCAGCACCCGACCCGGACCGACCTCCAGCAGCAGGTCGGCGTCGTCGGCTAGGCGGCGCACCGCCTGGGTGAACCGCACCGGGTCCAGCACCTGCCGGCGCAGCAGGTCGGGCACGTCGGTGTCGGCCGGCAGCACGTCCCCGGTGACCGTGGAGACCATCCCATCGGACAGCGGGGCGAAGGGCAGGCCGCCCAGGTGCTCGGCGAACGCGACCGCGGCCGGGGCGACGGCCTCCGAGTGGAAGGCGTGCGACACCGCGATCCGGGTCCAGAACAGCCCGGACCGCTCGGCCAGCGCGCCGACCTGCTCCACCGCCGCGACCGGACCGGAGACCACGGTCTGCTGCGGGCTGTTGTAGCCGGCGATGACCACCGGCGTGCCGACCAGCAGCGGCTCCACCACCTCGGGGGCGGCGGAGATGCTGGCCATCGTGCCGTCGCCGGCGCTGGCGTCGGCCATGATCCGGCCACGCGCGCCGGCCGTCGCGATCAGCGTCGCCTCGTCCATGGCACCGGCCCAGTGCAGCGCGGTCAGCTCGCCGAGGCTGTGCCCGGTGGCCCCGACCGCCCGCACCCCGAGCGTCGACAGCACCCGCAGGCCGGCGACCGACGCGGTCACGATCCGCGGCTGCGCCACCGCCGTGGCCACCAGGTCCGCGCCGGGCGGCGGCTGGTGGGCCTGGTACAGGGTGTCGACCTCCTCGAACCGGCGGCGCAGCGCGCCGCCGTCGGCCCGCCGGCCCGCGCCCTGGCCGGGGAACAGGAACCCGATCCGCGGGGCGGAACCCACCGAGCCGAGGAAGACGCCCCCGGTCGCGTCGATCACCCGACGCTCGCCGGAGTCGACCAGCTCGACCAGCCGCTCCAGGCGCTGCCGCGCCTGCTCGGGCGACGCGACGACCACCGCCGCCCGCACCGGCCGGCCGACCAGCTTCCCGGCCAGGGTCGCGGCCAGGTCGCCCAGTTCGGCGTACGACAGCCGGCCCACCCACGGTGCCAGGTCCGACAGCCGTGAGCCCAGCTCCTCCGGGGTGCGCGCGTCGAACATCAGCAGCTCGGTGTCCTGCCGGGAGCGCACCAGCGCGGTCGTCGTCGCCCCGATCCGGGTCCGCCGGCCGTTCTCCGCGCTCTCGACCACCACGTGGGCGTTGATGCCGCCGAAGCCCATCGAGGACACCGCCGCCCGGACCGGCTTGTCCGCCGGCCACAGCTCCGCCGTCGCGGGCACCCGCACGGCGGGACGCTCCACGTCGAGCACCGGGTGCGGGTCGACGTGCCCGGTGGCCGGCGGGATGACCTGCTGGCGTACCGCGAGGATCGCCTTGAGCAGCCCGGCGACCCCGGCGGCGGCCTTGGTGTGGCCGAAGTTGCCCTTCACGGTGCTGATCGCGGCGGGCGCGCCCGCCGGGTCGGCCTCCTGCCGGGCCTCGGTGAACGCCGTCAGCTCGGTGGCGTCGCCGACGGCGGTGCCGGTGCCGTGGCCCTCCAGGTAGGCGACCGAGTCGATGCCGTAGCCGGCCCGCTCGTACGCCCGGCGGATGGCCAGCCGGTGCCCGCTGGCCTCGGGCCGGGTGATGCCGCCCTTGCCGTCGGAGGAGTAGCCCCAGCCGGCGATGACGGCGTGCCGCCGCAGCCCGCGCGCCACGGCGTCCTCGTCGCGCATCAGCACCAGCATGCCGCAGCCCTCGCCCGGCCAGAAGCCGTTGGAGTTGCGGTCGTACACCCGCATCTCCCCGGTGGCCAGCGCCCCGGTCTTGGCGAAGCCGATCACCTCGAACGGGTCGATGCTCAGGTCCACCCCGCCGGCCACGGCGGCGTCGAGGTCGCCGTTGGCCAGGGCGTTGCAGGCGGTGGAGACCGACAGCAGCGACGACGAGCAGGCGCCGTCGACGGTGTAACCGCCGCCCTTGAAGTCGAAGTGGTTGCAGACCCGCCCGGCGATGGTGTTGGCCAGGCCGCCGGCCAGCGTGTCCTCGTCGATCGGCGGGAAGGGCGCCTTGTAGCGCGGCTCCAGCTCGTCGAGGAACGTGCCGACCTCGGCGTCGCCCCAGCCCTGCTCGCGCAGCGCCGCCCCGACCGTGCGCCGCACGTACGGCCAGCGCAGTCGCAGCAGGTTGGCCCGGCTGAACTCACCGGTGAGGGTGTTGCCGATGACCACCCCGGTGGTGGCCAGCGGCAACCCCTCGCCGTCGGGGAAGCCGGCGTCCTCCAGCGCCCGGGCGACCGTGTCCAGGGCCAGCCAGTGCGTCATGTCGGTGGACCGGAAGGTGCTGCCGGCGATCTTGTACCGGACCCGGTCGAACTCGAAGCCCTCGATCACGGCGGCCTTGGCCGAGTAGAACCGGTCGGGCGCGGTCGGGTCGGGGGAGTAGTAGTCCTCGGAGTTCATCCGCTCGTCGGGCAGCCGACGGAACGCCCGGCGGCCGGTGAGCACGTTCTCCCACAGTTGGTTGGGGTTCTCGGCGTCGGGATATCGGCAGGCGATCCCGACGACCGCGATGCGTTCGCTCATTTCTGCTCCTCGCTTCGTCCGTCGATCGCCCTGAGGGGGTCGACCTGTTCGGCCGGCGCGGCGCGCCAGCCGGCGCGGTGCGTCCTGTCGCGCCGGATCACGCGATGCGCCTGGGGGTGCCGAGGGACAGCCCGGCGGGCGTGGCGGCCCGCTCCCGGGACTTCTTGCGCAGGTGCGCCAGCCACCAGCCCAGTCCGCGGATGCCGCAGACCACGACCACCGCGAAGAAGAGCGTGTAGACGACGTTGAACAGCATCAGCACGCCGTAGACCATGGCCACCGAGGAGCCGAACATGAACTGGTTCATCGGCTTGGCCGGGGTGGTGCCCGGGTCGGTGATCATGTAGTTGGTGAACAGCACGAACGCCACACCGGTCATCACGCCGAGCGCGGAGAACAGCGCGACGTCCCAGATCCAGTGCCGGATGAACGCCTGGATGGCGAAGCCGCCGAGCCAGCCCACGATCAGCGGCACCTTGCGGGTCAGCAGCGCGTTGATCACGGTGCCGGCGGTGACGATGATGATCGGGATCATCACCCGGAAGTAGGTGTTGGCGTTCTCCGTGAACTCGTACGGCGGGGCGATGGAGATCCAGGAGCCGAAGCAGACCAGCGCCATGGTGATGCCGAAGTTCGACGGGTTCATGTAGTGCCGCATCCGGCCGTAGACCGGGGCCTGCAGGACGTACTTGCCGGTGACGCCGACGATCACGGCGAACGCGATCGGCAGGAACATGTCGTTGGCGTAGAGGAGCATGTTGCAGGCCAGCGCGGTGATGTGCGAGGGCAGCAGGAACTCGTACACCCGGCGGCCGCCGCCGCCGAGGAACCGGGGGGTCTCCTTCTTGGCCCAGGCCCGGATCAGCTCGAAGGTGATCTCGGCGGCGTAGGCGGTGAGCACCGCGAAGATGGGCCACAGCCACGGCTGCTCGAAGCCGAGCAGGGTGTAGCCGAAGATGTTGAAGATGCTGATGGAGAGGGCGAAGTTGCGCAGGGCCAGGTAGCGGCGGTCGGGCTCCGGTTTGGCCGGGGCGGGGACGACGCGGGCCGCGGGGGCGGTGTTGATGCTGGGGGGCGGGGCGATCGTGGTCATCGGTTCGGAACCTCCTCGACGCGGTCGGTCAGCACGAGGGTGTGCGTTCCGGCGGTGAGCTGCTGGCTGGTGCTGTGCTGCTGGCCGCCCAGGTCGCGCCAGCGCAGGTCGACGGTGACCGGGCCACTGCTGTTGCCGAGCCCGAAGTGGACTTCGAAGCTCCGCTTGCCGGCGTGGCCGCTGCCGCCGTCGAGTTGGGAGATCTGCTTGCGGCCGTCCGGCGTGGTCACCGTGACGGTGGCGCCGTACGCCGGGGTGCAGAGCATCTGGCCCTCAGGGGCGCCGATCGCCGGCCGGTACAGCCGCAGGTTCAGGAAGTTGCCCTTGCTGGGCGCCTCGTTGACGTAGAACGCCGGCGGGCCCCACTGCCGGGCGACCGCGAGGTCCAGCGCGCCGGTGCCCCGGGTGTCGGCGGTGGCGACGCCGCGGGTGGGGATCGGGACGTCGAGCCCGACCTCCTTGGTGATGTTGGCGAACTCGCCGCTGGCCGTGCGGGCGAAGAACGCCAGCGGCTGGCTGCCGGCGATGTCGTCACCGGGTTGCAGGTTCGGCCACATGGCCGGGTTGGACAGCAGGTCGTCGTTCATCATGGCCATCTCCTGCAGCCACGGCCACCGGTTGATCTTGCCCTTGACGAAGCCGAGCGACTGGACGACCTCCAGGTCGCCGCTGTTGAGGAAGTCGCCGAACTTGATGTCCCAGCCCCAGCCGCTCCAGGCCATGCCCAGCGGCCGGGCCTCCTGGGTGAACGGTGCGACGCCCTTGCCCAGCTTGGCGAGCATGTCGCGCTCGTCGCGGGCCCGGTTGATCCAGACGAAGTTGCTCTCCTCCAGGCCCCAGGCCGTGGTGATGTTGGAGACGACCATGTCGAAGTTGCCGTTGCGGTCCAGGTCGCCGAAATCGATGCCCATGCCCTTGAACGAACCGTTGCCGAGCACGAACGACTTGGGGGTGGTGGGGGTGCGCTCCCCGATCGCCGCCTTGAACTTGATCCGGCCGGGGGAGGAGATGTTGTGCAGCAGGTGGTTGTGCCCGAAGTCGTTGGCGACGTAGACGTCCGGCAGCCCCCGCGCGGTCAGGTCGGCCGCGCCCAGGCCCAGCGTCCAGCCGGTGGACTTCTTGAACGGCACCGCCCCGCGCTCCGCCACGAAGTTCACCGACGGGTTGTCCCCGGTGGTCGCCGAGTGCCAGCGCAGCACGTGCAGGCCGCCGCCGTTGGTGGCACTGGACAGGGTGTCGTTCATCTCGACGTTGTCCTGGCCCCGGGTGTTGAGCACGTCGGACTCGGGGAAGTAGTTGCCGATCACCACGTCCGGCTTGCCGTCGCCGTCGAGGTCACTGACCAGGGAGGCGTTGGTGTGCCACTTGGGACCGTGGTAACGGCCGTCCGGCGAGCTCTGCGGCAGCAGCTCCTGGCGCTGGTACGTCGCGTTGGACACCGTGGTGGCGCCGGCCTTGCGCAGGAACATGATCGGCACCCGGCCCCAGTAGGTGACCATCAGGTCCATCCGGCCGTCGAGGTTGTAGTCGCCCGGGACGCAGGCCATCGGCGCCATGGTGTCGTCGATCGGCAGCGGCGCCGCGTCGAGGATGAACGGCGTGAACTGGTCCTCCTTCGGCGCGGTGGGCGCGTAGGTGACCACCACGTGGTTGGTGCGGACGTCCACGAAGCACATGCTGTTGGCCCGGCCGTGGTCGGTGAGGTCGTTGAGCGCGATGCTCGCGCCGACCGACGAGATCCAGGCCCGGATCTTGTGGTACGTCGGGTTGACGTCCCGGATCGTTCTCTTGGGCAACTTGTCGTAGCCGTCCGGGTAGGCGATGGGCTGCTCGGTGAAGCGGTATCGTGTGGCGGCCTGCTCGGCACCGGCGACGGAAACGCGGGCGTCGATGATGAAAAATAGCGAGGCCGCGAGTAGAATCGCGACTATTCCGGGACTGAGCGAGCGTGCGCGTTGACCCAGCACGGTAAGGTCTCCTTACGACAGAGCCATCGACTTCTGCCAAAGCCGATGGCGTGAACAGGGCAGACGGCGCCGCCGCGGCGGTGTTCCACGGGGCGGTTTCGTGGCGGCGCGCGGTTGGGGATAGGGAATTGTCGCCTGGCGGAAAGGGTCCGCCGGCGCGTCGGACCCGGCCGGTGGAGGGACTCCTCCGGCCTTTTCAACCGACGTGGCGAATCTGATTCCTGGGGTGCCTGGTTTCCTCCTGCTGCGGGCGGGGAAAGTGGATTAGGGCGACCGGATCGGGCCCAGGTTCATCGTGCGACTTCATCGTGCGACGGTGGCCCCGGACCGCGCTTCTTTCACATTGCTCCCGACGTTCTCCCAGCCTGCCGCCGTTTGGTTCGCGTTTAACGGACGGTTTGACGCTCCGGATCCCTTTAGGTCAATCTCGTCGTCTTGACCCGCTGTGTCCACCCGGGGGGCCGAAGACGGCAATATGGCGACTAACTGTGGACCGCGCGGTGGCTAGCGTGGGTTGCGGCGCTGCCCGGGCGCGCTGTCTTCGGGGATCACCCCGCCCGGGACCGGGAAGAGAGGAAGCCGTCGTGTCTGTCGAGGGATTCTGGAAGGTGGCCGTGGCCACCCCGTTCGGCACCCGCCGTACCGAGCTCGAGCTGTTCAGCGAGGACGGTGTCCTACAGGGAATTTCGCGTGGTGAGAAGGAAACGCTCACCCTGAACGACCTCCAGCTGGAGGGCAACCGCCTGTCGTGGTACCAGTCCATCAAGAGGCCGATGCGGATGGACCTGGCCTTCGACGTGACGATCGACGGCGACGAGATGACCGGCACCGCCCGCGGCGGCCCGATGCCGGCCGCGAAGGTCAGCGGCCACCGCGAGCCGGCCGCCCAGCCGGCCTGAGCCGGCGCCCACGTCGCCCGACCGCCCCCGGGGTCCACCCGTCGGGGGCGGTCGGCACCGGAGCGGAACCCGTTGGGGGGTGTGCCTCGGCCCTTCGGGGCCACGCTCCAACCCGGATATGTATTGACTTAAGTGCATTTATCATCAATGGTCTTGGGTACTCGACGCGGGAGCACCCATGACCGAACTGCCAGAAGGCACCGAGCACCACCGTTACCTGATCATCGGCGCAGGTCCGGCCGGCCTACAGCTGAGCTACTACCTCCAGCAGGCCGGCAGCGACTACCTGACGCTGGAACGCGCGACCAGCCCCGGCGAGTTCTTCCGCCGGTTCCCCCGGCACCGCCGGCTGATCTCCCTGAACAAGGTGCACACGACCAGCACCGACCCGGAGATCCGGCTGCGCTGGGACTGGAACTCCCTGCTGCACGAGCCGGCCGACCTGCCGTTCTCCGACTACAGCCGCGAGTACTTCCCCAACGCGGACGACCTGGTCCGCTACCTGGGCGACTTCGCCGAGCACCACCGGTTGGCCATCCGCTACGACACCACCGTCGAACGGGTCGAGAAGACCGACGACGGCTTCCTCGTGCGGGCCGGCGGCCGGCTGCTGCACGCCGACTGCGTCGTGGTGGCCGCCGGCTGGGGCCCCCCGAACGTCCCCGACGTGCGTGGCATCGAGCACGCGGTCGGATACGAGGACATGAGCACCGACGCGGCCGACTACGCCGGCCAGCGGGTGCTCATCCTCGGCAAGGGCAACTCCGCCTTCGAGACCGCCTCGGCGATCCTCGGGCACGCCGCCATGATCCACCTGGCCAGCCCCCGGCCGATGCGGCTGGCCTGGAACACCAAGCACCCCGGCGACGTACGGGGCCACCACGGCGCCGTTCTGGACAGCTACCAGTTCAAGACCCTGCACTCGGTGCTCGACTGCGTCATCGACGAGATCCGCCCGGTGGGCGACAAGTACGAGGTGCACCTGACCTACACCCACGCCGACGGCGAGACGGCCGTCATGGAGTACGAGACCGTGCTGCGCTGCACCGGCTTCGCCATGGACACCTCGATGTTCGCCGAGAACTGCCGCCCGGCGAGGGTGCCCAGCGGGCGGCTGCCGGTCACCCGGCCCGACTGGCAGTCGATAGACGTCGACGGGCTGTACTTCGCCGGCACGCTCGCCCAGGACCGGGACTTCAAGAAGGCGTCCTCGGCCTTCATCGACGGGTTCCGCTACAACCTGCGGACGCTCACCGCCCTGCTGCGCGAGCGGTACGAGGGCGCGCCGCTGCCGTACGAGAAGGTGGAGGCCGACGCCGAGGCGCTCACCGGGGTGGTGCTGGACCGGGTCAACTGGAGTTCGGCGCTGTGGACCCAGTTCGAGTTCCTCTGCGACGTCCTCGTCGTCGACCCCGGCGCCGGCGGGGCCCGCCATTACCAGGACCTGCCCGAGGACCACGCGGTGGAGCGGTTCGGCGGCGAGAGCCACTACTACACGTTCTCGCTGCGCTGGGGCCGCGACGCGTACTCCGACGTGTTCGCCATCGAGCGGCACCCGCAGCCCGACCGGGCCGCCGAGAGCGCCTTCATCCACCCGGTGCTGCGCCGCTACCGGGGCGGGGAACTTGTCGAGGAGCTGCACCTGCTGGAGGACCTGCTGGCCGAGTGGCGCCGGCCGGACCGGCACGTGCAGCCCCTGCTCGACTTCTTCGCCGCGGATCTGGGGCGGTGACGCCTACCGGCGGACCATGACCTCCGACAGCGGCTTGCGGGTCAGGTCCGGGACGGTGACCCCCTCGGCCGGGTAGCCGACCGGCATCACCACGCAGGCGCGCTCCTCGGCCGGACGCTCGCAGATCTCGTTGAGGAACCGCATCGGGCTGGGGGTGTGGGTGAGTGTGGCCAGCCCGGACAGGTGCAGGGCGGTGATCAGCATGCCGATGGCGATGCCGACCGACTCCTTGACGTAGTAGGGCCTCGGGGTCTGCGGGCCCTGGTGGACCTCGAACACGACGATGACCACCGGGGCGGTCTCCAGGAACGGCTTCTGCCAGTCGGTGCCCATCGGGGCCACCGCATTGAGCCACTCGGCCGAGGCGCGTCGGGTGTAGAACTCGATCTCCTCGGCCTCGGCGGCCTCCCGCAGTTGGCGCTTGCGCTCCGCGTCGGTGATCATCACGAAGCGCCAGGGTTGCAGGTTGGCGCCGCTGGGCGCCGTCGCGGCGGCCCGGACGGCCTCCTCGACGACGTCCAGCGGCACGGGTTCGGCCGAGAAGTGTCGTACCGACCGGCGGGCCGCCATCTGGTCGGCGAACGCCCGGGCGGTGCGGTTCATCAGCGTGGGTTCCATCCTGTCCAGGTGGAACGGGGTGGTCGCGATCTGGTTCACGGAAGAGCCTCCATCGGCAGGTCGGGGGCTTCTCCAGCATTACCCACGGCACCCGCCGCTGGTTGCGCGGAATTGCCCTGATCGCCGAGCCGTGGACGGCGCGGGTGATGATGGCACCGCGGCAGGGTCAGCCCGCGGTCTGCTCCGCGAGGTGGTCGACGACGTCGGCGAGCGTCCCGCCCCGGCGGGCCACCGACCGCTGGTGCCGCGCCCCGGTGCCGTCGGCTCCCAGCCGCTCCAACCATGCCGCGACGACGTCGTGCTCGCCGTGGGCGCGCAGCACCGGCTCCACCGTGTCCAGCAGGTCGCGGGCCAGCGCGGTCGCGGGCCGCAGCCGGCCCGTGCGCGGGTCCAC